>NZ_JBHVPP010000011.1:0-177937 GCF_042887295.1 Streptomyces sp. NPDC057950
CCCGGGCGCGACGGGCTGGGGGGGCGGGCGCCGCGGGGGCCCGGGACATCGTCCCGGGCCCAGGCGTCGCCGGCCAGGAGCCCTTGGCGTGTGGTCTCGACCACCGGATCGAGGCGCGACACGCTCACCCCACGCCAACTCGCCGCACTCAGCACGAGATGGGCGTTGCGGTGGGTGTCGAGGGCAAGGGTGGGTGTGCCCTGGAGTCTGTGCCCTTGCGAGCGCGGCCAGGACGTCCCGGTCCCCGTGCCGACGTCGTCCTCCCCCTCGCGGACGGGTCGGCGACTCCGGCACCACCCGCTGGAACGACTCCCACAACTCGTCCGGCACCAGCCGCTCAACGGTCTCACTCCCGCGGTTCGGGCAGCGCGTGCCGGAGTGGGGCCGAAGCCGATCCGGGGAGCGCTTCGGCGGCGAACGCGAGGACCGCGGCCGCGACCGCGCCAGGGCTCTCCAGAAGCATCGCGTGCGTGCCGTCGATCCCAACCACGCGCACGTGCGGGCGGTGTGCGGCCAGTGCCGTGAGATCCCTGGCGAGCCCCATCCCGTAGGCCCTCATCAGGTCGTCGAACCACTCCCTGCCCGGCACCGGGGGCGTCGGGCGCAGCGCGCGCCCGAGCAGCAGCGGTCGGTCCATCCGCGCGAAGAGGCCGAACAGGTCGAGGGAGTCGATCGCCGCCAGCATCTCGAGCGCGTGCTCGCGCCGCGGCCTCAACTCCAGCCGCCCGTCCGGTGTGTGACATACGGAGCGCAGCAGTGCCGTCTCCAACAGCTCGTAGGGTACGCCGAGTTGCCCGGACAGGGCGCGCTGCTGGGCGAGCAGGGTCTGCAGGCCGTCGACGGGCAGCGGGCCGCCCGGCAGCGCGGCCGTCGCCGACTTCCTGACCTGGACGAGGCGTTCGTCGACATAGGCCGGGTCGAGACCCACGTACTGGTCGGGGCGGCCCCACCCGTATCCGTCCAGGTTCGCCGCGCCGGGCGTCACCTCCGGGTGGTCCAGCGCGTACCGCACCGCGATCATCCCGCCCAGTGAGTGTCCGACCGGGAGCGCGCCGGGGAGGCCGTACTCCTCAAGGACTCCCTCGATGTCCTCGATCACCCGGGGCAGGGTCCAGGTCCCGGAAGGTGAGAGACCGTGCCCGCGCAGGTCGACGGCGAGCACCCGGTGCCGGGGTGTCAGGAGAGGCGCGACGGCGGCCCAGTCGGCCAGCGTGCGGCCGGCTCCGTGCAGCAGGAGCAGCGGCGGCCCGTCGCCTCCGTGGTCGTGGACGGCCAGTGCGATACGGTCTCCGGTCATGTCCTGACCATAGGGCCCGGGTCGGGGCCGCTCCCGGAGGACATCGTGTGTCGGTGGCCGTACCGGAGTCCTCCCGCGCCGGCGTGGCCTTGACGCGGGCGGCGTCGAGGCGCTTTGATCCTGGCGTGCCGTGGCGCGTGCAGCCGGGCACCCAGAGGTGCGCCCAGCCGGTAACGGACACGGTTCAAGTCCGGCCAAAGTCGCCAGGATCGCGGGAAGCGTCCGAGGCGGGGTCGTACTCGCGATTGATGGAGCGGACATGCCCGTCAAACGTGTTCTCCGCGTCGCCGGTCCGGGGGCAGCCGCTGCCCTGGTGGCGCTCGCGACACTGGTGAGCTGTGCTTCGGATCCGGCGAAGACCACTCCGCCCCGAAAGCACGGGACCTCGGGACCGAGCCCGCGGACCGTGCGGCTCCCCCCGCTCCACGCCGGTTTCGACTACCAGATCGGCGGCGCCTACCGGCCGCCGTCGGGTGTCCGCATCGTCAGCCGCGACCGTACGGCGACGCCCGCGCCCGGCCTCTACAACATCTGTTACGTCAACGCCTTCCAGGTCCAGCCGGGCGAGGAGCGGCAGTGGCCCGCCGACCTGCTGCTGCGGGACGCGCACGGCGAGGTGGTCGTCGACCGCGACTGGGACGAGGCGCTGCTCGACATCGGTTCGCCGGACAAGCGCGAGCGGGTGGCCGCGCGGGTCGGCCGGTGGATCGACGGCTGCGCGGACAAGGGCTTCGACGCGGTGGAGCCGGACAACTACGACAGCTACACCCGGTCCCGGCACCTGCTGGACGCCGACGACGCCACCGCGTTCATCACGCTGCTCTCCGCCCGCGCGCACGCCCGCAGGCTCGCCATCGGGCAGAAGAACACCGCGGAACTGGCCGGACAGAGGGCACGGACCGGCCTCGACTTCGCGGTGGCGGAGGAGTGCGGCGAGTACGACGAGTGCGGGACGTACGCGAAGGCGTTCCACGACCGGGTCGTCGTCATCGAGTACACCGACAGCGGGCTGCGCAAGGCCCGCGCGCGGTACGGGAAAAGGCTGAGCATCGTGCGCCGGGACGTGGACGTCTCGACACCGGGCAGCGCGGACTACGTCCGCCGGACGCACTGACAGGGGCCGTGATGACCTCCTCGATCGCACGTCGCCGGCTGCTGGCCGGCGCGGCCGCCGCCCCGTTCCTCGCCGCCTGCGGTGGTGGCGCCTCCGACGGCGTCGGCGCCGACGGCACGGTGACCGTCGAGCTGTGGCACGGGCAGAACGACACGGGCAGGAAGGCGGTGGAGGCGCTCGTCGCCGAGTTCAACCGCACCCATCCGCGTATCCGCGTCGACAGCGCGGGCGGCGGAGTGCTGGCCGACGCGATGCTCCAGAAGGTGACGGCCGCGCTGGCCTCGGGCTCCTATCCCGACATCGCGTACATCTTCGGCTCGGACCTGGCCAGCATCGCGCGCAGTCCCCGCGTCGTCGACCTGACGTCCGCGCTGCACGCGGGCCCCACGCCGTGGCGGTCCCTCTGGGCCCCGGTGCGGGAGGGAGTCACCGTCAACGGCAGGGTGCGGGCCGCCCCGGCGCTGCTCGACTCCCTGGCCGTCGTCTACAACAGGAAGCTGTTCCGGCAGGCCGGCGTGGACTTCCCGCGGGCCGGCTGGACCTGGGACGAGTTCACCGACACGGCACGGAGACTCACCGAGCCCGGCCGCGGGGTCTTCGGTACGGGCTGGCCCGGGACCGGCGACGAGGACACGGTGTGGCGGCTGTGGCCGATGATCTGGGACCTGGGCGGTGACGTGGTGGCCGCCGACGGCAAGCACATCGGCTTCGCCGACCAGGGCGTACGGGCCCTGGAGACCCTCGCCCGGCTGAGCCGCGACAAGAGCGTGTACGTGGATCCGAAGCCCGGCGGCGAGCAGATGTACCAGGTCTTCATGGCCGGTCGGATGGCCATGGTGGGGACCGGGCCCTGGCAGCTCCCGGACATCGTCGGCGCCGGGGTCGACTACGACGTCGTGCCGCTGCCGACCTACAGCGGACGGCCGGTCACCATCTCGGGCCCGGACACCTGGACGGTGTTCGACAACGGCTCGGCCCGTTCACGGGCGGCCGTCGAGTTCGTGCGCTGGATGATGCGGCCCGCCCAGGACGCCCGCTGGGACCTCTCGGCGGGCAGCCTTCCGCTGAGCTCGGCCACCGCCGCCCGGCCGGAGTGGCGCCTGCACTCCCGACGGACCAGGGGCCTCGACGTGTTCACCGAAGCGCTGGGCTCCGCCCGGGTGCGTCCGGTGCACGCGGCCTATCCGCAGATCTCCCAGGCACTCGGCGAGGCGATCGTCTCGGTGCTGCTCGGCAAGGACTCCCCCGCCGGCGCCCTGCGCCGGTGCGCGGAACGGTCCGACGCCGCCCTGCTCATCCCCCGGTGACCCGGGCCGGGCATCCCAGAACCTCCGGCCTCCACGGACGCGTTCCCCGTGTTCCCTGCATTCTCCACATTCTCCACATTCTTCGTGTTCGCCGCATTCTTCGTGTTCCCCGCGTTCCGCCGTCCGTGTCCAGGTGACTCTCAGGTGACTTCCAGGTGAGGGAGGCCGTCTTGTCCACTCTGCCCCGCGCCATCACGCTCGCCCCGCAGGCCGCGGTGCCCACGGCCGCCGCACGGCGCGCCGCACGCCGTCGCGCCCGTCGTGAAACGGCCACCGCCTGGGGGTTCATCGGCCCCGCGGTCGTCGTGATCCTCGGCCTCGGGATCGTCCCCGTCCTGTGGTCCCTGCTGCTGTCCTTCCGGGCCGACGACCTGGTCACGCCGGGCCGCTGGGTCGGTCTCGACAACTACCGGGCCCTGGCCGAGGACCCCGAGTTCCACACGGCCGTGAGCAACACCCTGCTGTACACGGCCCTTTACGTTCCGCTGAGTCTGGTCGGCGGACTCGCGCTCGCCCTGGCGCTGAACCGTCGGCTGCGGCTCATCGGTCTGTACCGGACGCTCGTCTTCATCCCGTTCGTGGTGTCGGCGACGGCCCAGGGCGTCCTGTTCTCGTTCATCCTCGACCCGGAGTTCGGGGTCGCCAACTCCCTGCTGCACCAGCTCGGCATCTCACCGCAAGGCTTCCTCTCCGATCCCGACCAGGCGATCTACCTGCTGGTCCTCATCTCGCTGTGGAGCGGCGTCGGCTTCTGCGTCGTCGTCTACCTGGCCGCGCTCCAGGACGTGCCGCCCGAACTCGTCGAGTCCGCCCGCATCGACGGAGCGGGCCGCACGCTGATCCTGCGTCACATCGTGCTGCCGACCCTCACACCGGTCACCGTGTTCCTGCTCCTGTGGCAGTTGATCACGGCGCTCCAGGTCTTCGACCTGATCTATGTGACGACCAAGGGCGGCCCCCTCGGCTCGACCACGGTCGTCGTCTACTTCGTCTGGCAGCAGGCCTTCCAGACGTTCACGGCCGGATACGGGGCAGCGGCGGCGTACGTCCTGGCGGCGGCCCTCATGGTGGTGGGCGCGGCGCTGCGGGTCGTGCGGCGCCGCCAGAACCGTACGGAAGGAGTCGTCCGATGAGGATGCCGAAGGTGAGCGGCTGGCATCTGCTGCTGGCGCCGCTGGCCCTGTGCTTCGCGCTGCCGCTGGTGTGGCTGGTGCTCAGTTCCGTGATGACCGACGTGGAGATCAACCGGTTCCCGCCCGCGCTGTGGCCGAAGGGCATCGATCTGGGCGGATACCGGTATGTGCTCGGGAACGCGCTGTTCCCACGGTGGTTCGCCAACTCCTTCCTGGTCGCGTCGGTCGCGGTGGGATCGAATCTGCTGTTCGGGGCGCTGGGCGGCTACGCGTTCGCGCGGATGCGGTTCGCCGGGTCGCGGCTGCTGCTCGGGCTGATGCTGGCGACCATGGTGATCCCGTTCCAGCTCACCATGATCCCCACCTTCCTGGTGATGAAGGAGCTGGGTCTGATCGACACGCTCGGCGCGCTGATCGTGCCGTCGCTGGTCACCCCGTTCGCGGTCTTCCTGTTCCGCCAGTTCTTCCTCTCGCTGCCGCGGGAGATGGAGGAGGCCGCCTGGATCGACGGGTGTTCGCGGCTGCGGGTCCTCTTCTCGATCGTGCTGCCGCTGGCCCGCCCCGCGCTGGCCACGGTCGCGGTGCTGACGTTCCTGTCGACCTGGAACGACCTGTCGTGGCCGCTGATCGCGCTCAACCACGACACGCGGTACACCCTCCAGTTGGGGCTGACCACCTTCCAGGGACAGCACCACACCCGGTGGTCGGCCGTGATGGCGGGGAACGTGATCACCGTGCTGCCGGTGCTGGTGGCGTTCCTGCTGGCGCAGAAGACGTTCGTGCAGTCGCTCACGTCGAGCGGCCTGAAGGGGTGACGGCGGTGCGGGCTTTCGACCCTGTGGTGATCGGCGACGGGCATCCGGACGTGGTGGCCGGTCCGCTGTCCGGTCCCCATGCCTCCGGGCAGCGCGAACAACTCGTCGCACACGCCGGGTTGGTGCTCGCGGACCCGCGGCGCTCATGGCGTGCGGGGCCGCCCGGCTGGGGCTGCGGGTCGCCTTCGCGGGCCGGGTCGGCGCCGGTCCCGCGGGTGTGTTCGTGCGTGACGCGCCGGCGGGACGAGGGGCCGACGTGAGTCTCCTGGTCCTGCACGGGACACGACTGCCGCACGCGCCCGCCGCGCCCGTCGACACCGTGAGTGCCGCCGACACCGTCGGCGCCGTCGACACCGTTGGCGCCCTCGACACCGTTGGCGCCCTCGACACCGTTGGCGCCCTCGACACCGTTGGCGCCCTCGACACCGTTGGCGCCCTCGACACCGTTGGCGCCGTCGACAGCGTTGGCGCCGTCGACAGCTTCGACGCCGCATTCGTCGCCGCGCCCCTGCGCGGGCTCGACCTCGCGAGGGCCATGGCCCTCGCCGTGGCCCGCGGTTCGCTCTCCACGCGCGGCCACGGCGGCACCGCGGCACAGCCCACGTGGGACGAGGCCCAGGCCGCCGCCTCGGACAACTCGGAAAGAGGAATTCACTGATGTACGACGTCACCGCCGCGAAGATCGCCTTCATCGGGGCCGGGAGCGTGGTGTTCACCCAAGGACTGCTCGCGGACCTCTTCGCCTTCCCCGAACTGGCCCACACCAGGATCGCGTTGCACGACATCGACCCGGAGCGGCTCGCGACGGCGGAGGGCGCGGCCCTGCGCATCGCCGCCGCCCGCGGGGTCAAACCGGTGATCACCGCCCACCTGGACCGGCGGGCGGCCCTGGCCGACGCGGACTTCGTCATCAACATCGTCCAGGTCGGCATGAACGAGGCGACACGCGTCGACTTCGAGATCCCGGCCCGCCACGGCCTGCGCCAGACCATCGGCGACACGCTCGGCATCGGCGGTATCTTCCGCGCGCTGCGCACCTTCCCGGTCCTGCGCGCGCTGGCCGAGGACATGGCCGAACTGTGCCCGGACGCCCTGCTGCTGAACTACACCAACCCCATGGCGATGAACGTCCTCTACCTCAGCCGCATCGCCCCGGACCTGCGTGTGACGGGCCTGTGCCACTCGGTGCACTGGACGATGCACGACCTCGCCGCGCTGGTCGGCGTGCCCTTCGACGAGGTGTCCTATCTGGCGGCCGGGGTCAATCACCAGGCCTGGGTGCTGCGCTTCGAACGCGCCGGCCAGGACCTCCACCCGTTGCTGGACGAGGCGATCGCCAAGGATCCCGGACTGCTGCGCCGGGTCCGCGTCGACATGTACCGCAGGCTGGGCCACTACCCCACCGAGACCAGCGAGCACTCCTCGGAGTACGTGCCCTGGTATCTCCACCACGACAGCGAGATCGAACGCCTCCGGCTGCCGGTGGGCGCCTATCTGAAGATCATCGAGGAGAACACGGCGAGCTACGAGCAGACCCGCGACGCGCTGGCCAGGAACGCGCCGCTGCCCGTCGAGGGCACCCTGGAGTACGCTCCGCAGATCATCCACAGCACCCTCACCGGCACCCCGCGCACGATCTACGGGAACGTCCCCAACCGCGGTCTGATCGACAACCTGCCCGCCGACTCCGTGGTCGAAGTCCCCTGTCTGACCGACGCGCTGGGCGTCCAGCCGACCCGCGTCGGCTCGCTTCCGCCGCAGTGCGCGGCCCTCAACAGTGCCTATGTCGCCGTCAACGACCTGGTCGTGCGGGCCGCCACCGACCACGACCCCCGCCACATCCGGCACGCCGCCATGGCCGATCCCGCCACGGCCGCCGCGCTGCCCGTCGAACGGATCTGGGACCTGTGCGACGACCTCGTACGTGCCCACGGCGCCCTGCTCCAGCCGGAACTGCGGGCCGAGCTCGGCCACTGAGCACCCGCCCGGCACGCCTTCCGCCGACGCCGGACGGCCCGGGGGAGGCGCCCGCGCCGAACCCGGGCCGTGTCGGATGAGCGGCCGGCCGCCGACGGGCGTATCAAGAGGCATGTCGACCTCCATGGCGGACAGGCGGGAAAGCCGCCTGCCGACGAGCACCACCGAGCCGCCGCGACGATACGCACGACTGCGGCGGCACCGGCGGTGGCTGCTCGCGCTCGCCGTGGCCGCCCTGCTGGCGCAGATGGCGGTGGCGATGGTCACGGCCGCCGCGCGGCAGACACCGACGATCGACGAGCCGGTGTACGTGGGCACGGCGGTGGTCTACACGCGCGAACACAGCCTGCGCTACAACCCGGAGCATCCGCCGCTGGGCAAACTGATCATCGGCGCCGGGCTGGTGTTCGCCCACCCCCACCTCGATGCCCACGCCACCGACGACCAGACGGCGCTCGGACGGCGGTTGCTGTACGGGTCGGGCAACGATCCCTGGCGGGTGATGTTCTGGGCGAGGCTGCCGGTGATCGTGCTGACGCTGCTGTTCGGCCTGGTCGTTCTCGCGTTCGCCCGTGAACTCGTCGGTGCCGTAGGCGGGTTGGTGGCGCTCGCCCTGTACACGTTGTCTCCCGACGTCATCGCGAACGGGTCGCTGGCCACCCTCGACGTACCGGCGGCGGGATTCGTGCTGACGTCGGCGTGGCTGGTGTGGCGGGCGCGGCGCCGGCGGCCGCTGCCGCACCTCGCGCTCGCGGGGGTGGCGCTCGGCGCGGCGCTCGCCACCAAGATGAGCACCTTGCCCGCGGCCCCGGTGCTGCTGCTCCTGGCGGTCCTCTCCTTCCGGCACACGCGCCGCGTCGCCGGCCCGGACCCGCACGCCCAGCGGCGGCTCCTGGCGCCGAGCGTGGCGGTGGCGGCCGGCATGGTGTTGCTGGCCCTCGCCGTGGTGTGGGCCAGCTACCTCGTCGTCGACCCGGGACTGCGCTGGGCCACGCCCGCGGACGTGCCGGCCGTGCACGGTCTGCGCGGGCTCGCCCTGCACTGGCTGCCCGTCCCCCGGCCGTACCGCGACGGGATGCGCGTCCAGTTCGGGTTCGAGGACGCGACGTGGGGCGGTTTCCTCTTCGGCCGGGTGTACCGCGGTGCGCTCTGGTACTACCTGCCGGCCGCGCTGCTGGTGAAGACTCCGCTCGGCATGCTGGTGCTCTGGCTGACCGGCGCGGCGGCCATGGTCCGCGTCCCCCGGCTGCGCGCCGCCGCCCCGTACGTCCTCCTCCCGCCGGCCGTGCTCCTCGCCGTGGCCATGACGGGATCCCGTGATCTGGGGGTCCGGTACGCCCTGTTCGTCCCGGTGTTCCTGGCGGTCGCGGCGGCGGGGGTCCTCGCGCTGCGGCCCCGCCGGGCGCCGCTCGCCGCCGCGGCGCTGGTGCTGTTCGTCGCGGTCAGCTCGCTGCGCGCGTTCCCGTACTACCTGCCGTACTCGAACGAGGCGTTCGGCGGACCGTCGAAGACCCGTCTGCGGCTGCACGACTCGAACGTCGACTGGGGGCAGGACCTGGGAAGGCTCGCCGACCGGCTGGCCGAGCGGTATCCGCGCGAGCGGGTCTGGCTGGTCTACAAGGGCAGCGGCGTGCCCTCCGCCTACGGGATCGAGGCGGCCGATCCGCGCAAGGCGCCGCCGGGCGAGGTGCACGGGTTGCTCGCCGTCTCGGACTCCTCGGTCGCGAAGGCGGACGGCCGCCTCGCCGCGCTGCTCGACGGCAGTACACCCGTGGACGACGTCGGCCACTCGATCACGATCTTCCGGAGGCCGTAGGCGGCGGACCTGCCCGTCGCCCCGTCCGCCGTCAGGTGCGGGCGGCGAGCAGGTCGAGCACCCGCTCCCAGCGGAACTCCGCACGCCGACCGTCCGCGTCCGGCTCCCCCGAGTACCGGTCCCCGAAACGGACGCCCATGCCGCGCAGCCGGTCCAGGCTCGCGCGGTACGCGGGGTGAGCCGCCAGCGCGTCGCTCACACAGGGCAGTACGGCGATCGGGACGCCGAGACCGTACGCCTCGCACAGGGTGCCGAGGGCGAGGGTGTCGGATATGCCGGCCGCCCACTTGTTCACGGTGTTGAAGGTGGCCGGCGCGACGGCCACCGCGTCGGGGGCCGGGAAGGGGCGCGCCTCGCCCGGGACCCGCCACGCGGACCGGATCGGGCGGCCGGTCCGCGCCCCGACGGCCTCGGCGTCGAAGAACCCGAGCCCCTGCGGGGTGGCGATGACGCCGACCTCCCAGCCCCGCTCCTGTGCGGCGGCGATCAGCGCGCCGACGTCCTGCGCGATGCCGGCCGCGCAGACGACGACGTAGAGGAAGGGCTTCACGGCGGGGGCCCGCCCGGTGCGTTCGGTCATCCGGGAACCCTACGGGCCGACCCGGAGCCCCGGAGCGGCGCGCGACGACCTGCGGACCCGGGCCGGAACCGCGGAACCCTGCCGGAGTCGCGGGAACCCGCCCAAGTCGCGGGAACCCGCCGGAGCCGAGTCCCCTAACGGAGAGGCAGGGACGCCCCGCGTTCGGCGTCGGAGCGCGGACCGAAGAGCCGGCGATCCTGCTCCTCGATGGGCACGTCGTCGATGCTCGCCTCACGTCGGGTCATCAGTCCCTGATCGTCGAACTCCCACAGTTCGTTGCCGTACGAGCGCCACCACCGGCCGTCCGCGTCGCGGGACTCGTACTGGAAGCGGACGGCGATGCGGTTGCCGTCGAAGGACCAGAGGTCCTTGCGCAGGGCGTACTCCCGCTCGCGCGCCCACTTCGCGGTGAGCAGCTCGACGATCGCCGCGCGGCCGGTGACGAAGATGTCCCGATTGCGCCAGACCGAGTCCTCGGAGTAGGCGAGCGAGACCTTGTGGGGATCACGGGTGTTCCAGGCGTCCTCGGCCGCCCGGACCTTCTGGAGGGCGGTCTCACGGGTGAAGGGCGGCAGGGGCGGGCGTGGGGACATGCGGCTTCCCTTTCGGATGCGCGGGCTACTCGGATGCGCGGGACGACTCGGATGCGCGGGACGATTCGGGCGCGCGGGGCGGCAAAGCGGAGAACGGCCGTTCTCCAGGCTGGCTGATAACCTAGAGAACGTTGGTTCTCGCGTCAAGGAGCCCCCTGCCCATGGACATCACGAGTGCTCGCGAACAGGCCCTCGCGCAGGCCCGGGAACAGGCGCTGGACGCCGCGGAGGAGCTGTTCTACGCCCGCGGCATCCAGACCGTCGGGATGGACGACATCAGGGGCGCCTCGGGCGTCTCCCTCAAGCGGCTCTACCAGCTCTTCCCCGCGAAGGAGCTGCTGGTCGAGGCATATCTGGAGCGGCGCGACATCCGCTGGCGGCGCCGGCTGGCCGAACACGTCGACCGGTCCACGGAGCCCGAGCGGCGGATTCTGGCCGTGTTCGACTGGCTCCGGCTGTGGTTCGGGGAACCGGACTTCCGCGGGTGCGCCTGGATCAACTCCTACGGAGAACTCGGCGCCACCTCACCTCGCGTGACCGTCCAGGTCCGCGCCCACAAGAAGGCGTTCAGGGACTATCTGGGCGGCCTGGTGACCGACGCGGGGCTGCCGGACTCCCTCGCCGATCAGGTGTATCTGCTCGCCGAGGGAGCCATGGTCACCGCGGGCATCACACGCGAGGCGGCGGCCGCCGGGCACGCGGCCACGGCGGCAGCGGCGCTCATCTCGTCCGTCCGGCACGCCGGCTAGCCGGACACCACGGCGACCGGACCCGCCGGAGCAGCCCCGCCGGAGCGGCGACGGACGGACCCGAGGACGGCGTCCTCGGGTCCGCGGGAGGTCTGCCCCGGGGTCCGCGGGGGTGCCCTCAGGCCTCCGAGACGGTGATGGCGCCCACCGGGCAGGCCCGCGCGGCCTCCCGGACCAGTGGGGCACCGCCGCCGTCCTCACGGCCGGGGAGCACCTCGCTGAATCCGTCGTCGTCCTGCGTGAAGACGTCCGGCGCGGTCAGCGCGCACTGCCCCGCGCCGATGCAGACGTCCTTGTCGATTGCGATGTCGATGGTCATGCCGGTAAGCCTCTTACCAGGTCACGGGGAGTTCCAGCATCCCCTGGATCGTGTCTCCGGGTTTGAAGGGAATGTCGTCCGCCGGCGCGTCCAGCCGTAGTCCGGGCAGCCGGTCGAACAGCGACAGCAGGGCGATCTCCATCTCGGCGCGCGCGAGGTTCTGGCCGAGGCACTGGTGGATGCCGAAGCCGAACGCGACGTGGTGACGGGCCGGACGGTGCCAGTCGAGGGCGTCCGGCTCGGGGAAGGTGTGCTCGTCACGGTTGATGACGGAGGTCGAGAAGACGACGCCGTCATCGGCGCGGATCGTCGCCCCGGCCACCTCGATGTCCTCGGTGGCCACCCGCAGCAGCCCGTCGGCGATGGAGAGGAAGCGCAGCAGCTCCTCGACGGCGGCGGGCATGAGCGTCGGCTCGGCGCGCAGCTCCGCCAGCTGCTCGGGGTGCCTGAGCAGGGTGAACGTGCCGAGCGAGATCATGTTCGCGGTCGTCTCGTGGCCGGCGACCAGCAGGATCGTCGCCAGGCTGATCAGTTCCTCGCGGTCGACCGCGCCCTCGCGCAACCGGTCCTGGATGAGCTCGTCGAGGAGCCCGTCGCCCGGATCCTTCTGCTTGCGGTCGATGAGCGACCCGAAGTACGCGTCCAGCTGGTCGCGGGCGTCCTGGGTGTCCGCGGCGGCGGGGCCGCGCAGCAGCCTGCGGGACTGCTCCTCGAAGAACTCGTGATCGGCGTACGGGACACCGAGCAGTGCGCAGATCACCATGGACGGCACGGGCAGCGCGAAGTCGCCGACCAGCTCGGCGGGCGGGCCCTTCGCCTCCATGACGTCGAGCAGCCGGTCCACGGTCTCCTGGATGCGGGGGCGCAGGGTCCCGATCCGCTTGAGGGTGAAACTGGGGACCAGCATGCGGCGCTGGGTGTGGTGCGCGGGATCGTCGAGCCCGAGGAGTGCCACCCGGCGGTCGCGGGCGGAGGCGAACCGCTCCGTGGGCATCGGGAACGCCGGACGGGTGCGGTCGGACGACAGCCGTGGGTCGGTGAGCAGGTCGCGGGCGGTGCCGTGGCCGGTGACGACCCAGACGCTGCGGCCGTCGTACAGGGAGACCCGCGACAGGGGGCGCGCCTCACGCAGGGGATCGTAGGCGGTGGGCGGGTGGTAAGGACACGTACGGTCCTGGGGGAAGGCAACGGTTTCTGTCATGAGTGACCTCGCATGCGATGGTTCCCTCTTGCCGATCTTGCCGCTCCTCATTAGATGCCCCAGGCATCTACAGAGCCACTCGAAGTTCGGCCAGATGCTCCGGTCGGGCGGTCTGGCCGAACGCCGTCGCCCGGCGGGGCGCCGACCGGGTGCCCGGCGGACGGCGGGGCCGCGCGGAGGCGTGGCCGTGGCTCGAACCGCCCGCTCCCGCCACGGTGGACACCCGCTCCACGTGGCTCGGCGGTGTCCCTCGTGATCCCGTCGACGGCCCCCGTAATTCGGTTGCACGGGCCGCCGCCCAGGCCCAAGGATCTGCGCATGTCCATGAACGAAGCCTTCCTGCCGCCGACCTCCGCCGCCACTCGTCCGGTGCGGGTCCAGCAGCAGCCCGGCCGACCGCGGAGGCCCTCGCTTCCCCGATCATGACCGCCGCGCTCGTCGCGGGGCTGCTCGCGGGCTATGGCATCGCCATCCCCGTCGGAGCGGTCGCGACTTATCTAGTGTCCCTCACCGCTCGTACCTCACTGCGGATCGGCGGGTCCGCCGCGCTGGGCGTCGCGACCGCCGACGGGGTGTACGCCCTGGTCGCCGCGCTCGGGGGTGCCGCGCTCGCCGCCGCGCTCCAGCCGGTGCTGGTGCCCTTGCGCTGGGTGTCCGGGCTGGTGCTGGTCGCCCTGGCGATACGGGGCGCCGTCAGCGCACTGCGCCAGTACCGCGAGCGGCGGCTCACCGCCCGCTCCACGAAGGATCCGGCGCATCCGGCGAGGGCGTATCTGACACTGCTGGGGATCACCCTGCTGAACCCCACCACCATCGTCTACTTCGCCGCGCTGGTCCTCGGCAGCCGTACGACGGAAGCCGTACGGCCGCTGGAGCAGGGGGTGTTCGTGCTCGCCGCGTTCGTCGCGTCCGCGAGCTGGCAACTGCTGATCGCCGGGAGCGGCGCACTGCTGGGCCGGGTCCTGACGGGACACCGGGGGCGGCTGGTCACGGCGCTCGCGTCCAGCGTCGTGATCATGGTGCTCGCATTGCGGATGCTCGTCCCCTCACCATGAGCACGCGGACCTGCCGGGACGGGCATGACCGGGGTGACCTGCCACGGCACCAGGTCACCGGTCGCGGCGAGGGGCGGACGGAGTGGTCGTGGTGCCCGGTCGGACGCCCGCGCCGGGTCCGAAGGCGCGGGCCACCGCGAGGCTGTCCTCGTGGACGTGACGCCGCACGACGAGACCGCCCTCGACCGGGTCCGGCGTCCGACCGGGTCCGGCGGCCGACCGGGCTTCCGGTCGATCCGTTCGGCGTACGGCTCGGCGATCCTTTCGGGGACGCCGGCGCCGGATCGGCGCAACGACTCCCCGGTCACGGCGCGGGTCGTCGGAACGTGTGCGGTGACCGCTGCCATGGGGGCGGCCTCGTCGTGGTCGTCGTACGGGAACGTCCCCACCGTCGCGCGCGCGTCCCGCGTCCGCGATGACCCGCGGTGTCATGGTGCGGATCAATCGTGTCCCCACTGGTGTTGAATCATGGCGAGACAGGTCCGGTACGACGCGAGATGGGACGCAAGTCATGCCTCTTGAGGGTGAGTACGAACCCAGCCCGACGCAGTGGGTGCGCGAGCAGGTGGAGCTGTACGAGAGCTCCGGCGGCACCGAGGGGACCACACTGCAGGACACGGGACTGCCGGTCATCATTCTCACGACCCGCGGTGCCAAGAGCGGCAAGATCCGCAAGACCCCGCTCATGCGCGTCGAGCACGAGGGCCGTTACGCGGCGGTCGCCTCGCTCGGCGGAGCCCCCAAGCATCCGGTCTGGTACTACAACGTGAAGTCGGATCCGCACGTCGAACTCCAGGACGGCGCCAACCGCCAGGACCTGCGGGCCCGTGAGGTCACCGGTGCCGAGAAGGACCAGTGGTGGGAGCGCGCCGTCGCGGCGTACCCCTCGTACGCCGACTACCAGAAGAACACGGACCGCGAGATCCCCGTCTTCGTGCTGGAGCCGACGGACTGAGCGGCGCGGGCGCTCGGGCGCCGACGCGCGGTGCGTGACCGGAGACCCGGCCGCGCGGGACCGGAGCCCCGGCCGCGTTTGCGGCCGAGGTCCCCGAAGGGGGCGCGAGTCCGCCGCCGGGATCCCGCGGACCTGCCGTGCATGAGCCGTCGCCCGCTGGGCACCCGTACCTCAGGCCCCGCCGCGCTCCCCCGTCGCGGCGGGGTCTTCCGCTGTCCCGTCCCCGCGCGACGCGGCCCGTGCCGCCGCCGCGTCGGTCACGTCCAGGAAGATCTGGTCGGCCTCCGGCACGGTGTTCGCGACGGAGCGTTTGATGCGGACGGCGACCTCCTCGACCTCCTCGCTGTCCAGGCCCGGCACGAGGTCGATCCGGGCGGCGACCAGGGTCGAGTCGAGGCCGATCTCCATGGTGAGCAGCGCCTCCACGCTGTCGATCTCGGGCTGCGCCTCCAGCAGGGCCCGTATCCGGCCGCTCGATTCGGGGTCGGCGGCCCGGCCGATGAGGTGCTCGCGCGCGTCGCGGCCGAGCCAGTAGGCGACACCCACCAGGAGTCCTCCGATGGCGAAGGACGCCGAGGCCTCCCAGACGATCTGCCCGGTGATCATGTGCAGCGCCATGCCGATGATCGCGAGCGTCACGCCGAGCACGGCGGTGCCGTCCTCGGCGACGACCGTGCGCAGGGCGGGGTCGCGCAGTCTTCCGGTGCCGCCCTGCCCGCGCACCTGGTGCAACGCGCGGAACAGGGACGCGCCCTCGGCGAGCAGGGAGACGGCCAGGACCGCCAGCCCCGCCACATAGCCGCTGGACGACTCCTCGCTGCCGCTCCTCAGCGCCTCGAAGCCCTGGAAGAACGAGAAGCAGCCGCCCATCACGAAGATGCCGACGGCGGCGAGCAGCGACCAGAAGAACCTCTCCTTGCCGTAGCCGAACGGGTGCCGGCGGTCGGCCGGCCGGCGGCTGCGGCGCAGGGCCGCGAGCAGGAAGACCTCGTTGAGGCTGTCGGCCACCGAGTGCGCGGCCTCGGAGAGCAGCGCGGGCGAACCCGTGAGAAGTCCGCCCACCGCCTTGGCCACGGCGATCAGGAGATTGGCTCCGAGGGCCACGAATACGGTCAGGCGCGTCCCGTGGTCCTGCCCTTTCGGCTTCGGCGACGGTTCCGACCGCGCCGGTTCCCCAGGTTCCTTGGGCTCCGTGGATGGCGCCGACGGCTTCGCCCGGTCCGACCGGTCCTGCGATGTCCGATTCACCCCGTCCGGCTGCCCAGGCCCGCGCACCTCACACATCGGCGGATGGTACGGCCCACTACCAGGCGTCCGGATTCGGTGACACCGTCGACTCGGACCACGGAAGGAGACCCACATGCCCAGGAAACCGAAGAAACTCAAACTCCCTCTCGCCTACAAGCCGTTGGGATTCGCGTTGGGCTGGGCGAGCGGAGCCCTGGCCGGGCTGGCGTTCGAGGCGGCGTGGAAGGCGGTGCGGCACGAGGAGGACGCCCCCGACGCGCTGGACAAGGACCGCGGCTGGGGTGAGGTGCTGCTCGCCGCGGCCCTCCAGGGCGCGCTGTTCGCCGTCGCCCGCAGCGCGGCGGACCGTACGGGCGCGAAGGCCGTCGAGCGATCGACGGGGATCTGGCCGTCCCCGAACAAGGGGAAGGGGAAGGCCAAGATCACCCGGGGTGGCCGGAGCTGACGACCGTGTTCGCCGGGAGGGGCCGGGGCGCGGGCGGATTCAGCCCAGCTTCGGCGCCATGATGGGCGTGAGGCACAGGGTGAACGAGTGCCCCGACGGGTCGGCGTAGCCCCGCTCCTCGAACGGTCCCGCGGCGTCCTTGGTCTCGATGGGGCGCCCGCCGAGACCGACGATCCGGCGTTCCGCCTCGTCCAGGTCCGCCACCTGGAAGTCCAGATGGGCCTGGAGGGAGTTCTCGGGGCGCGGCCAGCTCGGCGGCGTCGCCGTGAGGTCCCTGCGGAAACCCATCCGCGTCCCGTCCGCGCCCCTGATGTCGATGCGGTTCGCGCTCGTGTCCGTCTCCTCGCCGTCGAGGAGTTCCTTGTAGAACGCGGCGAGCTTCTCGGGCTCGGCGCAGTCCAGCACCACCACGCCTGCCAGTACGAGTGCCATGGTTCCTCCGTCGGGGATCGGGGGCGCGGTCGGCCGAGCCGTCGCTGCCCCGCGCCTCCCGGATACCCCGTCCCACGGAATCAGTCGTCCACGAGCCACCCGCCGTCCCGCATGAGGTCGCGGCCGGCGATCTCGTCGGCCTCGCGCCATGCCTGTACCCGTCGTGGAGTGACGCGGAAGTAGAGGTACGCGGTGGTCAGGCGGCGTGGATCGAAGCCGGTCCGCTCGGCGAAGGCGTCGCCGACACCGGCGGGCAGTCCGGCGGGTTCCAGCGTCTCGACCGTGCCCTCGACCATGACCACGTCGCGGGTCGGCCCGAAGCCCAGCCGTACCGTGCCGGTCACACGCAGGTTGCGGCCCGTCGGACTGGCGCCCGGGGTGGACAGCAGCACGGTCGTGCCGTCCCAGAGGTAGGACAGCGGGATCAGATGGGGCGCCGCCCCGTCCGGGCCCGCCGTGGACACCCAGACGTCGACGTCCTGCTCCAGCCGGCGGAGCGTGTCCCGCGTGCGCTGCTTCAAGGTACGGGCGGGCGGGGTCATGTGCGGTCAGCCTCCTGGGGCCGTGGTGCGGACAGGTCCGGTGGAACGACGGGCGAGCGCCCGTCGGTGTGACAGGCGGGGCCCTCCGCTCGCGTCGGCGGCCGGGGTGTCGCTCACGTCCCAGGGAGCTCCTGGATCTCCTCCAGCCGGGCCGCCGCCGCGGCCAGCAGCAGGTCGAGCGCCGCCGGGTAGGCGCTGCGCCGCATGTCCGCCACCAGATGACGCGCCGTCGCCGCGATGTGCGGGTGCGTGTCGGGGGACAGTCGCGCGTACGTCGCCCGCCACACCCCCGCCTCGGCCTCACGCGCGGCCCGGGGAAGGGCCACGCTCGCCGCGTCGAGCGCCGCGAAGGCCAGTGCCTGGTCGACGAACGCGTGGTAGACGCGCACTGCCTCGACGTCGGGAAATCCGGCGCCGCGCAGCACGCCGAGGATCGTCTCCACCGCGGCGATCTCATGGACCCGGCCCGTGACGCGGTACGCGCTGAGCACCGCGGCCTGTGGATGGGCGAGCGATCCGGAGTGCATCCGCAGGCCGAGGTCGCGCAGGTCGACCCGCCAGTCGCCGGTGGGGCGCCAGGTGCGCAGCGTACGGCCGATGAGTTCGTCGGCGATGGCGAGCAGCAGGTCGTCGGTGTCGCGGAAGTACCGGTAGAGAGCAGTGGGATCGGCACCGAGGGCGAGGCCCAGGCGGCGGACGGTGAGGGCGTCGGCGCCGTGCTCCTTGAGCAGCCGCAGCGCCGTCTCGACGATGAGGCCCTCGGAGAGGACGACACCCGTCTTGGTGGGGCGTCGGCGCCGCCGGGCGGCGGGCGGGACGACTCGTTCGGCCATGGGCTCTCCCTCCGGTGCGGGCACCTTATGTCAACGGCGTTGACCTGTTAAGGCCCCGGGCAGTTTCATTTCCGCTCATCGGGCCGGAACCAGGCCCCGGGTGCGATCGGAGCAGGCCATGACGCAGAAGCCGTACGGTGTGGATCCCCCGTCCCTGCGCAAGTCCCTCGGTGTCGTGGACGGCATCGCGATCGCCGCGTCCAGTACGGCGGCGACGACCAGCATCGGCATCGGGCTGGGCGTGACGGCGGGGGTGGTCGGTCTGCATCTGCCCGCCATCATGCTGCTGGCCTTCCTCCCGGTCCTGGGGATCGCGGGCGCCTACTCCCGGCTGAACCGGGTCGAGCCGAACGCGGGCAACGGCTATGTCTGGGTGGGCCGTTCACTCACTCCCTGGCTCGGTTTCCTGGTCGGCTGGGTGAACATCGTGGCCACGGTGGCCTTTCTCGCCTACACCACCGCCGTGACCGGTTCGGCGATGCTGCAACTCGCCGGTGAGGCGGGCGTGCACGAGGTGGCCGGGTTCGCGCTGGACCCGGGCTCCACCGCCCAGACGACCGCGATGGGCGTCGTGGTCCTCGTCGCCGTCACCCTCACGGCCGTCACCGGGGTCAGAACCGCCGCCCGGTTGCAGGGCGGGCTGCTGGTCTTCGAGTACGTCGTCCTGCTGGGCTTCTGCGGATACGGCATCGTCACCGGTCCGCACGCCTTCCGCCTGAGCTGGTTCGACCCGTTCGCCATCCCCTCGGCCTCGGCCCTGGCGCAGGGCATGCTGCTGTCGGTGTTCTGCTACTGGGGGTTCGAGGCGGCGTTCACCGTGAACGAGGAGGTACGCGACCCCAAGGACGCCTCACGGGCCGGGACCATCACGCTGGTCACGATGCTCGGACTCTTCCTCCTCGGCTCGGTCGCCTTCCAACGCGTGCTGTCCGTGGACGAGTTGGCGGGTCACGGCGCCCAGGGGCTGGCGTACTTCGGTGACCGTCTCGCCTCTCGGCCGCTCGCCGCGCTGCCTCTGGTGGCGCTGATGTTCTCGGCCGTCGCCTCACTCCAGGCGGGGGTGATCCCGACGGCTCGCGGGATGTTCGCGATGAGCCGGGACCGCACGCTGGGTCCGGTGTGGTCCAAGGTCAGCTCCCGGTACGGGACTCCGGCGGCCGGAACCCTGCTGATCGGCGCGCTGGCGGCGGCGGTGGCGGCGCTCGCCCTGGTCATCCCCCGGCTCGCCGACATGATCATGGCGACGGTGAACGCGGTCGGGATCGTCGTCGCCCTGTCCTACGCGCTCACCGCTCTCGCGGCCGCGGCGCGCTTCCGCGGTCTGCTGCGCGAGGACTGGCGGCAGGGGATACGGGCCGTGGTGCTCCCCTCCCTGAGCGCCGCGGCCCTGCTCGGCCTCGGCGGCTACCTCGCCTGGTCCTTCTACACCTCCACCGACCATCTCGAAGTCAGCGCGGACAACGGGTGGTTCCTGCTGCTCGTGCCCGCCCTGATGATCGCCTCCGGATGCCTGGCGGCCGCCTGGGCCAAGTGGGTACGCAGATCCCCGTACTTCCGCACCGGCCGCGGCACCGACGCCGACGCGCCCCGGCTGCTGACCGCACCACGCTGACCCCTCCCCCGCACTGCCGACCCGATCCCCGACCCCCGACCAAGGAACGGACTCATGCACGCTGACCTGCTGTTCACCGGTGGACCGGTCCTCACCCCCGAGGGCCCCACTGCCACCGAGGTCGCCGTCACCGGCGACCGCATCACCGCCGTCGGGGCCGCGGCGCGCGATCTGACCGGCCCCCGGACCCAGGTCGTCGACCTCGCGGGACGGCTGCTGCTGCCCGGCTTCCAGGACGCGCACCTCCACCCGGTCCCGGCGGGACTGGAACTCGCCCAGTGCGATCTCACGGGCGCGCGGACCGCCGAGGAGACCGTACGCGCCGTCCGGGCGTACGCCGACGCACACCCCGGCCGGGAGTGGATCACGGGAGGTGGCTGGTCCATGGAGGCGTTCGAGGGCGGTACACCGACGAAGGAGGCACTGGACGCGGTCGTCCCCGACCGGCCGGTGTACCTGCCGAACCGGGACCACCACGGCGCCTGGGCCAACAGCCGCGCCCTGGAGCTCGCGGGTGTCACCCGCGACACCCCGGACCCGGCCGACGGGCGCTTCGAGCGGGACGCCTCGGGCGAGCCCACCGGGATGCTCCAGGAAGGAGCCATGCGGTACGTCGGCCGGCTCACTCCCCCGGCCACCCCGGCGGACCGGCTCGCCGCACTGCTGTACGCGCAGCGGCATCTGCACGCGCTCGGCGTCACCGCCTGGCAGGACGCGCTCGTCGGCGCCTTCCTCGGGATGGAGGACCCGTCGGACGCGTATCTGACGGCGGCCCGCGAGGGCTCGCTGACCGCGCGGGTCGTCGGCGCGCTGTGGTGGGACCGGGAACGCGGGGCCGAGCAGATCCCCGAACTCGTGGAGCGCCGGGCCGCGTTGAACCATGGCCGGTTCCGCGCCACCAGCGTCAAACTGATGCTGGACGGGGTCGCCGAGAACGGCAGCGCCGCCTTGCTGGACCCCTATCTCGACACGTGCGGCTGCGCCACCGCCAACCGGGGCACCAGTTTCATCGATCCGGCCCGGCTTCCCGCGTACGTGACCGAGTTGGACGCCCTCGGTTTCCAGTGCCACTTCCACGCGCTGGGCGACCGGGCCGTACGGGACGCCCTGGACGCGGTCGAGGCGGCACGGAAGGCGAACGGCCCGAGCGACACGCGTCCGCACCTGGCCCACCTCCAGGTCGTGCACCCCGACGACGTACCCCGCTTCGCGCGGCTCGGCGCCACGGCCAACATCCAGCCCCTGTGGGCCGCGCACGAACCGCAGATGGACGAGCTGACCATTCCCTTCCTCGGGCCCGAACGGGCCGGCCGGCAGTACCCGTTCGGCTCGCTGCTGCGGTCCGGGGCGCGACTCGCGGCGGGCAGCGACTGGCCGGTCAGCAGTCCCGACCCTCTCCAGGGCATCCATGTCGCGGTCAACCGGACGGCCCCGGACGGGACGGAGCCGGTGTTCCTGCCGGCCGAACGCCTCGGGCTGACGGCCGCGTTCACGGCGTACACCGCGGGGTCCGCGTACGCCAACCATCTCGACGACACCGGCAGCGTGATCGCGGGAGCGCTGGCCGATCTCGTGGTGCTGGACCGCGACCCGTACGCCGGGCCGCCCGAGGAGATCGGCGCGACGGGGGTCGCGCTGACCTATGTGGGCGGTGAGCGCGTCCACGAGGCACCGGACGCCTGACGGCGGCGGGCCACGGCGGTCGCGGTGGGCGGTGCGCACGGTGGGCGGTGCGCACGGTTCGGGCTGCCGAGCGCCGTCCGCGATCGTACGTCCGCGGGGGCGGGGGCCGGCGAGCCGAGCGGAGGCCGTCCGGGAGCCGATCGCGAGCCCGCCGCGTCCGGCGCGCACCGCATCCTGCCGGTCTGCCCCGTCACCCCGGCCCCGGCCCGGACCCGCCTCGGGGGTGTGTCAGTTCCTGCGGAGGACGCGGTTGGCGCCCGCGGCGGCCGTCGTCGCGAGCAGCCAGCCCAGGCAGACGAGGACCACGGCAGCCCACTGCAGGCCACCCCGTGGGCTGAACGCCTGCTCCTGCCCGAAGTCGACGAGCGGCAGCACCAGGTCGAAGGTGTAGATGGCCGCCTGGAAGCGGGGCGGCTTGCCCGGGTCGACCGCCTGCGGCGGCCAGCGCGTGAACAGCAGGATCCCGCTGAGCATGATCGCGCACAGCCACCACACGGCGCGCATCGGCCGGTATCCGTAGCCGACGGTGAGATCCTGGAAGCCGCTCCACACCCGTCCCGGCCACGGCAGTGTGCCACGCAGCCTGCGCTGCTGGGCGAGCAGCACCGTGCGGGCGTCACGGTCGTGGCCGTGCTGCCGGTAGGTGGCCGCCAGCTGTTCGTACGGCTGCGGGGTGAACCCCTCGGGGTCCCGGGCGAGCAGCGGAAGCCTCTGCCGGGCGGGCAGTTGGGGCAGCAGGCTGTCGTAGACCATGCCGTCCATGCGCACTGCTGCGGGCCAGGTCTCCGGGGTGGCGTTCAGTACGGTGACCCGGGTGTGGCTGAGGGAGACCCAGCCCTTGACGGGTTCCCGGAAGCGCAGGTCGAGTTCGGAGGCGGTGGAGCGCCGGCTGATGAGGGCCGGCTGTCCCGCGGGGGCGTCGATGAGGCCGTCCTTGAAGCAGAACCGGCTGCGCACCGTGATGCTGCTCATGGAGAGCCTGCCGAGCGCGGTGAACCCGTCACAGAGGTTGAACTCGGCCCCGACGTCTATGCCGTGGGCACGCAGGGCCGGCCCGTGCCCGGCGCGGAGCGAGGCGTCCTCGAAGAGCGCACCGCCGCCCACCCTGGCGTCGCACAGGTCGACGGTGCCCTCGGCGACGAACCCGCCGCGGCAGTTCAGGTTCCCGCCTATGTGCAGCCGGTTGGCCTTGAGCGCCGTGCCCGACGGGTTGCGCAGCTCGGCGCCCGTGAGCACGACGCTGCCGCGTACGGAGGTGTCGCGCAGGTCGGTGCGGCCGTCGACGGCGAAGCCCGAACCGGCCTGGATGTCGCCTCCGACCGTGGCACACAGGAGATGCAGGGCGCGTTCGCCGCGTCGCTCACCGTGCCCGGTCAGACGGCTGTTCTCCAGGTGCAGGGTGCCGCCGATCGAGGCGCCGTAGAGATCCGTGGGCCCTTCCACCCGGCACCCCGTGATCTCGCACTTCCCGCCGATGGTGACGCCCACCCCGGAGAGTCCGGGCAGCACGCAGTCGCGCAGTTCGAGGGCGCCCAGTGCCGCGCCGTCGAGACACGGGACCTGCTCGAAACGGCAGTTGCGCAGCCGCAGGGTCCCGGCGACGACGGCCTCGGCGAGGTCGAGCCGTCCGGTGATCCGTACGTCCCTGATCCGCAGCCGGGGCAGGTGGCCCGGTTCCGCCGGCGGCGGCGCGAGCAGCAGCCTGCGGACGACCGCGGCCCGTACCTCTCCCCCGTCCGCGTACCACTCGCCCCTCCGGAAGGCGGCCCACATTCCCCGCTCACTCCCGCTCCATCCCCCTGGCGCGAGGCTGCCCGACACGTGAACTCCCCCTCCGGCAAAGGAAACCGCTGCATCGCTCTACCCAGGGGGCGCACGGGGCAACCAGGGGTACCCCCAGACTTCCTGGACAGGTGTCCAGTTATAGTGGACACCTGTCCAGGAATTCCGTTCGTACGAGGGAGCATGCTGACGATGGAGACGGTCGCGAACGTACTGGTGGGCCTGGTGGCCGCGCTGCACGCGTACATCCTGGTGATGGAGATGTTCCTGTGGGAGAAAAAGCCGGGGCGGGGGCTGCACGGCTTCGATCCGGAGATGGCCCGGGCGACCGCGCCGATGGCCGCCAACCAGGGGCTCTACAACGGCTTCCTCGCCGCGGGCCTGGTGTGGGGGCTGCTCGCCGCCGATCCGACCGGCTTCCGCGTGCAGGTCTTCTTCCTCGTGTGCGTCGTGGTCGCCGGGGTGTACGGAGCGGTCACGGCGAACCGGCGCATCCTCTTCGCGCAGGCGCTGCCCGGCGCGCTCGCCCTGGCCGCCGTCCTCGTCGCCCGGTGACGACGGAGGATCCCCGGGCGGCCCGCACCCGGGAGAGGCTGCGGCAGGCTCTCCTCGCGGAGTGCGCGGAGCGCCCGCTGGAGGAGGTCGGCGTCGCCACGCTGGTGCGGCGCGCCGGGGTCGGCCGGGCCACGTTCTACGTGCACTACGCCGACCTGGAGGCGCTCGCGGTGGACGCCTGCGCCGATGTCGTACGAGAGGCCGTGGACGCGCTGCACGCGTGGCGCGGGCGGCCCGACCCGGTGTCGGCGCCGCCCGCGCTCCGGTCGTTCTTCACCGGCCTCGCACCGCACGCCGGCCTCTACCGGGCCCTCCTGAGTCCCGGCGGCGGCGGCCCGCTCGGCCACGTCCTGCACCGGGATCTGCGCGCCCGCAGCCTGACCGAGCGGACTCTCGCGGGCGCCCCGGACGCCGCCCTCGTCGCCTCCGCGGTCGCCGCCACCTTCGCGGGGGTGCTCGCGGACTGGCTGCACGGTCTGCTGGAGGGCACCCCGGAGGAAGTCGCCCACCAGGTGTGGCAGTTGCTGGTGACCCTGCACATGAGCCGGTGACACCCCGGCCCACGGGCTCCCACCCCACTGGACGCCGTGCAAGCACATGACAGTGGGGACCCGGAGATCGCGATGTCCCGGCTCGCGCCAGCGGCCACCCCCGGGGGGCTGCCGAGGGAGCGGTCGACGGGCCCCGAGTCGCCGGACCTCATCCGATCGACCCGTCACCGATGTCACGAATTAGGAGCATAAGCGGTCATACCTGGAAAGGCCGCGACTGTGACCTGCTCGGAGCGCACACGGACACCACATGGCGGCGATGTGCGGCGCTTCCTCTGATCGGTTCGCGAGCGGAGCCCGCTTCTCCCGGCAGGAACGCCGTTCCCACGCCCGGGGACCTCGCACGGGATCCGCAGAGACTGCCCGTCGACCGCCCCGCGCGCTCGACATGCCGGGCAGTGGTCCCCGACTCCGTTAGGAACAGTGCGTGATCACTTCTCCGACTCTCCCCCACCCCTCCGCGGCCTTCCGGCGGGCCACCGTCCCCGGCGCAGGCCGGGCCGGCGTCCCCCACGGCTCCCCGCGGCCGCGTCTGCGGCTGGTCGCCGTACTCCTGGTCCTGGTGGGCGTCATCGTGCTCGACGGGGCGTACGTCCCCGCCATGGGCTGGGCGACCCTGTTCGCCGCGGTCTCGGCGGCGGCAGCGACGTTCGCCGGCCCCACGCTCACCTCAGGAGTCGTCCTCGTGTCGGGCGCGGTGAGAATCGGCCTCGGCCTCGGCTGCCCTCGGCTGCTGTTCGCCACCGCCTCGCAGTCCGTGACCATGCTCGCCGTCTGCGCGGTCGTCATCGTCTTCTGCGCCCTGCGACAGCGTCACCGCGTGGAGGTGAACGCCCTGCGCGCCGTCTCGGAGATCGCTCAAGGGGTCGTTCTGCGCCCCCTTCCCGATCAGCTCGGCCCGCTGCGTATCGCGGCCACCTATCAGGCGTCCGACGCGCATGCCATGGTCGGCAGCGACCTGTACGGGGCCGTCCGCATCCCCGGTGCCACGCGCGTCCTGATCGGCGACGTCCGCGGCAAGGGGCTCCAGGGCATCCACGAGGTGGCGGCCGCGCTCGGCGCGTTCCGGGAAGCCGCCCGCTGCTACCCCACCCTCCCCGAAGTGGCCGCCCACCTCGAGGCCAGTATCCGCAGCCACCTGGACGAGGCCATCGAAAACGACCACGAGGCCGGCGAGCGCTTCGTCACCGCTCTGCTGCTGGAGATCCCCGACGACCACCGGGTGGTCCACGCGGTCAGCTGCGGCCATCCCGCGCCCCTGCTCTCGGGCGGGGGCCGCACCACCCTCCTCAAGCCTCAGCGATGCAGCCCGCCCCTGGGCCTGGGGAGCTTCTCCGCTCGCGACCACCACCAGGACACCTTCCCTTTCGCCGCCGAGGACGTCCTGATGCTGTACACCGACGGCATCACCGAGGCCCGCGACGGGGCAGGCACCTTCTACCCCCTGAGGGAGCGGGTCGCCTCCTGGGGCGGCGCCGGCCCGGAGCAACTCCTCCGGTACGTCCAAGGCGACCTCTCCGAGCACACCGGCGGTCCCTTGGGCGACGACGCCGCCATGATCGCCCTCCAGCGAGCCCCCGGCTCCACGACGCCCCCGGTACGTGAACCGGAAGGAGCCGGAACACCGGCCCAGGCACGTGCGGACGACCGTGGCGACCCCGCTCCCCGCTCACCGCGGGCCCTGCCCACACCCGCGACGACGGAGAGACACATGAGGAATGGACACACGGTTCCCGCCCAGCCGTCCGATGATCGGTCCACGGGGGCCGCCCGGCACGCGGCGCGCCATCGCGTCGTTGTCCTGATGTTCGACGGTGTGCAGTCGCTCGACGTCACCGGGCCCTTGGACGTGTACGCGGCGGCCAACGAGTACGGCGGCGACTACCGGCTGACCACCGTCTCCCCCGACGGGCAGCCGGTGCGCACCACCGCCGGGCTCCGGCTCGTACCGGACATGGCGCTCGGCGACTTCGATTCCGGCTTCGACACGCTGGTCGTCCCCGGAGGTCCCCAGTGGTGGAACGCGGTCGCCGACACACCGCTCGTCGAGGGCATCACCCGGCTCGCCGACAGGTCCGGCGACGCCACGGTCGCGGCCGTCTGCGCCGGCACGTTCCCCCTGGCCGAAACCGGGCTCCTGGACGGGCGCCGGGCCGCCACCCACTGGAAGCTCGCGGCGGACCTCGCCGCCCGCTACCCGCACGTCCAGGTGGACTCCGAGGCGATCTTCGTCAGGGACGGCAGGTTCATCACCTCTGCCGGGATCACCGCCGGCATCGATCTGACGCTGTCGCTCGTCGAGTCCGACCTGGGTCCGGACGTCGCCCGCGCGGTCGCCAAGTACCTGGTGGTCTTCATGGCCCGGCCCGGCGGACAGTCCCAGTTCAGCGTGCGTCAGCAATCCCCTCGCCCCGAGAACTCGCCGTTGCGTGACGTCCTGGACCGTGTGGCCGCCGACCCTCAGGGTGACCACAGCCTGCGGGCGCTGGCGGACAGAGCGGCCTTGAGCTCGCGGCACCTGACCCGGCTGTTCCGTACGGAGATCGGCACCACGGCCGGCGAGTACGTGAAACGCATCCGTCTGGAAGCGGCCCAAGCGCTCCTCGAAGGCGGCGACGAACCGCTCGACACCGTCGCGCGACGCAGCGGATTCCGCACGGAGGAAACCATGCGGCGGACCTTCCGCAGTCAACTCGGGGTGAGCCCCGGCATCTACCGGGACCGCTTCCGCACCACGCGCCCGGCCGGCGTGCCCAGGACCGCGGGACGAGCGGCATTCCCCGACTTCGGCGTCCCGTCCCGGTGCCTGGAATCGTCCACCACCACGGATTCCTCCTGATCCGCGCGCCGTTCCGGACCCGGGCCGTTCCGAGGACCAGCGATTCGTTCCCCGTCCGACCACGCGCTTGCCGTGCGTGCCAGGGAACTCCCCCGACCGCGTGCCGCACGGATCCCGCCTCCGCCATCCGCCTTCCCCCGCTCCCTCCTCCGCGCGCTGCCGTGCGGGGGAGGACCGGCGTACGCCGTCCGCGAGACCGAGCCGGCCGCTTCGGACGCTTCGGGCCCTTCGAGGAAGACCTCTCCGACCGGCTCTCGTCCATCATGCGGGGCGGCCTCGGCGCCCGCCCGGTGCGTCCAGGACATCGGGGCCACGGATCGGGCCATCCGGATGCCCCGAGCACCGCCGGGCTCAGGGCCCTACGCGGATTCCGGGCCCCCTCCCACCCCCGACAGCACGTCCTCGCGGAGAAGGCTCTCGCCGGGGAGTCGGGGAGTCGGGGAATTCAGGAGCGGCGTGCGAGCGTGACGTTCCCCAGTACGTCCTGCAGTATCCGCTGGACTTCGACACGCTCGATCCGACCGGTCTCACCGGGCCGTCCCCAGGCAGCCCTCTCCGGAGCGCTGTCGGCGCGCTGAAGTGCCGCCCGGGACGCCTGGCAGGAACTGCGGGCGTGATCCACGACGTAGTACCGCCAGACAGGCGGACCATCCGTGGTGCGTGTCTCAAGACCTACCAGCCACATCTCGGGGGGAGGCGGCGGGGGCCACTCCTCGGCGGCCCGGCCGTCGACGGAGCACCCGGCGTCGGAGAGGGAGCCACCGACATCCCGTGGATGCTCCGATGCGGAGGAAACAGTCACATACGCACCTCGACAGATGCATGTGTCGGCCTCGATCAACATGGCGTCTCGCCTCCCGTCCTGGGGTTCTCGCGGCACCGGGGGTGTCACGGCGTTCAGTCCAAGTTGCGGTTGCACATCGGGCTGACTCGATTTTCTGCGTATACCTGAATGACTGGACGGCACGCTGATTTGTGACAGCCGTCACATCAATGGGTGGCGCGTTGAACCGCGCGACGGGGACTGCCCGGACAGCGAACCCCTGGTGGCGGCGCGGGATCTCGAACCCTTCCCAGTCGGTGTGGTCGAGCGCCGAGCGGCATCACCCGGTCCCCCAGCCGTCGGCGAGCAGGCCGACGCCGCTCTCGAAGCCCGGACGCCTGCCGCGCGGACGGCGTCGCGGCACCACCCGCATCACGGATCGGGCCGGACCCGCACGTCCGACCGCCGGACGTGGAACCGACGACCATTCACAGCACGTCCTGAACCTCCGGATCGACTACCGCAGATGTCACAACCGGCCCAGTCCGCCGGTCATAGAGTTGTCGGCGCATCGAGTCGGCGACATCTGTCCTCCTGCTCGATCGCCTGGTCGTGGCCTACTTGACGACCACTCATCTCGATTTTCCGTAAGGAACAGCATCTTGCATCAGAGGAAGAAGCGGCTGCGGCTCTCGACCGTGATCGCCGTCAGCGCACTGGCCGCGGGCGGCCTGGCCACCCTGCCGTTCACCGCGCTGGCCGACACCACCGGCGACGCGGCCGACGCCTCCCGGCAGCAGGACTTCGCGTCCGCCGCCGCGCAGTACCACATCCCCCTCAACGTCCTTCTCGGCGTGGCCTACCAGGAGTCGGGGTGGCGGTCGCACGGCGAACTGCCCAGCGCCGACGGCGGCTTCGGGCCCATGCACCTCACCGACGTCACCCCCGCCATGATGGCCGGCGGCGACGCCGGCGCCGCCGGACGCGACGACCTCGCCGCGCTCGCCGCACAGCCGGCCCTGCACACCCTGCAGGCCGCCGCGAAGCTGACCGGCCTGTCCGCGGAGACGCTGCGCAAGGATCCGGCCGCGAACATCCGCGGCGGCGCGGCACTTCTCGCCTCCTACCAGGCGAAGTTGACCGGCAGCACGCCGTCGGACGCCTCCCAGTGGTACGGGGCCGTGGCCCGCTACAGCCAGTCGACGCAGAAGCAGGCGGCGGTTCGCTTCGCCGACCGGGTCTTCGACACCATCCGCGACGGCGCGGCCGGTGTCACGGAGAACGGCCGGCGGCTCCGGCTGGCCGCCACCCCGCAGGTGCGTCCCGAGGACGCGCAGGTGGACCGGCTGCACCTGAAGACCGTGGCCACCGCCGACACCGAGTGCCCGCCGACCGTGGACTGCACGTTCGTGCCCGGCTCCGCGGCCGGCGGCCAGGTCTCCAACCGGCCCGCCAACGGCATCAGGATCGACACCATCGTCATCCACGACCTGGAGTCCACCTACCAGGCCGGGATCAACACCCTCGCCGACCCGAAGAACGCCGCCTCCACGCACTACGTGATGCGGTCCTCGGACGGTGCGGTGACCCAGATGGTGCCCACCAAGGACATCGCCTTCCAGGCCGGGAACTACTCCACGAACCTGCACTCCATCGGCATCGAGCACGAGGGCTACGCGGCCGAGGGCGCCACCTGGTACACCGAGGCCCAGTACGAGGCCACCGCCGACCTCGTCAAGTACCTCGCCGGCCGGTTCCAGATACCCCTGGACCGTCAGCACATCATCGGGCACGACAACGTTGCCGGACCCAACTCCTCCCTGGTCTCCGGCATGCACTGGGACCCGGGCAACGGCTGGGACTGGGACCACTTCATGCGCCTGCTCGGCCATCCCCTCAGCGGCGTGCACGCCGTCCCCTCCGTCGGCTCGGTCGTGACCATCGACCCGTCCTTCGCCGACAACGTGCAGAGCGTCAACGTCTGCCCCGCCGACGACCCCACCGGTTCCACCCCGGCCTGCACCGACAAACAGCAGGCGTCGAACTTCGTGTACCTGCGCACCGCCCCCGACGCCACCGCCCCGCTCTTCGGTGACCAGGCCATCCACCCCACCGGCGCGGGCACCGACCGGATCAACGACTGGGGCAGCACCGCACAGACCGGCCAGCAGTTCGTCGTCGCCGACGTCCAGGGCGACTGGACCGCGATCTGGTACGGCGGCGCGGAGGTGTGGTTCCACAACCCCGGCGGCCAGAACACCAAGTGCGCCTACGGCGTGAAGATCATCAAGGCCGCGGGCGCCACCCCGGCGGCCGTCTACGGCTCCAGCTACCCCGACAAGTCGGAATACCCCGCCGGCCTCGGCGCCTCCACCCAGGCACCCCTCAGCATGTACACCGTCCCGGCAGGCCAGGCCTACGTCGCCACCCGGCCCCCGGCCGCCACCGACGACTACTTCACCTCCGGAGCGGTCGTCATCGGCGCCAAGAAGATGTACACCATCCAGTACAACCACCGCGTGGCACTCGTCTACGCCGACGACGTCACCGCCACCACCGCCGTCCACCACTGGGAGGACGGCGCGAACTGACCGCCCCCGCCCGCTCCTTGAGGGGCCCGGCCCGGCGGCACGCCGTCGGGCCGGGCCCCTCACCCGTACGAAGCCCGTGGCCACGCGATGTGACCGACGGGGGCGCGCGGGCAGGTGCTGAGCGGGGAAAACAGGTCGCCGGCGGTCGGCGTGGTACACGATCATGCGCGTATGCCTCTGAGAGACACCCTTGCCCAGGTCGACGCGGACCTCGCCGCCGGCCGGGTTCCGGTAGCGCGCCAGCGCCTGCGCGGGCTGGTGTCGTCGTTTCCGCACGACCTGAAGCTTCGCCGCCGTCTGGCCGAGGTGTACCGCCTGTACGGGGACCCCGCGGAAGCGGGCCGCTGGATGTATCTCGAGCAGGACCGGGACGCCGCTGAGACCTCCGCCTTCGAGGCGAGACACCGCACGGCTCCGCAGCGGATGCGCGCTCTCGCCTGGCGCGGCCCCGAGTCGCTTGCCCGATCGACGTTTGCGATGGAGCAACTGGCGGCGGTGCGGGCGGCCTGCTCCGACGACATGGGACGCCCTGTCGACTGGGACACGGTGCCGTCCGGCTCGAAGGCGGACAGCGGGCGAAGTGGCTTCGCCGGATTCCTGGCAGGGGCCGGATGCCTGGTGGCGGTCCTCGCGTTCCTCGCGATCTGGGTGAACGGACTCGTAGCCCTCTTCGACTGACGCCGCTCGCCGCGAGATGCGTCCCGTGCCGCCCGGCCGACGCGGACGGCACGGGACGGACCCGACTCCCCCCGCCATGGGGCGGCGCCGGCTCCGGTGAGCGCCGCGGACCGGAAGAGCCCACCCCCCTTACTCGGACATCTTTTATCCGTGAGAACATTTGCGTCGTGGCAGCCGCGAACTGACTGAGGGAGATCCATGTCCGCCGGGGATGACGCAGACGCCCTCGACCGGGCAACGAGGGATTTCGTCGCGGCCCGTCCCCAGCTCTTCGGCATCGCGTACCGCGTGCTCGGCAGCGCCGTGGAAGCCGAGGACATCGTCCAGGAAGCCTGGCTGCGGTGGCAGAACACCGACCGCACCGACATCCGCGAACCCGCCGCGTTCCTGGCCACGATCACCGCCCGCCTCGCCATCAACCTCGCCCAGTCCGCCCGGGTACGGCGTGAGACCTACATCGGACCCTGGCTCCCGGAACCCGTCGACACCAGCGTCGACCCCCAACTGGGCGCGGAACGGGCCGAGGCACTCGACATGGCCGTCCTCTTCCTCCTGGAGAAGCTCAACCCCGTCGAACGGGCCGCCTACGTCCTGCGGGAAGCCTTCGACTACCCCTACGCACAAATCGCGGACATCCTCGAGACCAGCGAACCCAATACACGCCAGCTCGTGAGCCGCGCCCGCAAACACCTCTCGGCGGAGCGCAGGGAACCCGCCAGCCCCGACGCCCACCGCAGACTCCTGGAGGTCTTCCTCGTCGCGGCCCAGACAGGCAGCCTGTCGGCACTCGAGGACGTCCTCAGCGCCGACGTGGTCAGCTACACCGACGGCGGAGGCATCCGCGGCGCATCGAAGATCCCGGTCGTCGGCCGTCCCCACGTGTCCAAATACCTCGTCGCCTTCGCACCGCGCTTCTGGCCCCAGACCGACATCCGCTGGGTCGAGAGCAACGGCGGCCCGGCCGTCCTCGTCTCGTCCCACGGAAACCCGATGGTCCTGCTCACCGTGGACGCGTCGGAACACGGCATCGAACGCATCATGTGGGTCATGAACCCCGACAAACTACACCCCTACGTGGCATCACTCGACAAGTGATGCCCTCGTGAAGGCATCTCCGCCGCGCCCTCCCACGAGCGGACGGGTCCCTCGGTCCGTGTCAGGAGGGCACGGGGTCAGGCGGTGGGGCGCGGGGCGCGCAGATGGGCACGCCGGGCGAGTTCCGCCTCGTCGACCAGGTCGAGCATGGGCCTGCCGGGCGCGCACAGCATGGTCACCACGAAGCGGGTGCGGGCGTCGGCCAGCGCGTTGCCGTCCTGGTAGTGGACGACGTCGCCGCCTGGCTCCCAGAACGTACCGCCGGCCTCGATCACGCGCTCCGGCTCACCTTCGAGCTCGAAGCGGACCGCCCCCTCCACGACGTACCCGAACGCCGGGCCCGAGTGGCGGTGCGGAGGGGTTCCCGGGTCGCCGGGCTCCCATTCCACGTGGATCGTCATCGCCGAGGCTCCCTCGGGGACGGTGATCGGTGACGCGTCCTGCAGCATCTTCGCGGCCCGCGTCCAACTCGGCCCGTCCTCACCGTTCCTGTGTCCGTGCCCGCCGTTCCCGTGTCCGTGCCCGCCGTGTCCGTGGTCGTGCGCTGAGTCCTTGTCCGACATCGTGCCGCGCCTTCCGTAGATCATCCACATGGCCATGGGCGGCACACCGTCCGCCGGCCGTGAGGCCCCGCGTCCGGTCGCCATGACCGTCTCCTCGTGATGTCCGGGTGAGTCGCGCATCTGTGACATGGGTCGGGGCCCGGTGGTGTCCGGGTCCGTGTGGTCGAGCGCGTGACGCGGCGCCGCGGCGTGCCGGCCCCACTCCACCGAGCGAGCGCTGCGAGTGCGGTGCCACACGGACCGCCGTTGCCCTGTCTCTGTTCGTACAGACACTGCCGACCTGTGCGAACGACCCCGTGTCCGGGGGAACCGCGTCGCCGGTTGCGGCGCGCCGCACAGGGGCACCTATCCGAGAGGACCCCATCATGAAGGTTGTAGTCATCGGCGGAACCGGACTCATCGGATCGAAGCTGGTGGGCAGACTCGCCGAACACGGCCACGAGACGGTGCCGGCCTCTCCCAACAGCGGTGTGAACACACTGACGGGTGAGGGCGTGGCCGAAGTCCTGCGCGGCGCCCAGGTGGTGGTGGACGTCTCCAACTCCCCCTCGTTCGCGGACGACGACGTCATGGAGTTCTTCCGTACCTCCACCACCAACCTCCTGAAGGCCGAGCGGGAGGCCGGCGTGACCCACCATGTCGCGCTGTCCGTGGTCGGTACCGAACGCCTGCAGGAGAGCGGCTACTTCCGTGCCAAGCAGGTGCAGGAGGAGCTGATCGAGGAGTCCGGGATTCCCTACTCCATCGTTCACGCCACGCAGTTCTTCGAGTTCATGAAGGGCATCGCGGAGGCGGGCACCCGGGGCGACACCGTGCATCTCGCCCCGGTCGGAATCCGGCCCGTCCACTCCGACGACGTCGCCGCCACCGTGGGCGCCACCGCCGTCGGCACACCGGTCAACGGCGTGGTCGAGGTGGCCGGTCCCGACACGTTCCAGCTGGACGAGCTGATCGGCAAGGGCCTCGCCGCCAAGAACGACCCCCGTACGGTCGTCGCGGATCCCAGGGCTCCCTACTTCGGTGCCCAGCTGCGGGAGACCACCCTGCTCCCCGGCCCCGACGTCCGTATCGGCAAGGTGCGTTTCGCCGACTGGGTCGCCCAGCAGCAGTAGTCCCGCCCCGCAATGGCCCACCGCCAGGCCCCTGCCTCCCACGAAGGCCGCTTCCGCGCCGCACGGCGGATGCGGCGGCGGCCTTCGCCTCGGGGGCGACCCGTCACCACGCCGTGGACGGCCGCGTCCGCCAGGGCTGCGACGCACACCCGCGTCCGTGCCGGCGGAGACCGGTGACACCCCGCGCCGAGGGCGTACCCCGTATCAACTGACCCGAGGAGAAAGCCGATGGCTGAAGAAAGCGTGTCCTACCCTCGCCCGCTCGCCCCGATCGGACACGTGGAGCCCGTACCGCGGCGCATCCGCGGGCTGATCGGTGGCCGCACCGTCTTCGACACCCGGCGTGCACTGTACGTGTGGGAGTGGCCTGCCTATCCCCAGTTCAGCATCCCGGTCGAGGACATGGCCGAGGGTGTGCTGACGGACGACGACCACGTCGAAGTGCTGGGCGCCGGGCCCGCGCGACGCCACTCGCTGCGTATCGGGTCCGAGGTCCGCGCGGGCGCGGCGTGGGTCTGGGGCGAGGACGCTCCGCGGCCCCTGCGCGGCACCGTCCGTTTCGAATGGAAGGCGCTGGACTCCTGGTTCGAGGAGGACGAGCCGGTCTTCGTCCACCCGCGCAGTCCCTACTCCCGGATGGACGCCCTGCGCTCGTCCAGCGGTGTCCGCGTGGAGCTGGACGGCGTCGTGCTGGCGGACGCGCCGAACTGTGTGAAGCTGTTCGAGACCGGCCTGCCGACCCGGTACTACCTCGACCGCGAGCATGTCGACTGGACCCTGCTGCGCCGTTCCGACACCGTGACCCACTGCCCGTACAAGGGAACCACCAGCAGTTACTGGTCGTTCGACGGCGACGTCGCCACCCATGACGACATCGCCTGGATGTACGACTTCCCCACGATCCAGGCCAGCCGCGTCGCGGGCATGACGGCGTTCTACAACGAACACGTCGACCTGTACGTCGACGGCACACGTCTGCCGCGGCCCATCACGCCGTAGGACTCGGCCGGTTGCCGCCGGGGCCTGCTCGGCCGGGCCGCCGAGCGGGCCCCGATGTCCGGTCGTCACAGATCCACGGCCTACCCGGTCATCGCGTACGACGGTCACAGGACCGGACGTGCGACTCCACCGATGAAGGTGGCGCGCCCGCCCTGTGACGTGGTGGACCTACGGGAAGGTGCGACACGGTGTCCGAAAGGGATTCAGAACGCCCGCGAGAGCTGCGGTCACACGGGGGCGGAGGAGCGGCTGAAAGGCGCGGGGAAGCCGCCCCCCTGCCTGGAGGTGGGGAACCGATGACCTCTCACGGTGACCTCCCCGTACCTGAGCACGGTCTTCTCCTCACCCACTTCCTGACGGTGAGCGACGTCGCGGTCTCGCGACGTTTCTACGCCGATGTCTTCGGCGGTGAGGTCGTGATGGAGGAGAACCCGGCGATCGTCAAGGTGGCGAACAGCTGGATCATCATGAACCCCGGCGGCGGCCCCACCCCGGACAAGCCGGACGTCACGCTGGAAGTGCCGCGGAGCACCGAGCGGGTGTCCGGATTCCTGAACGTGCGCGTGGCCGACATGCCGGCCTTCCACGCGCACGCCGTCGCGCACGGCGCGCGCTTCCTGACCGAGCCCCTCGACCGGGCGTCGGAACTCCGCTGCTACCTGCGCGACCCGGACGGCTACCTCGTCGAGGTGGGCCAGTCCACGGGTCTGCTCAGCGGAATCCTGGCCGCTCGGCCCACGGAATCCTGACCGCGACGTCCACCACCACCTCGCCGCTGCCACTCTCGCGGTGGACTGGCTCCCCAAGCCGGAGACGCCCCCCGTACATGGACGACGCCACCTCACCGTGGAGCAGGATCCGGGACCGGTGGACGCCCCGGCGGCCGTGGAAAGGGAGCTCCGGTCCGGGTCGTCAGAGGTGGGGAGAGGGACGCTCGTGCCGGACCCGGACGACGAGTTTGCCGGTGGCGCGGTCGTGCTCCATGTCGTCGTGGGCCCGCGGCACCTGCTCCAGGCCGTCGTAGACGCGGTCCACGGGGAAGGCCAGCCGGCCCGCCGCGACCGCGTCGAGGATCTCCTGGAAGGCTTCCCGGGGCAGGTCGGCGGCGTCGCCGAAGTAACCCGCCAGGCGCACCCCCCTCGGCAGGTACTCGTTCGGGGAGAAGTCGCGCACCGTCCACTGGTTGGAGAGGCTGCCGCCGAAGCAGGCCGTGCCGTGCACGCGCACCGCGCGCAGGGTGTCGGGCAGGGTCGGAGTGCCGACGAGATCGAGGGCGGCGTCGACGCCGTCCGGATACAGTTCGCGCACCGCGGGCGCGACCTCGCCGGTGTCGAGCAGCGGGTGGTCGACACCGTGCCGCTTCAGCGAGGCCAGGCGGCCGGGCCGCCGGGTGGTGGCCAGCACCGTGGCGCCGCGCCAGGCGGCCAGCGCGGCGGCCGCCAGGCCCACCGAGGAGGTGCCGCCGCGGATCAGCACGGACTGACCGGGCCGCAGGTCCAGACCGACCGTGAGTGAGCCGTACGCGGTCTGCACCATCTCCGGCAGGGCGCCCAGCGACTCCCATCGCAGGTCGGTGTCGACGGGGATGACCTGGGACAGCGGCACGGACGTGTATTCGGCGTAGCCGCCGTCATAGGTGCGCCCCATGTCGCCCATCATCGCGACGACCTTCTGCCCCACGGTCAGCCCGCTGCCGGCCGGAGCCGCGTCGACGGTGCCGACGGCCTCGATACCCGGCACCCGGGGAAAGCCGACGCCCACGCTCAGACCCAGTCGAAGCTTCAGCTCCGAGCGGTTGAGGCCGAACGCCTCGACGCGGATGCGTACCCAGCCGTCCCGACGGGGCGGGAGCGGGAGTGTGATCAGACGCAGATTGTCCACGGGGCCGGGGGCGGAGAGCTGGAGAGCGCGCATGGTGGTCGGCGCGTACGTCACGGGCCTGCCTTCTTCCCTGGGGAGGAGAGTCGGTCGGCGGTGGTCAACGTGCGGCCACCGCGGATTCATTCCCAACTCGCCCTGACAACCCGCTGGTTGCGGATGTCCTCCTCCGGTACGGCACCGGCGACCACGGCCGTACCGTCGGCGTCTCGACGGACGTGCAGGGCGTGCCGGACGAGGACGATTCCGGCGAGCAGGACGAAGCCCAGTCCGCTGCCCACCACGCCGCCCCACCCGAAAGCGGAGAACATCACCCCGGCGACGGCGGATCCGAGGGCGCCTCCCGCGAACACCGCGAAGATGTAGACGGTGTTGAGGCGGGCCCTGATCGCGGGCCGCGCGCCGAAGATGCGCGCCTGGTTGGCGATCTGGCCGCTGGTGGTCCCGTAGCCGAGCAGGTTGCAGCCGACGGCGAGGGCGACCAGCGACTGGCCGGCGAACCCGAACAGGGCGAAGGCGAGCAGCGTCGACGTGAGCGCCAGGGCGTTGACTCTTCGAGCGCCCCAACGGTCGGTGAGCCGCCCCGAGTAGCGGGCGGCCAGCGCTCCGGGGACGCTGAACAGGCCGAAGAGGCCGATCGCCGCGGGTCCCAGCGCGATCGGGGCCTCGGTGAGGTGGAAGGCGAGTGACGACCAGAAGGCGGAGAAGGCCGCGAAGACCGTCGCTCCCAACGCGGCCGAAAGCCGCAGCGGCGCGTGCTCGGTGACCAGCCCGGGAAGCGAGGCCAGCAGGCGGAGATAGCTCTGCCGTGGTCCGGCCGGGGCCGGCGGCTCGGCGGGCATGTAGCGCGGGAGGATCAGGAGCAAGGCGCTGGTGGCCACGGCGGCGACGGCGAAGCCGGCCCGCCAGGTCCCGGTGGCCTCGGCGATGAGGCCGGCCGCTGTGCGCGAGAGCAGGGCTCCCATCGTCAGGCCGGTCCCCACCGCCCCGAGGACCCGGCCCGCATGGCCCGGAGTCGCCATGGAGACGATGGTCGGCATGATGACCTGCGGGAGGACGGTGCTGGCGGAGAGTACGAGGGTGGCCATGCTCAGCAGGGCGATCGACGGGGCGGCGGCGCCCGCGAGGAGGGCCGCGGCGGTGACGGCCAGCAGCAGGGTCGACAGGCGGCGAAGCCGCACGCCGTCCGCGAGCGGCACGATGGCGATGATGCCCAGCGCGTAGCCGATCTGCCCGGTCGTGGCCACCAGCGCGGCGGTCGAGGGCGATGTGTGGAAGCCCCGGGCGATCTCGTCGAGGAGCGGCTGGGTGAAGTAGATGTTGGAAACGGTGATGGCGGTCGCCGTGGCGAAGACGGGGATGGTCCCCCGCTTCACGTCCGGGCGGGTGGCTGCACTGGTCATGGGGTTGGTCCTCATGTGCGGGATTCACTGCTGTGACAGGCGGAGACGCGATCGCTGACAGGCGGACCGCGGCTGCCCGCCGAAGAGGCGCTCCGCCGCGGCCGGCGGTGCGCGACACCCCCGCGGTCCGTACGGGCCTCGCCCTCGAGGAGGGCAGCCGGCAGACCTGTCTCCAGGGCGGCGCATGCGTTGGGCGACGAGGATTTCCACTCCATTGTGGATGATGCTTAACATCCAGAAATCAAAATGACGCCTGTCGCCGTGAAAGTCAACCGAAGATCGCGGAAGGGTCCGCCCCGGGAGAGGGGCGCATGACGCGCGTCACCCAGGGAGCGTGATGCGCATCATCCGGAATCGCCGGACCGTGCCGCGTGGCTCCACACATGACTGGGCCGGCACGGGCGGCTCACCGACGAGGAGGGCGTCGACTCGGACGCGAAGAGGGAACATCGGCAGGAAATCGCGTCAGGACACGCCGAACGGCCCTTCGTCGTACGAGCCGCGCGCGTGGCTCGTACGGCGAAGGGCCGTTCGGCGGTCAGGTCAACGGGCCGCGTGGAAGGTACGTCGATAGGCCTGCGGCGAGACACCGATCGCCGCGTGCAGGTGCTGACGCAGGGAGGTGCCGGTCGCGAAGCCGACCTCGCCGGCGATCTGGTCGACCGAGAGGTCGCTGGCCTCCAGCAGATGGCGGGCCCGGGTGACACGCTGCTGGATCAGCCAGCGGCCGGGACTGAGGCCCACCTCGTCCTGGAAACGCCGGGCGAAGGTGCGCAGGCTCATCCGGGCGTGACCGGCGAGGTCGGCCAGGGACAGCGGATCACCCAGGCGGGCCAGTGCCCACACACGGGTCGCGGCCGTGCTGGTCGCCACGGGGTCGGGAACGGGCTGCTCGATGTACTGGGCCTGACCGCCGTCGCGCCAGGGCGGCACCACACAGCGCCGGGCCACGCTGTTGGCCAGCTCGCTGCCGTGGTCCTTGCGCAGGATGTGCAGGCAGATGTCGACCCCGGAGGCGGCACCGGCGGACGTGAGGACCGTGCCGTCGTCCACGAAGAGGACGTCCGGATCCAGGTCCACCCCGGGATACGTGCGGCGGAACTCGTCGGCGAGCTGCCAGTGCGTGGTCGCCCGCCGGCCTTCCAGGAGCCCGGCCGCCGCCAGCACGAACGCGCCGGTGCAGATGGAGACGAGACGGGTGCCCGGCCGGATGAGCGCGAGCGCCGCGGCGACCTCGGCGGGCAGCTCCGCGGTGACGCTCGAGGGCGTGATGGCCGGGATCACCACCGTGTCCGCCGTGCGCAGCACCTCGGGGCCGTGCTCGACGGTGATCGAGAAGTCCGCGTTGCTGCGCACCGGCTGTCCGTCGACCGTGCAGGTCAGCACCTCGTACCGGCCGTCTGCCGCACCGAGGATCCGGCTGGGGATGCCGAGCTCGAAGGGGTAGACGCCGTCGAGCGCCAGGACGACCACTCTCTCCACATGCCGCATGGCACGATCCTATCGGAGATTGGCAATCGTGCCATTTCACGGAGCGTCCGGCCCCGGCAGGCTGGGAGCCATGAGTGACAAGAACACGATGCGCGCGATCAGTCAGGACGTTCTCGGCGGACCCGAGGTCCTCAAGGAAGTAGAAGTGGAGCGACCGGTTCCCGGGCCCAGCGAGGTGCTGGTGCGGGTGCGGGCGGCCGGGCTCAACCCGACCGACTGGAAGCACCGGGCGACGGGCCTGTTCCTGGGCGAGCCGCCCTTCGTCCTGGGCTGGGACGTGTCCGGCGTGGTGGAGGCCGTCGGTATCGGCGTCACCGTCCACGCGCCGGGCGACGAGGTCTTCGGCATGCTGCCGTACCCGTTCGGGCACGGCTCGCACGCCGAGTACGTGACCGCTCCCGCGCGTTCCTTCGTGCGCAAGCCGGCCGGCATCGACCACGCGGAGGCCGGCGCCCTGCCGCTGGTCTCGCTCACCGCCTGGCAGGCACTCGTCGAGACGGCCGATGTACGGCCTGGCCAGCGCGTACTGATCCACGCGGCCGCCGGCGGAGTCGGACATGTGGCCGTGCAGATCGCCAAGGCGCGGGGCGCGTACGTGATCGGCACCGCGAGCGCGGGCAAGCACGACTTCCTGCGCAAGCTGGGCGCGGACGAGCTGATCGACTACCGGGAGACCGACTTCACCGAGGTCGTCCGGGACGTCGACGTGGTCCTCGACACGATCGGCGACGACAACACCTTCAAGTCACTGCGGGTGCTGCGCGAGGGCGGGATCGTGGTGTCGATCCTGCCGGTGGGCCCGGAGGAGCTGTACGAGGAGGCCGCGCGGCTGGGCGTACGGGCGGCGCGGATGCTGGTGGAGGCCGACCAGGCGGGCATGCGGGCGATCGCGGATCTCGTCGACAAGGGCCTGCTGCACGCGACGATCGCCGGTGCGTTCCCCCTGGCCGATGCCGCCGAGGCGCACGCGCTGGGTGACACCGGCCGGACCGTGGGCAAGCTGGTCCTGCTGGCCGACTGACGCGGAACGTGGGCACGGGCGCGATCATCCCGCCCGTGCCCACGCCCCGTGGTTCCACCGCGTCAGCCGGTCCCCCACCGCCCGACGTGCGCACCGGACGGACGACTCGTCGCCCAAATCGAAGACATATGTCAATCGAACATGCTGAAATTCACTCCAACGAGAGTAACTTGCAGAGCAGGGGCCGGAGTTGTGGGTCCCCGGCCATCAAGAACTGTTCAGCAGCCGGTTGGAGGCGATGTCGTCGTGACCCACGACCCCGCGCCGCCGCACCGGCATCTGCGCGTCCGCCGGGACCGCGGCCACACCGTGCTGGAACTCCACGGGGAGATCGACATCCTCACCGCCCTGGCGATCACGCCGTACCTGGACTCGGCCACCGGTCGACCGGAGCCACAGGTCGTGATCGACCTGCGGCCCGTCGAGTTCTTCGACTGCTCGGGGCTGCGCCTGCTGTACCGGGCCAGGAGCCGGGTGCTGGCCCGGGGCGGACGGCTGCACCTGGTCTGCGACCGTCCACTCACGCTGCGCATGCTGAGGGTGACCGGCCTGGACCGCCTCCTGCCGCCCTCCGCGTCGCTCGACGAGGCACTGGGGCAGCCTGAGGCGGCGTCGGGCACCGTATGACGGCGGCCACCGCCGGCCCCGGGCCGCACGCGTCGGCGGCCGTCCGGGGGGAAGAGGCCGAACACGCCTCCAGAGGCTGCCTCCTGGCCGTGGTGGCGGGTCGGATCGAACCGACGTCAGTGGCTCTCCGCGACGGCTACGCGACCCGACCGCAAGGATCTCCGGCCGCGTGCCGGGCTGTCGAGGGCGTGTGCGAGGGCGAGCAGGTTGTCGTCCGACACCACCCGCAGGCCGTGCTCCGCGAGCAGTGCGGCCATCCGCTGCGGCCTCCACAGCGAGCGCCACGGCTCGCCCGACGTGACGGAACCGCCGAGCACGCGGGTCAGCAGCCGGCCTGCGGCCGCCCTCGCCGACGGCGCCTGATAGTTGACGACGAGTGCGCTGCCCGGGACCGTCCGGGCGGCGAGTGCGGCGACCGTGGCGCGCACCTCGTCGCGCGTGAGGTAGGGGACGACGCCCTCCCACAGCCAGGTCGTCGGCGAGGAGGGGTCGTGCCCGGCGGCATCCAACGCCGCACCGAGGTCATCGACGGCGAAATCGACCGGCGTGAACCGCACGGAACGGGCGACGGCCGACAGCTCGGCGGCGGGGCCACCGCTCTCATCCGGTTCCCCGCTGGCTGACGTGGCCTCGGCGAGGCGGGCGCGCTTGTCCTGCTGGGACGCCGGATGGTCGACCTCCCACACATCTGTCCGCGCGAGCTCGGTCAGACGCCACGCGCGCGTGTCCAGACCGGCTCCGAGGATCACGAGCTGGCCGGTCACGTGGGCGCGCAGGGCGTCGTCGATCGCGACCGTCCGCTCCACGAGCACCTCGGCGCACGCCCGCACACTCTCGTACACGGTGCGCTCCCGCCAGCCCTGCGGCGGAGTGTTCGCGCGCACCTCGTCCACGGGCTTGCGTTCCGCGACGCGCAGCAGCCGTACGGCCACCGGATCCGCGAACCGGCCCGTAGCGGCCCTCCCGTTCGCGGCCGCCCGCCCCTGGCAGACCAGCACCGCCGTCCGGCTCGCCGCCCGCCCGCTCCCGCTCATGGCGCCATATTCAACACCACCCCGCGGCCGCCGTCGCCGTTCCACCACGGCCCGGGCGACGGTCCCGCCTCAGCTCCCCTTGCGCGCGGCAAGCCGCGACGCGAGCAGGTGTGCCGGGCGAGGCGCCCGGAGCAGGCCGGTCATGACGGCGAACCGCACGCCGGGCCGCGCCGCCCGCCGGACTGCCCGTCCCTCAAGATCACGCGCCACCCCGGCTGATGTGTGCCAGAGAGACAGGCTCGATTGCCAAGTCCCGCTCTCTCGCGCCTATTCGCTCTGAGGCGCGTCGAACAGGGCGCTGACGGACTCGCCGTTGTGAATGCGCCGCACGGCCTCCGCGAGTGCCGGGGCGATGGACAGGATGCTCAGCTTCTCGGTGTGCTCCTCGCGCGGCACGGGCACGGTGTTCGTGCACACGATCTCCAGCACGTCCTCCTGCTCGCTGAGCCGCTTGAGCGCGCCCGCCGCGAACAGCCCGTGGGTACAGGCGACCCGGATCGAGCGCGGCCCCAACTCCCGCAGGCGCTCGAGCAGTTCGAGAACGGTGCTGCCCTTGGCGATCTCGTCGTCGAGCACGATGACATCGCGTCCGGCGATCTCACCGATGACGGAGCTGATGCTCACCCGGTCGTCGGCGAACCGCTGTTTGGCACCGGCAGCCACCTGCGCGCCGATCAGCCTCGCGAAGGCAGCCGCCTCCTTGGCATTGCCAAGATCGGGCGACACCACCGTAGTACGGGACAGGTCGTGTCTGCGGAAGTGCGCGGCCAGCTCGCGCAGCGCGTGCAGGTGGTCGACCGGCACCGAGAAGAATCCGTGGACCTGCGGGGAGTGCAACGTCATGGCCAGCACCCGGCTCGCCCCGGCCGCCACCAGCAGGTCGGCCACCAGCCGCCCGCCCATGGAGATCCGCGGCATGTCCTTCTTGTCCGAACGCGCGTACGAGTAGTGCGGCATCACCACCGTGATCCGCCCGGCGGACGCCCCCCTGGCCGCGTCGCACATCATCAGCAGCTCCACCAGGTGTTCCTGCACCGGGGTGACGAGCGGCTGCACGAGGAACACGTCACGCTCACGACAATTGGCCTGGAGCTGCACCTCCAGGCAGTCGTTGGCGAACCGGCTGACCCGGGTCGGACTGAGGGGCACGCCGAGATGCGCGCAGACCTCTGCCGCCAGCTCGGGATGGGCACTACCGCTGAACACGGCGATGTCACGCACGACCGCTCCTCGCAAGATCGAACCGGGTGCGCCGCCGGCTGGCATGATCGCCGGGATGCGTACTTCATCGTACTGGGCCCCGGCCGGGTGCCCCACCGGGGAAAACCGGTTGCGCACGGTCACCGTCCGCACGCCATGATGGCCCCGCCCCGCACTGCTCACCCTCGGGAGAACGACATGCGCCGATTCCTCGGAACGTCTCAGCACCCCTGCCGGACGACCATTCCCGAGGACTTCACCACGCATGCACACCCTGAACATCGGCATTCTGGCCCACGTCGACGCCGGTAAGACCAGCCTCACCGAGCGGCTGTTGTTCGACGGCGGCGCCCTCGACCGGCTCGGCAGCGTCGACGCGGGCGACACCCGCACCGACGACGGCGAGATCGAGCGCCTGCGCGGCATCACCATCCGCTCGGCCGTCGCCGCCTTCACCGTCGGTGACGTCCAGATCAACCTGATCGACACCCCCGGGCACTCCGACTTCATCGCCGAGGTCGAGCGGGCCCTGGAGGTCCTGGACGGCGCCGTACTGCTGCTCTCCGCCGTGGAGGGCGTGCAGGCGCAGACCCGCGTGCTCATGCGGACCCTGCGACGGCTCCGGCTGCCCACGCTCGTCTTCGTCAACAAGATCGACCGGACGGGAGCGCGGGAGGAGGCACTGCTCGACGACGTCCGGCGCCGCCTCACCCCGTACGTCGTCCCGCTCACCCGTGTGCGGGACATCGGCGGGCCCCACGCCCGTGTCGTACCGCGTCCGCTCGACGAGTCGGCGATCGGCACACTCGCGGAGGTGGACGCCGACGTGCTCGCCGGGGTCGTGGACGGTCCCGCGCCGACCCCGCAGGCGCTGGACGCCGCCCTCACCGCCCGCACCGCCGACGGCTCCCTCCATCCGGTCCTCTTCGGATCCGCCCTGGGCGGCCAGGGTGTTCCCGAGCTCGTCGAGGCGCTGGTGCGGACGGTGCCACGGCCGCCGGCTCCCGACTCCGGACAGCCCCGCGGCACCGTCTTCGCCGTACGGCCCGGCCCCGGCGGTGAGCGCACCGCGTATCTGCGCCTGTACGGCGGAGAAGTGACACGTCGTCAGCGGCTCACGTTCGTGCGACGCGAGGCCGACGGACGCACCCGCACGGTGCCAGGCCGCGCACGTGAACTGGAAGTCGTCGGGCGGCCCGGGGCGGCCGCCCTCACCGCGGGCGACATCGCCGCGATCCGCGGCGTGAGCGGTGTCCGCGTGGGCGACCGGCTCGGCGACGTCACCGACCGTACGCCGCAGTTCGCCGCGCCGACGCTGGAGACGGTGGTCCGGGCGAAGCACCCGCACCAGGCCGCCCCGCTGCGCTCGGCACTGCTCGCCCTGGCCGACCAGGACCCGTTGCTGCGGACCCGCCCCGCCCCCTCCGGCGCCACCTCGCTGCTCCTCTACGGTGAGGTCCAGCTGGAAGTCCTCGCGGCCACGCTCGCCCAGGACTTCGGCATCGAGGCGGAGTTCGAACCGAGCCGGGTGCGGTTCGTGGAGCGGCCGGACGGCACCGGGGAGGCGTGCGAGGAGATCCAGCGACACGGCCACCTCGGGTACTGGGCGACCGTGGGCCTGCGCATCGGGCCGGGACCGCTCGGTTCGGGCGGCGTCTTCACCTACGAGACCGAACTCGGCGCTCTTCCGCGCGCCTTCCACCAGGCGATCGAGGACACCGTCCACGCGACCCTGCTCGCCGGTACGCACGACCGGCCGGTGACGGACTACCGCGTCACCCTGATCCGCTCCGGATTCGTCGCACCGCTCAGTACGGCCGCCGACTTCCGGGGCCTCACCCCGCTCGTGCTGCGGCGGGCGCTGGCGCGGGCGGGAACGCGCGTGTACGAGCCCTGTCACACCTTCGAGGTGGAGGTGCCGCTCGACGCACTGGCCCCGGTGAGCGCGCAACTCGCCTCGCTGGGTGCCGAGTTCGGGGAGACCACCGGTGGGCGCGTCTCCTGGCTGGTCACCGGCGAGTTGCCGGCCCGGCGGGTGCGTGACATGGAACTGCGGCTGCCGGGGCTCACCCACGGAGAAGGCGTCTGGTGGTCGCGCCCGTCGGGCGACCGGCGCGTGTAGTCAGGCGGTCGCCGCGGGGCGGGGAGCTCGCCGCGAGGCGGGGAGCTCGCCCTTCCTGCCCCGGCGTCCGCCCCGTCACGGAAACCCGTGCCCCCCGCACCGATATTGGGCCGCCAACCGGAGGGTCTAGCAACGGGATTGGCGGGCATCCGAGGAGCAGGAAGGAGGGCCGTCGACATGACGACGTCCATCAAGCGCATGCCCGTGTGGGCCAAGGTGATCACCGCCGTGGTACTGGTGCTCGTGGTGCTGTTCGCCGGGCTGCGGCTGGCCGTTCTCCCGGGGCTGCGCGATCTGTTCGGCACGGAGACGCACGACCGCTCCGGGCCCGCGCTCCTGCAGTCGATCCAGGACATGAGCCGCTACGACGCCGCGTCGGGCAACTTCCAGGTGGTGGTGGACCTGGAGAAGGACGCGAAGTTCCTGCCCGACGCCATCCGCGGCTCCCGCACGCTCTACGTGGGCGCCGGGACGGTCGACGCGTACGTCGACCTCGGGTCGCTCGCGAAGAACGACGTGACGGTCAACTCCGACCGCACCTCGGCCACCCTGCGGCTGCCGCACGCGGTGCTCGGCAAACCCGCCCTCGACCCCAACCGCTCGTACGCCGTCTCCAAACAGCGCGGTCTGCTGGACCGGCTCGGCGACTTCTTCTCCGACAACCCGAACAGCGAGCGGTCCGTGCAGAAACTCGCGGCGAAGCACATCGGCGACGCCGCGAAGGACAGCCGTCTGACGGCACGGGCCGAGCGGAACACCACCAGCATGCTCGACGGCCTGCTGCGCTCTCTCGGCTTCACCGATGTGACCGTCACCTACGGCACCTGACACGAGTGGTGCACGGCATTGCGGGTAACAGCCTTCGACCAGGGAAATGTTGAATCGTGGAGGATCGAGTGATCCGTACGGCGTTGGGCACGCGTGCCGGGAAATCCGGCCGCCCACAGGACAAGGCAAAGACGTCCGCACAGGGCAAGCGCAAGACACCGTCCGGGGACAAGGCGAAGGCCTTCCGCCGCCGTCCGGGGAAGACGGCCAGGGACACGCGCACGGCACCGGCCAAGGAGCAGCGCAGGTCGCTCCCGCTGCTGGTCCGGCTGCTGGTCATGCTGCTGGCCTTCGTGGCCATGGTGGCGTTCGCGGTCGCACTGGCCCGGCTGACGCTGGAGCCGTCTCCGGCGTCGAAGGCTCTGATCCACACCAATCTGCACCCCGGGCGGTCCCTGCGCGCCTACCTCGACCAGCCGGCGCTGCGTGACGCCGTGAAACAGATCGGCGGGAACGTCCTGCTCGGTGTGCCTTTCGGCGTGCTGCTGCCGGTCCTCGTCCCCCGCACCCGCGGGATCCTGCGGGTGGTGCTGCTCACCGCGACGGTGATGCTGCTCGTGGAACTGGCCCAGGGTGCGTTCATCACAGGGCGCGCCTTCGACATCGACGACGTCATCCTCAACACCACCGGCGCGCTGGTGGGTTATCTGCTGCTCGGGCGGCGGATGGGCCGGGCCGTGCATCCACGCCGTCGCTTCCGCAACCGGCGCGATTCCCGGGAGGCCTGAGCCGAACCCGAAGTGCTGGTCCGGACCAAAGTATTGACACCCCCTTACCTCACTCCTTAAATCAAGAGGCGAAGCACGCACCCCCCACCTCAGTCGGCGCCCCCTTCCCCGGGGCACCGTACGGAAGGGAGAGTCTTGAACTCCCCACGCCTGCTCCGCAGATGCCTCTTGGCAGTGCTGTCCGCAGCGCTCGTCACCGCGGCCGCCGTCGTTCCCGCCCAGGCGGATCCCCCGACGGCGGTCGCGGCCGTCACCACCTTCTCGGACACGTTCGACGGTGCCTCCGGCGCCGGCGTCGACTCCTCGAAGTGGCAGGTCGAGACCGGCGACAACGTCAACAACCACGAGCGCCAGTACTACACGGCCGGCAACAACAACGCGAAGCTGGACGGCCAGGGCCATCTGGTGATCACCGCCCGTCGGGAGAACCCGGGCAACTACCAGTGCTGGTACGGCCGTTGTGAGTACACCTCGGCCCGGATGAACACGTCCGGGAAGTTCACGGGCACCTACGGCCATGTCGAGGCGCGGATGAAGATCCCGCGCGGGCAGGGCATGTGGCCCGCCTTCTGGATGCTCGGCACACCGGTCAACTGGCCGGACTCGGGCGAGATCGACATCATGGAGAACGTCGGCTTCGAGCCCTCGACCGTGCACGGCACGATCCACGGGCCGGGGTACTCCGGCTCCGGGGGCATCGGCGCCGGCTACACCCTGCCGGGCGGCCAGGCCTTCGCCGACGCCTTCCACACCTTCGCCATCGACTGGGCCCCCGACTCGATCACCTGGTCGGTCGACGGCAACGTCTACCAGCGGCGCACGCCCGCCGACCTGGGCGGCAGGACCTGGGTGTTCAACAAGCCGTTCTTCATGATCCTCAACCTCGCGGTCGGCGGCTACTGGCCGGGCGACCCCGACGGTTCCACCGCCTTCCCGCAGCAGTTGGTGGTGGACGAGGTCAAGGTGACGACGAGCGACGGTTCGGGGCCCACCGGCGGCCGGATCACCGGCCTGGCCGGCAAGTGCGTGGACGTGGCAGGGGCCGGCTCGGCCAATGGCACGCCCGTACAGCTCTACGACTGCAACGGCACCGCGGCCCAGCAGTGGTCGGTCTCGTCCGACGGGACGATCCGCGCGCTGGGCAAGTGCCTGGACGTCACCGGCGGTGGCACGGCGGACGGCTCGACCGTCCAACTGTGGGACTGCACGGGCGGGCCCAACCAGAAGTGGGCCGTCAGCGCGGCCCACGACATCGTGAACCCGCAGGCCAACAAGTGTCTGGACGTTACGGGCAACAGCTCGGCCAACGGCACCCGGCTGCAGATCTGGACGTGCTCGGGCGGCGCCAACCAGAAGTGGGCCGTGGGCTGAGATTCCACCTCGGGGGACGGGGGGACGGGGGGTCCGGTGGGGGTTCGCACCCCGGCCGGACCCCCCGTACATGTCCCCCCAAGACCCGGCAGACGCCCCCCTGCATGCCCCACGTACATTTCCGCACGCTCGGCGTCCGGGGCGTACGCGCCGCCGGCGGTCCGCCCATGGCCTCGTACCTGGGGCGGACCGCGCGGGTCGGCGGCCGGTCGGCAGCCACCGAACACGAGGACTCCCGAGGAGACGAACGGGTTCCCCGGAGCGGCTGCTGCTCGCCCGGCAAGATCGACCGTGCCCTCGTGACCGCGGGCGGATGCCCGGTTCCGGACCGCTGATGATCTTTACGGGGTGCGGGGCCGTTCCTCCTGAAACAGCTCGCACCGGCGCGGAACCCGCAGGTCCGCGCGCTCCCCCACGCCCTCGACCGGTGGCGCCGCCGGTGCCGTTGTCAGTACCGGCGCCCGTGCCGGTACCGCACCGCTGCTAATGGCGCGGCAGCCACGTGAACTTGTCGCCGCCCACCCAGCGGACCACGTCCGGATCGTCGAGATCGTGGACGGTGATCCCGTAGGCGGCGGCCGTCACGAGTACGTCGGTGATCGCCCTCGCCTCGCAGACCACTTCGCCGTCGATCTCCATGATCCGGAACGGCGGCGTGCCCGGCTGCACCCCGAGCACCAGGATTCGTGGTTGGGAGATGTGGGGGCTCGCGATTTCGGTCATGAGTAGAGCGTAGATCGATTCGCGCACGTGGGCGGGGGCGCGCGTCCAGCCGGGTGAGCCTCCCGCCGTGCGCGCGCACGGCGCCTGGGCGAGGCTGGAAGGGCCCGTGGAGACGGGGGAAGGTGGCGCCGATGGATCCCGTCGAGGCCCTGGACCGGATCGCGTTCCTGCTGGAGCGGTCCCAGGCCCCCACCTATCGTGTACGGGCCTTCCGCACCGCCGAGTCCCTGCTGGCCGGGCTCCCGGGTGACGAGGTCGGGCGACGCGCGGCCGACGGGACCCTGGAGTCGCTGAAGGGCATCGGTCCGAAGACGGCACAGGTCGTACGGGAGGCGCTCGACGACCGGGTGCCCGGCTATCTGGAAGAGCTGGAACGGACGGCCGGGGAGCCGCTCGCCCAGGGTGGTGAGGCGCTGCGGGCGCTGCTGCGCGGCGACTGCCACCTCCACTCAGACTGGTCGGACGGCGGCAGCCCGATCGAGGCGATGGGCCGGACCGCGGCCCGGCTCGGACACGAGTGGGCGGTGCTCACGGACCACTCGCCGCGACTCACCGTGGCGCGGGGCCTGTCCCCCGAGCGCCTGCGCGAACAGCTGACGGTGGTCGGGGAACTCAACCGGCGGTGGGCTCCGTTCCGGCTGCTCACGGGGATCGAGTGCGACATCCTCGACGACGGGGCGCTGGACCAGGAGCCCGAGCTGCTGGACCAACTGGATGTCGTGGTGGTGTCGGTGCACTCCAAACTGCGCATGGACGCGCGTTCGATGACCCGCCGCATGATCGCCGCCGTGCGCAATCCGCTCGCGGACGTGCTGGGACACTGCACGGGCCGTCTGCTCACCGAGCGCCGACGGCCCGAGTCGGAGTTCGACGCGGACGCCGTCTTCACGGCCTGCGCCGAATCCGGTACGGCCGTGGAGATCAACAGCCGCCCCGAGCGGCTCGACCCACCGCGCCGACTGGTGCGGCGGGCGGTCGACGCGGGCGTGCTCTTCTGCGTCGACACCGACGCGCACGCCCCCGGTCAGCTCGACTGGCAGATCCGCGGCTGCGCGCGGGCGCAGGAGTGCGGAGTGCCCGCCGGGCGGGTGATCACCACCTGGACCGCGGACGAGCTGCTGACCTGGACCCGGGACCGGACGCCCCCGTCGCGCGCGACAGGTGCCTGACGCCGGTGGTCGTGGGGCACGGTGGCCGGCGCCACCGGTCCCGCCGTCTCCCCTTCTGGGTGACCCACATCACCGCCCCCGCCCTGCCATCGGGGGAACACCCACCGGTAGTTCCCCGTTGAACCAACCGTGGGTATGGATGGGACAGTGTCCCCGGGCCTCACCTATAGCCCACAGGGATGATCGTTCGGCTGATGCCCTGTGGAGCCTTCCGCCGAGAGGCGACCGCCATCCGTGCCCACCACAGACGGCCCCGACCGCGATTCCCCCGTCCGGTCGGGGCCTTTCCCCTGCCCATGGCGGGCGCCGCGGGGCGGGCCGCCGGCACCCGCACCGGCCCCCGGCACGGCGGCGGCGCACGTTTGACTTCGAGTGCTCTCCAATCCGTACCGTCGTCGCATGACCACTGCACAGCACAAGATCGGCTCGGGGTTCGGCGCCCGCAGCACCGCCGACGACGTCCTCCAGGGCCTCGACCTCACCGGGAAGCTCGCGATCGTCACCGGCGGATACTCTGGGCTCGGCCTGGAGACGACGCGCGCGCTCACCGGGGCCGGCGCCCACGTCGTCGTCCCCGCACGGCGTCCCGACGTCGCCCGGGAAGCGGTGGCGGGCATCGACGGTGTCGAGGTGGACGAGCTCGACCTCGGCGACCTCGACAGCGTCCGCGCCTTCGCCGAGCGGTTCCTCGCCTCGGGCCGGACCGTCGACATCGTGATCGACAACGCCGGGATCATGGCCTGCCCGGAGACCCGGGTCGGGCCCGGCTGGGAAGCCCAGTTCGCCACCAACCACCTCGGCCACTTCGCGCTCGTCAACCGGCTCTGGCCCGCGATCGCGCCCGGTGGCGCGCGGGTCGTCTCGGTGTCCTCCACCGGCCACCACAACTCGGGCATCCGCTGGGACGACGTGCACTGGCGCGAGGGCTACGACAAGTGGGAGGCGTACGGACAGGCGAAGACCGCGAACGTCCTGTTCGCCGTCCAACTCGACCGGCTCGGCCGGGACTCCGGCGTGCGCGCCTTCGCCCTCCACCCCGGCGGCATCCTCACTCCGCTCCAGCGTCACCTCGCCAAGGAGGAGATGATGGAGCGCGGCTGGATCGACGAGAACGGCGTGCCGCTGAACCCGGACGCCTTCAAGTCGCCCGCCCAGGGCGCCGCGACCCAGGTATGGGCCGCGACCTCGCCGCAACTGGCCGGTCTGGGCGGGGTGTACTGCGAGGACTGCGACATCGCCGAGGTCACTCCCGTGGACGGCGAGCGGACCGGCGTACGGGAGTACGCGATCGACCCCGAGCAGGCCGCCCGGCTGTGGCAGCTGTCGGCCGAGCTGACCGGGGTGAACGCGTTCGCCTGACCTGACCTCTGGCCGACGCGTGTTCGGGCCGACGCGTGTTCGCGGCGGCCGCAGCGCGGGCCGGCCCGGTCACCGGCCCGCCCGACGCGGACGTGTCGTCGTGGGTGCCGTGCACGACGAGCGCGGGAAGATCGGTCCTCGGCAGTTCAAGGGGGAGGTCCGGGGTGGTGGCCAGTTCCCTGAGGGCCGCCCCCGCGCTCTCGGTACGGCATGGGAAGCCTCCCGGGATCCGGTCACGACGCGGGGTTGCGTCCGGGCACGTCCTTCGTGGTTCCGGGAGGCGGCTGCCCGGTCGATCACCCCGGACGTCATGAAGGCGCGCGGGCCGGTGAGCCGGTGCGCGCGCCGGCTCGACGCGCACCCCGGTACGTCAGTGCGGCGCGCGCTCCTCCAGGGCCGCGCGCCAGGCCGGCGAGGGCCCCTCGTTCACCGGCTCGGCGCGCCTGCCGCCCCGGGCGAAGAAGTCGGCCAGAGGAAGGATCGCGGCGCCGACGGTCACCGCGTCCGGTCCGAGCCGGCCGAGGTCGATGGAGACACGTTCGGCGGGATACCGCAGGGCGTACGAGGTGGCGTACCGGCGTACGGCGGGCAGGAAGCGGGTGCCGAGCTGGAGTCCGGCCCAGCCGCCGATGAGGATGCGCTCGGGCTGGAACAGATTGATCAGGTCGGACAGGCCCGCGCCCAGGTACTCGGCGGTCTCCTCCAGAACGGAGAGCGCCACCGGATCGTGCTCGGCGTCCCCGTCGGGGTACGCGGCGGCGAGCATCGCGGTGAGCGCGGTCTCCTCATCGGTGCCCTCCGGCGGGCGTCCGCCCTCCTCGCGCCAGCGGTCGAGCAGCGCCTCCGCACCGGCGTATGCCTCCAGGCAACCCAGGGAACCGCAGCGGCAGCGGCGCCCCCTGACCCGTACGGTGAGGTGCCCCCATTCGACGGACCGGCCGTTCTCCACGTCCTCCGTGACCAGGCAGGCGCCGACACCGGAGCCGAAGAGGACGACGACCGCGTTGCGCGCGCCGCGTCCGGCGCCGAACCACATCTCGGCCTGGCCGAGGGTCCGGGCGCCGTTGTCCGCGAAGTACGGGACGGAGTCGGGGAGTCGGCAGGTCGAGCGGAGCAGGGACTCCAGCGGTACGGCGTCCCAGCCGATCGTCTGACCGTGCACCACCGCGCCACGCTCGGGGGTGCGGGCCACGATGCCGGGGACGCCGATGCCGACGCCGAGGAGCTGCTCCGGGTCGATCCCCGCCTCGGCGAGCACCTCGGCGATGCCGTCGCGGATGTGCCCGACGATGACGTCGACGTCGTACTCCCGGCGCTGCGAGGGCCGGTCGACCTCGAACCCCTGGCGCTCCAACGGCCGTTCCGTGCGGGCCAGTTCGGTGAGGGTGAGGTCGAACAGCTCGACGCGGACCCGGGTCTCGCCGACATCGACGCCGATCATGTGGCCGCTGCCGGGCGCCACCCGCAGCAGGGTGCGCGGCCGACCGCCGTCGGACTCGACGCTTCCGGCCTCCTCCACCAGTCCGTCGGCGACGAGTTCGGCGACCACGTTGCTGATGGAACCGGAACTCAGCCCGGTGGCCGGGCCCAGTTCGTAGCGGCTCATCGGGCCATCGAAATACAAACGTTGCAGTACGGCGGTGCGATTGCCCCGCCGCAGGTCACGCACTGTCCGACCGTTGCGCCCCGCCATGTGAATCCCTTCCGGCCTGCCCGACCTGCAAGATACAGCTGCGCGATCCCTTGACGCGACTTTCTTCCGGGTCTTAACTCACGTCCTAAATTAAGCCATGAGGGTCGTTCGAGAAGTGAACGGACCCGACCCTCCTGGCTCCCTCCGGGAAAGGGACATACGCAGCCATGCGCAGAATCCGAGCCGCGGCCGCCGGTGCGGTCACCATCTCCCTGCTGACCGCCGCGACCGCCTGTGGCGGCGGCTCGTCGAACGGCGGGTCCAACGACTCGCCGAAAACGCTCACGTACTGGGCGTCCAACCAGGGCGCCAGCATCGAGATCGACAAGAAGGTCCTCCAGCCCGAGCTCGACAAGTTCGAGAAGCAGAGCGGGGTCAAGGTCAAGGTCGAGGTCGTGCCCTGGTCCGACCTGCTGAACCGGATCCTCACCGCGACCACCTCGGGTCAGGGCCCGGACGTCCTCAACATCGGCAACACCTGGAGCGCCTCCCTGCAGGCCACCGGCGCGCTGCTGCCGTGGGACGCGAAGAACTTCGCCAAGATCGGCGGCAAGGACCGCTTCGTCGACTCGGCGCTCGGCTCGACCGGGGCCGAGGGCAAGGACCCGGCCGCGGTGCCGCTGTACTCGATGGCGTACGCGCTGTACTACAACAAGAAGTCGTTCGCCGACGCCGGCATCGCGAAGCCGCCGGCCACCTGGGACGAGCTCGTCGCCGACGGCAAGAAGCTCTCCAAGGGCGGCAAGTGGGGCCTGGGCGCCGAGGGCTCGAACGTGTCGGAGAACATCCACCACGTCTTCGTCTTCGCCAAGCAGCACGGGGCCGACTTCTTCACCGCCGACGGCAAGGCCGACTTCACCAACGACGGCGTGGTCGCGGCGGTCCAGCAGTACGTCGGGCTGATGGCGACGGACAAGATCATCGCGCCGGGCAACGCCGAGTACGCGCAGAACCAGTCCGTCAGCGACTTCGCCAAGGGCAAGAACGCCATGCTGCTGTGGCAGTCCGCGTCCGCCAACCTCAAGTCGCAGGGCATGAGCGAGGACGCGTACGGCATCGCGCCGGTCCCCGTGCAGTCCGGCACCCCCGGCACGGGCACGAACGTCAACTCGATGGTCGCGGGCATCAACCTCGCCGTCTTCAAGAACTCCAAGAACCTCGACGGCGCCGCCAAGTTCGTGAAGTTCATGACCAGCGACGCGGAGCAGAAGATCCTCAACACGGCGTACAGCTCGATCCCGCCGGTCAAGACCGCCCAGGGCGACAGCGCCTTCAACTCCCCCTCGAACGTGGTCCTCAAGGACACCCTGGCCAAGAGCGCCGCCGCGCTTCCGCAGGTCGCCGACGAGTCCCAGTTCGAGACCGCGGTCGGAACCGCCGTGAAGGAGCTGTTCGCGGCCGCCGCGGCGGGACACCCGGTCACCACGGCCTCGGTGAAGGCCGAGCTCGAGAAGGCCCAGCAGCAGATGCCGAAGAAGTGAGTGCGGACACCCTCATGACCACCACGACCGCCGCCTCTGCCGACTCCGGCGAGCGGACGGTGCGCAAGGACTCCCCCGGTGCGGCGCGCGGCCCGCGCCGCACCGGGCGGATCCGTCGCATCGGACTGCCCTACCTGCTGCTCCTGCCCGCCCTGCTCCTCGAACTCCTCGTCCATCTGGTGCCGATGGTGATCGGCATCGTGATGAGCTTCAAGGAGCTCACCCAGTTCTACATCCGTGACTGGGGCACCGCGCCCTGGTCCGGCCTCGACAACTACAAGGTCTCGGTGGACTTCAGCGCGCCCGTCGGCAAGGCGCTGCTCCACTCGTTCATGGTCACCGTCGGCTTCACCCTGCTCTCGGTCGGCCTGTGCTGGCTGATCGGCACCGCGGCCGCGATCTACATGCAGGACACCTTCCGCGGGCGCGGCCTGCTGCGCGCGCTGTTCCTCGTCCCGTACGCCCTTCCGGTGTACGCGGCGGTCATCACCTGGGTGTTCATGTTCCAGCACGACAACGGCCTGGTGAACCACGTGCTGCACGACCAGCTGCACCTCACCGACAAGCCGTCCTTCTGGCTCATCGGCGACAACAGCTTCTACGCGCTGCTCGTCGTCTCCGTGTGGAAGGGCTGGCCGTTCGCCTTCCTGATCATCATGGCCGGCCTGCAGAACATCCCGGGCGAGCTGTACGAAGCGGCCGCCCTCGACGGCGCGGGCCTGTGGCAGCAGCTGCGCCGGATCACCCTGCCGTCGCTGCGCGCGGTCAACCAGGTCCTGATCCTGGTGCTGTTCCTGTGGACGTTCAACGACTTCAACACACCGTTCGTCCTGTTCGGCAGGACGGCCCCGGAGTCCGCGGACCTCATCTCGGTCCACATCTACCAGGCGTCCTTCGTCACCTGGAACTTCGGCACCGGATCCGCCATGTCGGTCCTGCTGCTGCTCTTCCTGCTCGTGGTGACCGGCACCTACCTGCTGCTGACCTCCCGGGGAAGGAAGACCGCCGATGTCTAGCACCTCGCAGGCACACCGCTCGCCGATGGCTCCGCCGAACTCCTTCCTCTGGTCCCGGCGGATCTTCCTGACACTGCTCACGGGCTTCGTCCTGGTGCCGGTCTACGTGATGGTCTCCAGCTCCCTGAAGCCGCTCGCGGACGTCTCGGGCAAGTTCCGCTGGGTGCCGAGCGGTCTGACCATCCGCCCGTACATCGACATCTGGTCGACGGTCCCGCTGGCGAGGTACTTCGTCAACTCGCTGATCGTGGCGGGCGCGGCGACGGTCTGCTCGGTGGTGATCGCGGTCTTCGCGGCGTACGCCGTCAGCCGTTACGAGTTCCGGGGCAAGCGGACCTTCACGGTCACCGTGCTGTCCACGCAGATGTTCCCCGGCATCCTCTTCCTGCTCCCGCTGTTCCTCATTTACGTCAACATCGGCAACGCGACGGGCATCGCCCTGTTCGGCTCCCGCGGCGGGCTGATCCTGACGTACCTCACCTTCTCGCTGCCGTTCTCGATCTGGATGCTGATCGGGTACTTCGACTCGGTGCCGCGCGATCTGGACGAGGCGGCGCTGGTGGACGGCTGCGGTCCGCTGGGCGCGCTGTTCCGGGTCGTCGTGCCGGCCGCGATCCCCGGCATCGTCGCGGTCGCCGTCTACGCCTTCATGACCGCCTGGGGCGAGGTGCTGTTCGCGTCGGTGATGACCAACGACACCACGCGCACACTCGCCGTCGGGCTCCAGGGCTACTCCACGCTCAACAACGTGTACTGGAACCAGATCATGGCCGCGTCGCTCGTGGTCAGCGTCCCGGTGGTCGCCGGGTTCCTGCTGCTCCAGCGCTATCTCGTCGCCGGGCTGACGGCCGGAGCCGTCAAGTGACCCACTCCACCACCCCCGAAGGGACTTCCGTGACCATCGACCTTGCCGCACTTCCCGAGGGCTTCCTGTGGGGCACGGCCACGTCGGCCTACCAGATCGAGGGCGCCGTCACCGAGGACGGCCGCTCACCCTCCATCTGGGACACCTTCTCGCACACCCCCGGCAAGATCGACAACGGTGACGACGGGGACCTCGCCTGCGATCACTACCACCGCTGGCGCGAGGACATCGCTCTGATGCGCCAACTCGGCACCAACGCCTACCGGTTGTCCGTCGCCTGGCCCCGCGTCGTGCCGGGCGGTGACGGCCGGGTCAACACCAAGGGCCTCGACTTCTACGACTCCCTGATCGACGGCCTGCTGGAGGCGGGCATCACCCCGTCGGTCACCCTCTACCACTGGGACCTGCCACAGGTGCTCCAGGACCGCGGTGGCTGGCCGGCCCGCGAGACGGCACTGCACTTCGCCTCGTACGCGGCCGTCGTCGCGGAACGTCTGGGTGACCGCGTCAAGCACTGGACCACCCTCAACGAGCCCCTGTGCTCGGCCTGGATCGGTCACCTGGAAGGGCGGATGGCCCCCGGCCTGGCGGACATCACGGCCGCGGTCCCCGCCTCGTACCACCTCCTCCTCGGGCACGGACTGGCCACCCAGGCGATCCGCGCGGCGGTCCCGGACGCCCAGGTCGGCATCGTGAACAACCTGGCCAGCGTGGAGGCGGCCACCGACCGCCCCGAGGACGTCGCGGCGGCCCACCGGCTCGACGGGCACACCAACCGCTGGTGGCTCGACCCGGTGCACGGCCGTGGCTTCCCGGCCGACATGCGCGAGGTGTACGGGGTCGAACTCCCCGAGCAGCCCGGCGACTTGGAGACGATGGCGGAGCCGTTGGACTGGCTGGGCCTCAACTACTACTTCCCCTCCAGTGTCGTCGACGACCCCACCGGACCGATCCCCCAGGTCAGCGCGCTCCGCCGCCCCGGAGTGCCCCGCACCGCCATGGACTGGGAGGTGGAGGCCTCCGGCATCGAGCGCCTCCTGCACCGTCTGACGGACGACTACGGCGCCCGCAAGCTGTACGTCACGGAGAACGGCTCCGCCTACCCCGACGTCGTCCGGCCCGACGGAACGGTCCACGACCCGGAGCGCACGGACTATCTGGAGCGCCACCTCGCCGCCTGCGCGTCGGCGGCCCGCAAGGGTGTCCCCCTCGCGGGCTACTTCGCCTGGTCCCTTCTCGACAACTTCGAGTGGGCCTACGGCTACGACAAGCGCTTCGGACTCGTGCACGTCGACTACAAGACGCAGAAGCGCACGGTGAAGGGCAGCGGGCACCGGTACGCGGACATCATCCGCCAGTACGCGGAGCGGGGACGCAACGCGGCGTGACAGGGACCCGGCGGCCTCCCCGGGGATGTTCCCCTCGGGAGGCCGCCGGACGCGCTCACGCGAACGCGGTGCGCGATGCCAACGGGGCCTGGCGGTCACCGGGTCGGACCTCGCGGCGCAGCCCTTTCAGCGGACCTCGGTCGTGCGGTCGAGGAACCGCCGCAGCCCGGTCCGTACGCCCTCGGTGGGCACGGTGGCCGCGAAGCACGCCGCCTCGAACGCGAGTCCCTCGTCGATGGGCAGGTCGACACCGCGGGTGACCGCGCGCGGGCAGGCCGCCACGGCCGTCGGTGCGTGCCGGATGATCCGTCGGGCCAAGTGCCAGGCGGCGTCCATGAGTTCGGCGGCCGGGACGACGGCGTTGACGAGTCCGGTCTGCTCGGCGCGTGAGGCGGCAACCGGGTCGCCGGTCAGGATCATCTCGAGGGCGCGCTTGCGGCCGACGTGGCGCGGCAGCCGCTGCGAGCCGCCGAAGGGCGGTGGGAAACCCAGGGAGATCTCGGGTTTGGCGAACGTGGCGTGTTCGGCGGCGATCGCCAGCGGGGCTGCCTCCGTGATCTCGCAACCGCCCCCGTACGCGAGTCCGTTGACCGCGACGATGACGGGCTTGGGGAACTCCTCGATGCGCCGGGTCAGTGTGTGTCCCCGTCGCACGATCTCGCGCAGCGCCCGTTCGGGGCCGCCCGCGATGCTCCCGGCCAGGGACGGAATGTCCGCGCCCGCGCTGAACGCCCGTTGCCCGGCGCCGGTGAGGACGACCGCCCGGACGGAGTCGTCGGCTTCGACCCGGTCGAGGCTCGCGAGCAGCGCGTCGATCGTCGGGTAGTCGAGGGCGTTGAGCTTGCGTTCCCTGTCGATGGTGATCGTGACGACGAACTCGTCCCGGTCGATCCGTACGGTCATCCCACCTGCTCCGTTCCGCCTGTGTTCGGACGTGTCGAGGCTAGGAGCCGTAACCTGTGACGATCCACTCATTGTCCTAGATACAGGTCAGCGCAGGTGCCTATGCGGCCACCCTCCTACAAGGCCGTCGTCGACGAGTTCGCGGCGTCGATCAGGTCCGGGAGGCTCCCTGCGGGCACCCGCCTGCCGACGCACCGCGCTCTCGCGCGCGAACGACGGATCGCGCTGGCCACGGCCACCCGGGTCTACGCCGAACTCGCCGCCATGGGCCTGGTGGTGGGGGAACCGGGACGCGGGACGTTCGTACGGGTGCGATCGGGCTACGACGGCCTCGAGCCCTCCCGGTCCCTGCCGGTGCCGAGGGTCGCGGACCTGTCGTTCAACCAGCCGCTGGGCGAGGGCCAGTCCGACCGGCTGCGCGTGGCCCTGCGTGCCCTTTCCGTCTCGGGCGGGGCCGAGGCGCTGCTCCGGCAGGACCCGCCGGGCGGCCGCCCGCACGAGCGGGCGGTCGTGGCCACCTACCTGCTGGGGCGGGGAATCGACACGGCGCCGGCGAACGTCCTGCTGACAAGTGGCACGCAGCAGGGTCTGGACTGCGTGCTGCGTTCTCTCACCAGGCCCGGTGACGTCCTCGCGGTCGACGCGCTCAGCTACCCCGGTGTCAGACTGCTCGCCTCGGCCCACGGACTCGACCTGGCCCCGACCCCGGTCACGGCGACCGGGCCCGACCTCGACGCGCTCGACCGCCTCTGCCGCACACGCCCCGTCCGCGCGATCTACGCGATTCCCACCCTGCACAACCCGCTCGGCTGGGTCCTCGACCAGGAACGGCGTGACCGTCTTGTCGCCATCGCCCGCGCACACGACTGCCTGATCATCGAGGACGGCACCTACGCCTTCCTCGACCCGTCCCCGCCACCTCCCCTTCAGGCACTCTCCCCCGAACGCACCTGCTACGTGGCCGGCCTGTCCAAGAACGCGGCTCCCGGACTGCGGTTCGGTTTCACCGTCCTGCCCGGCCGTCTCGTGGAGACCGTCATCAGGAGCCTTCGTCTGGCGGCCTGGGGCGCACCGGGGCTGATCACGGCGCTCGCCACGGGCTGGCTGGCCGACGGCACGGTCGCCCGCTGGGAGGAGGACCGCCGCCGCGACGCCGCCGCCCGGCAGGACATCGCCCGCTCCGCGCTGGCAGGGATGCCCTTCACGGCGCATCCGGTCTCGTACATGGTCTGGCTCGGTCTCGAGCCGCACCAGCGCCCGGATCACGTCGCGGCTCAACTCGCCCGAGCAGGCATCCTCGTGTCCACCGCGGACGCCTTCGCCACGGGCACCCACCGCCCCCGGGCGCTCCGGCTGGCACTCGCCACACCGCCCCGAAGCGAACTCGGGACGGTGTTGCGGAACCTGCGGGACGTACTGGACGCGATCCCCCCGTGAGCGACCGGGGCCGTCGGGGCGAGTGCCCGGGCAGGAGCCGAGTCGCTCGCGCTGCCGTGGGGCGACCCGGCCGGACCTTCCGCGGGGCGACCCGGCCGCGGACCCCCCGTGGGGCGACCCACGGCCGGGCTCGGAACCAGGTCGGCGTCAGCGGGTGGCCGCCCCGGCACGTGCGTAGAACGCGGCCAGTTCGTGCGGGTTCTTGGTGTAGACGTCGATCTTGCGCACCGCGCCGTCCTCGACCTGGTGGAGCTCGACCATGGTCAGCGGGAACACCTCGCCGGTGGTGTGGGCCGTGAGCGTTCCGGTGAGGGTTCCGACTACGCCGGTGGGGCCCTCGAACACCTCGGCGGCGGTGATGGCGATGTCGGCGTGGCCCGTCATCGCGCCCAGGACCGACCGCACGAACGCCTCTCGGCCCTGGTGCACGCCGCCGTAGGGGAGTTGGTCCGGCTCGTCGACGATCACCTCGGGGGCGAGCCTGGCCAGGACGCCCGGCACGTCACCCTTGCCCAGCGCGTCGTACAGCCCGCGCACGACGTCCGCGCGGCTCTCCTGGACCGTCTCGCTCTCGTGGCTCATCTGTCTTCCCCTTCAGTCCTGTTCATGTACTCGAGCTCCTCATCCGGAACCCGGCACCGAGAAAATCGTCCGGCCGGGGCTCGTGGGACCTCGCACCGGTCGTGCCCCGAGCGGATCGGGACAGGCACCATGCAACGGGAGACGACCGTGCCGGGGGAGTCCTCGCCGTGAGGGGTACCGACAGGGACCCCCACCCGCCGGGCGGACTGCCTACCCTGTCCTCATGGACAACCGGGACGCAGTCAGCGCATTCCTCCGCTCCCGGCGCGACAGGATCACCCCCGAGCAGGCGGGTCTGCCGACGTACGGTCAGCGGCGGGTGCCCGGACTGCGCAGGGGCGAGATCGCCGCGCTCGCCGGGGTGAGCGTCGAGTACTACACGCGCCTGGAGCGCGGCAGCCTCGGAGGGGTCTCCGAGAGCGTGCTGGACGCACTCGCCCATGCCCTGCGGCTCGACGACACCGAGCGCATGTACCTGTACGACCTCGCCCGCGCCGCCGGACCGGCGTCCGGGACCCGGGCGCGGCAGCGGGCGGTCCGGCCCACGGTCCGGCCGAGCGTGACGCGGATGGTGGAGGCCATGCCGGAGCTGCCGGCGTACGTGATGAACAACCGCCTCGACACGCTGGCCGCCAACCCGATCGGCCGGGCGCTGTACTCGGAGATGTTCGCCGACCCGGCCTGCGGAGGGAACGTCGCCCGGTTCGCGTTCCTCAGCCCCGCGGCCAGGCGGTTCTACGCCGACTGGGAGCGCATGGCCCGCTTCGCCGTCGGCGCGCTGCGGGTCGAGGCGGGGAGAAGACCCTACGACCGGGAGCTGACGAACCTGATCGGTGAACTCTCCACCCGCAGCGACACCTTCCGCGTGCTGTGGGCCTCCCACGACGTGCACGTCTTCCGCGACAGCACCAAGCGTCTCAACCATCCGCTCGTCGGTGACCTGGTGCTCGATCAGGAGACCATGGGCCTGCCGGACGAGAGCGGTCTGAGCGTCGTCGTCTACAGCGCGCCGCCCGGGACCCCCGCCGAGGACGGCCTGAAGCTGCTCGCCACCTGGTCCGCCACGACCGGACGGGAGCACGGCGCGCCCTCCACGGTCGTCTCGCGGCGGGGGGAAGAGCACGGCTGACGTTCACAGCACGTGCGGCCCGGAGACGAAGTGACCGTTCCGGTCGTAGGGCCAGGCGTTGGCGACGCATCCGTGCAGTCCCTTGATCTGTTGCATCATGACGGGAGCGAGTCGACCGGGGCCCGCGCACGTCATGTGCGTGTAGCCCAGGAAGTGCCCCATCTCGTGGTTGACGATCAGGGCCCGGTAGTCGTGGATCGGACCGTCGAACGTGGGCGAGCCCATGACCCAGCGCCTGAGGTTCACCACCACCCCACCCGGGGTCTCGCAGTTGTACTCGCCTCCGGTGTCCTGGTGGATGCCCGCCCAGCACAGGGCGTCCGCCGTGCCCGGTGTCGCGATCCTCACCGTGAGGTCGTGCGGCGCCTCCGCGCTCACCAGCTGGAACGAGTGGGCGTCGTCGCGGGTCCAGCCTCGGGGCGCGGCAAGGATGTCGGCGATCTCGTTCGCCGCTCGGGCGGGCGAGATGTCGATCCCGGTCTCGACCTCCACCGCGTAGCGCAGCGGCCGCGCACCGTGGCCCACCTTCGCGCCGGTGGCGTGCGCGGCGACGAACGTGCCGGTGCCCGTCGACGGGACGTCGATCTTCGTGGCGGTCCGCGTCGGGCTCGAGGACGGGCTCAGTGACGGGGTCGGGGTAGGCGTGACGCGCACCGTGCTCGGTGGACGCGGCGTACCGCTCGGCGCCTCGCCCGACGCGACGCTCCGTCCGCCGTCGAGCAGGAACGTCGCGGAGCCGAGCAGGCCGGCGGCCAGCAGCGTGCCGACGAGGAGGCCCGGACCCCGGCGTCGCGGACGGCACCGGCGGTGCGAGGACCGGTACGGCCGGCCGGCGCGCCGGGGGGCGGGGTCGATGTCCGTGGGTGGTGCGGATGCCGGCTCTCGTGCGGAATGCATGGCAGCCGAGACTGGTCACGTCAGATGATGACCATGGGTTCGGACCATGACGAAAGAGTAACGAGTGGTTTCCCCCGGAGGGCCGGCCGCCCGGCGGCACGCGGACCGGGGACCGGCGGCGCACACCCGTCCGTTGTGACCCTTCTGTAACAGCTCCCGGCAGCGCCCCTCCTCTCGAACAGTCACCGAACACGTTCCGTGCATACTGTCGAAGTGCCACGAGTCCTACTTGTCGAAGACGACCCAGATGTCCTTAAGGCCGTCCAGCTGGCGCTGCGACATCAGGGGCACGAGGTCTTCGCCGCCGCAACGGGTGAAGAGGGGCTGGAACACCTCCGGCCCTTCCGTCCGGACGTCGTCGTTCTCGACCTCATGCTGCCCGGCATCTCCGGCCTCGACGTGTGCCGCCGGATCAGGGACCACGACCAGGTGCCGATCATCATGGTGACCGCCAAGGGCGACGACATCGACGTGGTCGTGGGGCTGGAGGCCGGCGCGGACGACTATGTGGTCAAGCCCGTACAGGCCCGGGTCCTCGACGCGCGCATACGGGCCGTACTGCGCAGGCAGGACGCGTCGGTGTCCGTCGCGGTCCGCCCCCGCGCGGAGGCGCACGGCGAGCTGGTCATCGACCGGGCCGGACTCCTCGTGTCACATCGGGGTGAACGCGTCGCGCTCGCCCCCTCCGAGCTTCGGCTGCTGCTGACCCTGTCGGCCTCGCCCGGCCAGGTGTTCAGCCGCCAGCAACTGCTGGAAGCGGTATGGGAGCACAGCTACCACGGCGACATACGACTGGTGGACGCCTGCGTGAAGCGACTGCGCGGCAAACTCGGTGAGCTCGGCGGCGATCCCCGGTACATCCAGACCGTACGTGGCTTCGGCTACCGCTTCGGTTCCTCATGAGCGGCCCGAGAACCGCGCGGGCGCGACAGAGCGTACGCAAACGCGATGCCGTACGGGATCGCGATGCCGTACGGGATCACGAGGTGGTGGGGGGTCACGAGGTGCTACGAGAACACGAGGTGCTACGGGAACACGAGGCCGTCACGGCCGCGGAGGGCCGCGGGCCGGTGCGGCTGCTCCGGGCGTTCCTGGCGAAGACCCCGCTTCCGCTGCGGGGCCTGCGCCCCCGCCTGGTGGTGGCCTTCGCCCTGGTGGCCGTGGTCAGTGCCCTGAGCACCGGAGCCCTCGCCTTCCGGGAGGCGCGCACCGGGGTGTTGCAGCAGAGCCAGGACTCCGTCATCCGGCAGTTCCGGACCAGCGTCGACACCGTCGCCGTCTACACTCCGCTGCCACCGCGGCAGTCGGACCTGGAGGCGGCGGCGCGCCAGGTGCTCCGCGCCAACCAGTCACAAGGCTGGCAGGTCATGGCCACGTACGGCGGTCTCCGCGCCTTCACGTCGGGTGACATCTCCGACAAGCTGAGCCCGGAACTGCGCCGGTCCGTGGGAACCCGCCGCGCCGCGGTGTTCCAGCGGGTGAACGCCGACGGGCATCCCTATCTCGTCGTCGGGATGCCGGTCATGTACAACTCCGGCGAGGGCACGGATGCCGGGCTCTCGGGGTTCGCGATGTACCTGGTGGTGCCGCAGAACACCGAACAGGCCTACGTCCAGGCGATGGTCGGCGGTATCGAGCGCGCCACGCTGGTGGCACTGTGCCTCGCCGTCGTCCTCGCGCTGCTGGCCGCGGGCGGTGTACTCCGTCCCGTGCGCGCGTTGCGCGGGGCGACGCGTCGGATGGCGGAGGGGCACCTCGACATCCGGCTGGCCGTCAACGGTTCCGACGAACTCGCCGACCTCTCACGGTCCTTCAACGACACGGCGGCCGCGCTGGAGCGGTCGGTCGCGGAGTTGCGCCGCATGGAGGCGCGGGCGCGCCGTTTCGCCGCGGACGTCTCCCACGAACTGCGGACGCCGCTGGCGGCGATGTCGGCGGTCACGGACGTACTGGACGAGAACGCGCCGCACCTGGACCGGGAGACCGGCGACGCGCTGCGGCTCGTCAGCGAGGGAACCAGTCGGCTGAGCGTGCTGGTGGAGGACCTGATGGAGATCTCCCGCTTCGACGCCGGCGCCGTCCGGCTCAACCTGGACGAGGTCGATCTGGCCGAGTCCGTCCGGCGCACCCTCGCCGCTCGGGGGTGGCAGGGCCGGGTGGAGACCCGGCTGCCCCGGCCCGGCGCACTCAGGACGCGCGTGGATCCGCGCCGGCTCGACGTGGTGATGGCCAACCTGGTCGGCAACGCGCTGCGGCACGGGGCGCCGCCTGTCCGGCTGACCATGAGGGTGAGGGAGGACCGGGCGGACGTGTCGTGGGCCGTGATCGAGGTGACCGACAGCGGACCGGGGATCGCCGAGGAAGCCATGCCGCACATCTTCGAACGCTTCTACAAGGCGGGCACCGCGCGGACCAGGAGTGAGAGCAGCGGTCTTGGCCTGGCCATCACGGCGGAGAACGTGTACCTGCACGGAGGGCGTGTGAGTGCGGCGAACCGGCCGGAGGGCGGATCGGTGTTCACGGTCGAACTCCCCTTGCGCCGTGAGTCCGCGGACACCGGCGAGACCACCCCGGGTGCCCGGTGAAGGGCTCGCGCGCGGGCGCGCTGCTGGTCGGTCTCACGGCCGCGCTCACGCTCGCGGCGTGCGGAGTCCCGCCGTCCGACGTCATCCAGGCCGGCGTACCGGCGAGCGGCATGACCTCTCCCAGCGCGACGCCCCGGGCGTCCGTCGCGATCCCCCTCTACTTCCTGCGCGACGGTGATCTGGCGTCCTATCCCCGCAAGGTCTACGACCCCGGCAACCTCGGAGCCGTCGTACGTCTGCTGTCCGACGGACCGACCGGGAGCGAGGCCGAGACGGCCACCACGGAACTGCCCCGTCTGACGGACACACCGAACGTGACGTTCGACGACGGCAAGGTCTTCTCCGTCCAGCTCCCGAAGAACGTCCCTCCCTTCAGCCACCTCGCCATGCGGCAGTTGGCGTGCACGCTGGCCCGGGTGAAGCCGCCGTCCGCCCCGGCGCCCACGGACACGAGCCGGGGAAGCGTCGCTTCGGCCCTTCCCCCCACGGCGCAACACTCCCTCGTGGACAGAAGCGTCCAGGTGCTCGGGGACGGATGGGCGATGACGCAGTCGGCCGCGTCGTGCCCCGGCTCTCAGGGCTGATCGTCCGCCCGGCCGCGCCTCCCCCGTACGGTCCGCAGTACCGCGAGGACGCACAGGGTGCCGATCACGCAGGACCAGCCGCTCACCAGATGGACCGGCACGAACTCCGCGGCCGCGCCGGCCGCCGCCATCCCCGCGCCCTGGATCGTCATCAGACCCGCCGACTGCACCGTCATCGCCCGCCCGCGCACCTCCTCCGGCACGGCGTCGACGAACCACTGGTCCACGCCCAGGGTGTAGGCGCCGGTGAGGCCCGCCACGAACATCGCGGCGAGGGACCAGGGCAGCGAGGGCCGCAGCAGGAAGACGGCGTAGGGCAGCAGGGTGCAGGCCACCAGCGGTCCGGCGATCCGGCCGCGGACCACCGGGCTCAGACACCCGCCCGCCAGGGACTCCCCGAGGATCATGCCGACCGGCATCGCGGCCATGAAGAGGCCGAGCCCCGTCGTCCCCGCGCCGGCCGAATCCGCGTACGGCGCCGCCAGCGCCTCCGGCACGACGGAGAAGAACGACGGCACCCACCCGAGCAGCAGGAGCGACCGCACCCGGCGGTCCGCCAGCAGCCGGCCCGTGCCGCCACCGCCCGCGCGGTCCCGGGTACCGCGTGCGGGGCGCCGACGGGTGCCCAGCCGCAGCAGCAAGGCCGAGCCGAGGAAGGCCGCCACGGTGAACAGCAGCGCGCCGCGCGGCGGCACCACGATCAACAGCAGCCCGCCGACGCCGAATCCGACGACCTGCGCCCCCTGTGCCACGATCCGGATCAGGGAACGCCCGAGCACGAAGGCGTCGCCGGGGAGGATGTCGGCCAGGCTCGCCGCACGCGTCCCGGTGAAGACCGGGCCGACCGTCGCCATGAGGCCGCGCAGGACGAGCAGGACGGCGATCGGTGTACCGGGCAGCACCATCCCGGCGGCGCACACCGCGCACAGCAGGTCGCAGACCACCAGCACCCGGCGCGGCGGAAGGCGGTCCGCGATCCCGGCCAGCAGCGTCCCGCTGAGCGCGTACGGCACGAAGCCCAGCGCGAAGGTGAGTGCCGACAGCAGCGGCGAGGCGGTGAGCCGGAACACCAGCACCGCCAGCGCGATCTGGGCCACGACGGTGCCCTGCAACGACAGTACGTGCGCCGCGAAGACGGCCCGGAACTCCCGGACGGCGAAGACCGCGCGATAGCCCCCGGACCGGACGCCGACGGAGGCGACGGAGGCGGCGGCGACGGAGGGGGCCGGGTCGGCGTCGGGGGCGGCATCGGCGTCGGCTTTCAGCGTCATGGACCGCAGCCTGGCGGCCCGGGGCCGCGGCCCGTAGTGTTTCGGCTGTGGCCGAAAGTCCCACCCCAGAGGAGGTCCCCTGTGCCCGTCCACATGCGCTTCGGGCCGGACGACCTGCTGCGCTGCCGGTTCGGGATATCCCCGCTCTGGGAGACGCAGGGCGCGGTCCGCGCCCTCAAGCAGGTACGGCTGCAGGGCTACCACCTGCCCTGGGTACGGCAGACGGAGGCGGCGGCGCGTGAACTCGACCTCACGCCGCTGTGGCTGCTGATGCCGTACCCCGGTCACACCCCGGACTTCCTCTGCCCGCCACCGGACGGGCCGCTGACCTCCATCGAGGAGGACCTGGCCCGCGTACGTGCCACCGACCCCGACACCGCCCGCGACGACCTGGCACGCTCCCTCGCCGACACCCCGGGCGCGGCGGAAACCCCGCGGGGCCGTGCCATGCTCGCCGATCCGGCGCGCGCCGTACGGGAGTTGGCGGATCTCTGCGAACAGGTCTGGCACGCTCTGGTCGCCCCGTACTGGCCCCGGCTGCGCGCCGTGCTGGAGGCCGACATCGCCTTCCGCGCGCGCCGGCTCGCGGACGACGGACTGACCGGGCTCTTCGCCGATCTCCATCCCTCGCTGAGCTGGGCGAACGGCACGCTGACGCTGCACAGGCGGACGGAGCACGACCGGGACCTCGGCGGCGACGGCCTGGTCCTCGCGCCCAGCGTCTTCGTGTGGCCGGACGTGGCGGCGGGGTTCGACCCGCCCTGGCAGGGCACCATCGTCTATCCGGCACGCGGCATAGGCGGCCTGTGGCAGGCCCCGCCGGCCGGCTCCGACGCCCTCGTCCGACTTCTGGGCGCCAACCGGGCCGCCATCCTCGGCGGTCTCGGCGAACCGGCGACGACCAGCTCGCTCGCCCACCGGCACGGGCTCGCCCTGTCGTCCGTCTCGGCCCACCTGTCGGTACTCCGTGAGGCGGGCCTGCTCACCTCGCGCCGCTACGGCCATCAAGTGCTCTACGAGCGCACGCCGCTGGGCACCGCGCTCGCGGACGCCGGACCAGCCTGACCGGCCTCACCGGCCTCACCGGTCTAAGGACAGACGGCAGGCGGCAGGCGGCAGGCGGCAGGCGGCAGGCGGCAGGCGGCAGGCGGACACACTAAGGGCAGGTGTCGACGCCGCTCTGCCGTCGTGGCCGGGGCGTGCGGAAAGAAATGGCCTTGGAGGCCCCGGGCGGTGGCCGGCCTCCGCCACCCGGCCGCCGCTCCCGACCTCCGCGAACTCCAGGGTCGTCCCGCCGCGTCCGGTTCTCATTCCGTGTCCACCTCCCGTGCGGCTTGCGGCTGTTCCCCCGCCACGGCCTCTGCGATAGGCTCACTCGCCGTCCCCCGCCTGTGGCAAGGCCATCGATCACGACCGACGCGGCGGTCCGGCCGGCTTCACCTGGCGTTGTCGAGTGCACCCAGGAGAGAAAGACAGCCGTGAACAATGTGGATGCGCCCGTTCGGAACACGTCCGGTCCGGCCGGACCGGACGCACGCCCGCCCGGTGAACTTCAGACGCTGCTCGACGAGGGGACCCGTGCCGTAGTCGACGACGGCGATCTGCGCACGGGCCGGGACCGCTTCGAACGCGCCTTCCGGATCGCCGAGTCGGTGGGCGACGAACGGGCGATGGCGGTGGCCGCCCTCGGCTTCGGCGGCCTGTGGGTGCACGAGCACCGCACCGTCGCCGGCTCGGTACTCCTGGAATCGCGGATACGCCGGGCCCTGGAGTTGCTGGACCCCCAGTCCTCGCTGGCGCTGCGGCTGCGGATCCGGCTGGCCGGGGAGGGCGACTACCGCAACAGCGACAACACGGCGGTACTGGCCCTGCTCCAGCAGGCGCGGGCACGGCGGAACCCGATGGCGCGTGCGGAGGCCTTGAGCCTGGCCCATCACTGCCTGGTCGGCCCGGAGCACGGCGCACTGCGCCGTCAACTGGCCGCCGAACTGGTCGCGGAGAGCTTCCGTACCTCCCGCCGCAGCGATCTGCTGATGGGTCTGCTGTGGCAGACGGTCGACATGTTCCTGGCCGGCGACCCGCACGCCGAACGCTGTCTGTCGGAGCTGCGCGGCCTGTTGGCCGAGCAGGACCATCTCGCCGTGGGCTTCGTCGTGAGCGCGATGGAGGTCATGCTCGCCGTCCGCGCGGGCCGCCTCGACGAGGCCGAGGCCCTGGCCAGGGCCTGCACCGAGCGCGGGATCGCCGCCGGTGACGTCAACGCCACGGTGTGGCAGGCCGCACAGCTGGTCACCATCCGCTGGTACCAGGGCCGGGTGGTCGAACTCGTGCCGCTGCTCAGCGAAGTGGTCAACTCCCCCACGTTGAGCGCCGTGGACGATCACGTCCTGGCCGCACTGGCGGTCGCCGCGGTGACGGCCGGGGACCGGCGGAAGGCCGTCGGCGCGCTGGCCACCCTGTGCGGCCACGACCTCGGCGACCTGCCTCGGTCGAGCAGCTGGATGGTGACGATGCACGGTGTCGCGGAGGCCGCCTATCTCCTCGACGACTCCGCCACGGCCGCCCGGGTCTACGAACTGCTGCGCCCGTACGGTCATCTGCCCATCGTGGGCAGTCTCGCCGTCGCCTGCTTCGGTTCGGCCCACCACGCACTGGGTGTCGCCGCGCTGACCACGGGAGACGTCGACCGGGCCGTGACCCATCTGCGGGAGGCGGTACGGCAGAACCTCGCCCTCGCGCACTGGCCCGCGGTCACCGCTTCCTGGGAGCGGCTCGCGGTGGCGCTCGTACGGGCCGGGCGGCAGGCCGAGGCCGACGTCGTCCGGCAGGAGATGGCCGCGGCCGCCGAGGAGGCCGTGGCGCCGCCGCCGAAGACCGAAGTACTTGGCGGCGCGGATGAACAGAGCGCGGATGAAAAGAGCGAGGGCGCACAGAGCAACGACGGACAGAGCGAGGGCGCACAGAGCGACGACGGGCAGGGACAGCCCGCGGCGTTCTGCACCCGGCTGGGCCGTAAGTGGCGGATCGGGTTCGGCGGCCGCAGTGTCCTGGTGGACCACAGCGTGGGGATGCTCCATCTGGTGGTGCTGATCGCCAACCCGCGCCAGGAGATCCGGGCCGTCGACCTCGTGGCGGGGCTGACCGCGCTCAACGGGGCCGCCGAACACACGGCCCTGTCCGGGCAGCGGACACTGGACCGGGTGGCGACGCAGGAGTACCGCAGCCGGCTGGCCCGGCTGCGCCTCGAACTGGACGAGTTCGAGGCGGCGGACGACCATCGACGGGCCGCCGTCGCTCAGGCCGAACACGACTGGCTGGTACGCCAGTTGGCGGGTGCCACGGGATTGGGCGGACGCGCCCGCCGCTTCCCCGAGGGCGAGGAACGCTCCCGGGTCGCGGTGAGCAAGGCCGTCCGCCGGGCACTGGACCGGATCGCCGCAGCCGACCCGGTGATCGGTGAACACCTGCGGCACGCGGTGCACACCGGGGTGCGGTGCTCGTACTGGCCCGCTTGACGCGTGCCCGACCGCGCCACCCGGACCGAAGGGCCGCCCGCCCGGCACGCCGCACCCGGCGCCGACGGGCCCGTTCCCGGACACCTTCCGGTGCGCGTGCGGACGGGCCGGCTCGGCCTCGTAGCGCGGAACGCCGGTCGGCGGTCCCGTGGACGGCCGGTGTCACGGCGCGGTCATCGTCACAGGGCGGTCAGCGTCTGCCAGGTCGTGGACGCGACGACCCCGTCGGCCGGCAGGCTGTGCGCGGACTGGAAGGTCCGCACCGCGCTGCCGGTGGACGAGCCGAAGGACCCGTCCACGCTCAACGCGGCGCCGTGGGAGTTGAGTTGACGCTGCAAGGCGGTGACGGCGGGCCCGTCGCCGCCCTGCTGCACGGTGACGGCGAGGGCCCGCCACGTCGCGGGTCCGACGATCCCGTCGGCGGACAGGCCGCGGCTCGTCTGGAAGGACCGCACCGCGCTGCCGGTGGACGAGCCGAAGGACCCGTCCACGCTCAACGCGCTTCCCCGGGCGTTGAGCAGGTACTGCGCGGTCCTGACCCGCTCTCCGCTCGCCCCCTGCTGAACCACCGGCCAGCCGGCGCTCGGCAGCGGGGTGCCGCGTCCGGCGGGCAGGGAGAACGGCATCGGGAGGAGAAGCTGTGTGTTGCGGGCGTCGGCTGTGCCACGGCGCCTGTCGATACCGGCCGCCACCGCCTGCAGGTCGTTGGCCGCCAGCTCGCGTCCCAGCGAGGCCAGTGCGGCGGGGGTGCTGGTGTCCCCGCCGCACGACAGCGGTGCGTCGGAGTCGACCATGGTGGTGAAGACGGACAGGATGCCGCCGCCTTCGGCGATCTCGACGATCCGGCTCTGGATGGGCCAGTCGACGTGCGAGGCCGTGTTGACCTCCCAGAAGCCGTTGCCGATGGCGGACGGCCAGGATGCCTTGTGGGCCGAGATGTTGTTGGTGTGGGTGTGACCGTCGACCATCAGGATCACGTTCGGGAAGCGCAGCAGCAGGTCGCGGAGTTCCGCGCCGCCGTACGGGGAATCGCTGTCCGTGTTGTCCATGGAGTCGAGCGTGTGATGGCAGCAGATGACGATGAGCCTGTCGGTCACACCGGGCTGCTCGACGACCGTCCGGGCCCGGGACCCGTCCGAGTCGTCGAGTTCGTAGCGTGAACTGTTGGCCTTGAGCTGGGCGTTCAGCCAGTTCCACTGGTCCTTGTCGAGGGCGCCGTCGGCACCGCCGCCGGTGTTGGTCGTGTCCAGCACCAGGAACTGGAACATGTCGTCCGGACCCGGGGGAATCGCGTAGTAGCCCTTGTCGCCGCCGGAGGTGAAGCCGTGTCCGCGGGGGGTTCCCGTGGTGTTGAAGTGCTCGGCGATGAAGTCGCCCCGCGCGAGCAGCCGCCGGGCCGGGTCCGCCGTCACATGGGCGGTCCGCAGGGTGAACTCGCCCGTCAGTACGTCCTTGAGCAGGTCCAGGTAGTACGTCGCGGTGTTGTCGAAGACGTCCGGGACTCCCTCGACCTCCGTAAGTTTGGTGGAGCCGGTGGCGACGGCCTTCAGCGGGTCGAAGGGCAGGATGTCGATCGGGACGTTGCCCTGCACGAGCGCGTCGTGATTGCCGTAGGCGGCGTACCAGGGCATGCCCAGTCCGGTCGCCGTGAACGGTCTGCGGGCGGCCGTCAGCAGCCCGCTCACAACCGGAAAGCCGTGCAGGGCGTTGTTGTCGGGCGGTGTCTGCCGTGCTTCCGGATGCCAGTAGTGGGTCTCGGTCCCGAACTGGCCGCCGGCCACGCTCTCGTCCTTGGTGAGGTCACCGGAGTCCGGTCGCACCGGGTTGCCGTCGAGCAGGTCGATGTACCACCGCGACTCGTTGTACTGGCAGTTGTCGACCGCGTCGCCCGTGACGACGGTGAAGGCCAGCGGGGCGCTCGTCCGTGGGCCGCGCAGGACCTGCCGGACGGCTCGGCACATCGCGTCGGTCGTCTGTGTCGAAAGGAACTCGTGCGCGCGGTACGCCGATTCGGTCGGGTACGAGTTGTAGTGCGGGGGCCCGTAGTCCGCGAGCCGGTCCAGGCACTCGACGCGCAGCGGCGACTGGTCGTCGACGATATGCAGGTCGGACATCTGGGCGAAGGCGACCAGCGACCGGGTGAGCCGCGGCGTGACCGCGGGCGCCAAGTCGGCGCGGACGATGTGCGGTTCGCCGGGGCCGGCGACGACACCGCGGTATCCCGTCCCCGGGTCGGGACCGACCCGTACGGTCCGGTCCAACGTGGTGAGCCCGAATGCCGCCCCGGTGCCGGCAGGCGGCGAGGCGGCCACGGCGACGGCGCGCAGACCGCCGACGTCGATGGCCGCGGCCACCACGGCCACTCCGGCGGCGGTCAGGATCCTGCGACGGGAGATTGCCATGTCGATTCCTTCGGTGTGGGGGCGTGACGTGCTGCGAAGTCGTCGTCCGCCCGTCCCGCACCCCGGTGACCGAGACGGGTTCCGGGGACCGGCACGGGATGGTCGCGAGGGTGACGGGAACCCGCGCAGGTGCCGGCCCCGCCACCGGGCGACGGGGCCGGCACCTGGGTTCAGGCGGCGGAGCGGGACGGTTCAGGTGTCACCGGGCCGGTCACAGCCCGATGATGCTGTGCGTGGGACGCAGCTGGAACTGGCAGGACTCCCAGGCCGACCACGTGGTGCTGCTGGGGTCGGTCTGGATGCAGTGGTAGAGCGCGCCCGCGTCGTCCACGGCGAACAGCTCGATCCTCCCGGCCCCGTTGCGCTCGGCGGCGACGTGACGCATCCGCAGCGCGGTGCCGCCGTACTGGGTCGACATCTGGGCCCAGGACTGCCAGGTGCCGGCGGCGGGGGCGGTCTCGAAGCGGCGCCAGAGCATCCCGTCCGGATTGGTGCCGAAGATCGCCAGGCGTCCGTCGAGGTTGCGGGCCATGTCGATGGAGTCGAGGATGCCGTCGACCGGCAGCACCCCGCCCCACTCGCTTTCCGTCTGCGCGTTGGCGACGTTCATCTTGCGCTGGATGAGGAGGCCGTCCTCCTTGATCGCGACCAGCACGGCGCGCCCGTCGGAGCCGGTCTCGACGGCGAGCTGGATCGCGGTGCCGCCGAGCTGGGTCCAGGGTGTGAACCAGCCGTTCGAGGGGGTGTCGTCGTTGAGGAAGTCCTGCCAACGGTGGCGGATGGTGTTGTCGTTGCGGGTCGCGTAGACCTGCATGCCGCCCCACTGGTCCTGGACGGCGGTCACCGAGGTGAAGGCCGAGTCGAACAGCTGGGGCGCCGTGTAGGTGCTGCCGCCCACGCCGGTCTGCGCACGACGGTTCACGAAGCCGTTCTGATCGATGGCGAACACCTCGACCCGGCCGTCCTGGTGACTGCCGGCGGTGACACACCTCCATCCCGGACCGGTGGCGAGCTTCGTCCAGGACTGGAGGCCGCCGCCGACGGTCTGCTGGCTGGTGTTCCACAGATTGCCCTGCGCGTCCGTGCCGAACAGCTCCAGCCGCCCGTCCTTGTTGCGGGCCGTGGCGATCGGGGAGCCGAACGGGAGTGGCGCGTGCAGCGGGAAGGGGGCCGGCAGGAGGAGTTGTGTGTTGCGGTCCTGGCTGACGCCCATCCGGTTGGTGATGCCGTGGCTCACCTCCTGGGGGTCGTTGGTGGCCAGCTCCCTCGCCAGGGAGGCGAGTTGTGCGGGGGTGCTGGTGTCACCGCCGAAGGAGAGGGGCGCGGCGGGGTCGACCATGGTGGTGAAGATCGAGATCGTGGCCGGCCCGGCGGCGGAACCGAACTCGCCCGCGTTCTGCGCGTCGGGGCTCGCCATGATCTCGATGATGCGGCTCTGGATGGGCCAGTCGATGTGCGAGGCCGTGGAGATCTCCCAGAAGCCGCCGTGGATCGGGCTGTTGGACGGCGTCGGGTGAGGGACGATCTTGTTGGCGTGGGTGTGCCCGTTGACCATGGCGATCACGTTCGGGTACCGCAGCAGCAGCGACTTGAGTTCGTCGCCGGTGTGCCGGTCCCCGAAGATGCCGCCGAAGATGCCGTCGTCGAGGTTGTCCATGGTGTTGAGCGTGTGGTGGCAGAACAGGACGTACATCTTGTCCTGCACACCACTCTGCGTGACGATGTGGTTGCTGGTGTCGATGTAGCGGGAGCTGTTGGCCCTGAGCTGCTGTTCCAGCCAGTTGAGCTGGTCGGTGTCGATCGACCCGCCCGCGGCGCCGGAGCCGAATCCGTCGGTGTTGGTGTTGGTGGAGTCCAGGGTGATGTAGCGGATCAGGTCGCTGGAACCGGACGGGATCGCATAGTAGGCCTTGTCGATCCCGACGCCCTGGAAGCCGTGCCCGACGGGCAGGCCCGCGGTGTTGAAGTGGTCCTGGATGAACGCCTTTCGGCTGAGCAGCCGCCGGTTGGGGTCGGCGGCCACCCGGGTGCCCTCCAGGTCCCAGGCGACCATCAGCTTGCCGAAGGTGCCGAGGTCGCTGTAGTTGTCCGGGAGGTCGGCGGAAGTGCCGGTGGTCTTGGTCGTGCCGACCGTCATGCCCTGCACGTCGACGAGGTTGTTGTCGATGGGCTCGTTGCCCTGCCACAGTCCGTCGTGGTTGCCGTACGCCGCGTACCAGGGCATGCCCAGGCCGTGGGAGACGAACGGCCTGCGGGCCGCGCCCACCGCGCCGCTCGCGTCCAGCAGGCCCGGGACATAGGGGAATCCCAGCCCCGATGTGCCGGTGTACCGGTTGCCCGGCACCTGCTGCGGGGGCACCGACGGGTAGTAGTAGTGGGTGTCGCCGGTGCCGCCGTCGGTCAGGGCGCCACTGGCGAAGCTCTGGTCCAGGCCGATGAGCCCGGAGTCCGGGACGATGGTCTGGCCGCCGTCGAGCAGGTCGATGTACCAACGGTTCTCGTTGTGCTGGCAGTTGTCGATCGCGTCGCCGGTGACGATGGTGAACTGCAGCGGCTTCCTGCTCCGCGGGCCCTTGCCGATGCCGGCGATGGCCTGGCACATCGCGTCGACGACCTGGGTCGAGAGGAACTCGTGGCCCCGGTATGCCGAATCGGTGGGGTACGAGGCGTAGTGCGGGGCGCCGGGGTCGGCGTAGCGGTCCATGAACTCCAGGCGGGCCGGTGACTGGTCGTCCACGATGTGCAGGTCGGTCATCTGCGCGAACGCCGCCAGTGCGAGCGTCGGAGGGCCGAAGCGGTTCCAGAGGTCGGTGCGGATGGTGTGCGACTCCCCCGGTCCCGCGACGATCCGCTGGTAGCCGGCGCCCTGGGCGTAACTCGCCCGCTGCACCGTCTGGTCCCACGTGGTGACCACCCGTACGTCCGCCGCGGCGGCGGCCGCCGCCTTGCCGGTGCCGACCGAGGTCGCGGCCTCGGCGGCAGCACGGAATCCGCCCGCGTCGATGGCTGCCGCCACCACGCCCGCTCCGGTCGTCGTCAGTAGCCTTCTTCGTGAGATACCCACGCCATGTCTCCCAGGAAAGGTCGGACTCGTCTCCACTTCCGGCGTTCCATTCCGTTCCGCCCCGTTCCACGGGCCCGTCAACGGCCGGGAAGCGGAACGCCACGACGGAGCGCGACCCCGGCGTCGGCGGTGCGGGTGACGATCGTGGCGACGGCGCGTTCGGCGAGGGCCGCGATGGTCAGTGAGGGGTTGACGGTGAGCGAGGTGGGGACGGCGGCGCCGTCGGTGACGAACAGCCCGCTGTGGCCCCGCAGTTCGTGACCGTCGGTGAGCGCGCTGGTGGCGGGGTCGTCGCCGGTCCGCGCGGAACCGAGTGGATGGGCCGTGACGGTGTCGGCGACGCCCTCGCTCCATGGGCGGACCCGGGACAGGCCGTCCTTCTCCAGGATCTCCCGCAGCGCGGTGTCCGCCCGGTCCCATGCCCCGCGGGTACGGGAGGTGGGGCGGTAGGTCATCGTGCCCAGTCCGAGCCCTGGCGCCAGCCGGGTGAAGCTCCCGGTGAGCGGGACGACGCCGAAGGTGCCCTCGTTGTCGTCCTCGGTCATGGCCAGCAGGGTCAGCCAGGAACGCCACCGGGCCCGCATGTTCCGCTTCTCGATGCCGAACCAGCCGGGCGAACCGGCGGCCTGGGCCAGCAGGTTGGTCAGCGGAGGGAAGTAGATCTGCTGGAGGGTGAAGCGGCTGTACTCGGGTGCGGTCGGGTCCAGGTGGTCGTAGGTGGCGGCGGTGATGGGCCGGCCCACGGGCAGCCCCTGGTAGGCGGACCCGTCGGGACGTGACAGCCCCAGCAGTGTGCGCGCCTTGTCCTCGACGATGTCGGCGACACTGACGCGGTCGCCGTTGCCGGAGAAGTAGCGCCCCACGGCGGCCGGGATGCCTCCGAGGAGGAGAGCGGAGCGCTGGAGGATCACGGGCGTGCCCACGGCACCGGCGGCGAGTACGACGACCTTGGCGTGGATGACGCCGGCCTGCGCGGTACAGCTGTAGTCGTCGGGGTCCAGGACGGTGTAGCCGACGGCGTAGCGATAGCCGGACAGCGGCGACGGGGTGATGGTCTGCGCCTCGTGCAGCGGACGGATCTCCGCGCCGTGGGCCTCCGCCGCCGGCAGGTAGTTGAGCAGCAGGGAGCGTTTGGCGTCGAAGCGGCAGCCGGACAGCATCCAGTTGCAGTTGGTGCAGGTGCTCGTGTCGACCGCCACCGGCACGGGATTGCAGGTGTGTCCGGCCCTCCGGCAGGCGGCGGCCAGGACCCCGCCGGCGTAGGACACGTCAGGCCAGTCGGTCCGGGTGACCGGCAGCGCCTCCTCGACCCGGTCGTACCAGGGGTCGAGGGCGGCCCGGGTCAGTGCGGCCGGCCACAGCCGGCGGCCGAGGCTGCCGTGGCGTTCGAAGACGAAGGACGGCGCGCGCAGTGAGGCGGCGAAGTAGACGACGCTCCCGCCGCCGACGCAGTTGCCCGCGACCACCGAGACTCCGTCGCCCTGGATCACGTCCACGATCTTGTTGTAGGTGCCCAGGCGCATCGAGTGCGTGAAGTCGGCGGCGGACGCGCGGGGGCCGCGCTCCAGCACGGTGACGCGCGCTCCGCCCGCCGCGAGATAGTAGGCCGGGATCGCGCCGCCGAAGCCGCTGCCGATCACCAGCACGTCCGTGGTCTGCACCGTCATGCCGGGCTCCCCGAAGCGGTCGTGTTCGGATGAGGTACCGCCAGCGGGCGGCCGTAGGAGAAATCGGGGAACCGCCAGAGGCCGTCCGGGTCGGGCTCGGGGAAGCGCAGCCACGCCAGTCCGGGATGGCCCTGGCCGAGGGCCTCGACGGTGTCCTGCTGTCCCGCGGTGTCGAACGCCACCCCCACCAGCAGGCTCATCACCTGCCAGATCGGCCGGTCCAGGTCGTCGGGGTCGAACAGGCCGCCGACCAGGGCGGTGCGGTCGGCGAAGGACAGGCCCACGAAGGGCGGGCGGGTGGGTGACAGCCAGATCAGCCGGACGGCGGCATAGGCGACGGCGCGTGCGTCCAGCAGCGCCGCGATCGCCGGGAGCAGCGGCGCCACCGGCAGTTCGGGCGACGCGAGGAGGCCGACGGCGCCGGCCTGTACCGCACCCGGCCCGGTGACCGCGCCCGCGACCACCACGTCACCGGGAAAGCGGCGCTGGCCAGGGATCAGGGTGTCGGCGAACGCCTCGAGCGTCTGCGTCGTCCAGCTCTCGGAGGCGGTGGCCGCGGCGGCGGCGGCCACAGGTGAGTCCAGTCCGCCGACGGACAGGGCCGCGAGCGTGGCGACCAGTGCCTTGAGTACGGATCTCCGGTCGGGTCCGGTCATGGCGGCTCACCCGGCCAGTGCGCAGCGCAGGTCGTAGGGCAGCGACACGGTCAGGCCGGTCTCGCCCGCGGCCTGGCCGTAGTCGCTCAGCGCGCGGGCGACGTCGGGGAAGACCGGTTCGAGGGCCGTGACCGCGTCTCCGATGCCCACCGTGTGTCCGTCGACACGGAAGTTCGTCAGGCGGGCTCCGGCCCGTCTCGCCGCCTTGTCCCACCAGTACTGACCGTCCCACGCCACCCACGGCGTCGCGCCGTGGGTGGACTGCACGCTCCAGTGGTCCTTCTGGTAGTAGTGGCAGGTCAGCATGGCGATGGCGAACCGGGAGGGTTCGGCCACCAGGAACCGCAGGGCCCCTCCGTCGTCGACGGTGATGTCCCGCTTGCTGTACTCCACGCACAGCGGGTCGGCGAACGTCAGCCACCACGGCGGCTGTTCCCCTTCCCCGAACTCGTGCCAGGTGCAGCCGGCTGCGAACCCCGGCTCGGTGAACGGACTCACGGACGTGTCGGCGGATCCCGCGGAGCGGGGTGTCTGCCGGTCCGGGCTCTCGCGGACGACCGGTTTCGACGGTGCCGCGACGGCGGGGCTGCTCGCGAGCAGCCCGGCGGACGCTCCCAATAGCAGCGCGCAGCCGGCTGCGGAGACACGAAGGCGCAGAGGAAACACGGGACCTCCCGTAAGTGGAGCAGGGTGAACGTCACGCGGGACCGACCGCCGTCACAGCGCGCTGGGCGGGGCGGCGGGCATACCGAGGATGGGGCACACCTACCGCCCAGTACAAGAGGTGGGTCAGTGACTCAGCCACTGGGCCTGCGGCGAGGAGTGCCGTCAACTACGCTACGTTCACCGGTTGTTGTGCTTCCGACCTGGGACGGCGTCCCGGCGCGGCCGTTCCCGGGGACGGCTCACCCACCCGTATTTCGCATCACCGCGCCGCCCGCGATCGATGTCCGCGGCCGACTCGGGCACCCGCTCCCGCCGTCCGGCGGACCGGACGGATCCCCGCATGCGGTTCGGCGCTCATCCGCCGGCACGCGGAGGGGACACCACGGTGCCGCGACATCGGCGGACCCGATGTCGCGGCACGGCGGCGCGTCACAGCGTCACGGTCGTCCCCTCGCCGGAGGCGCTGCCCGCGAGCCATTGGTCCCAGCCCAGGTTGAAGGCGGCGTAGCCGTTGTCGGCGGGCGCCTTGGCACGGGGCGAGCCGGTAATGGTGACGGGGTCGCCCTGCTTCACCTGGCCGTAGAACCACTTGGCGTCGGACATGGACAGGTGGACGCAGCCGTGCGAGCCGCGGGCGCTGCCGCTGCCCGGATTCGGGTCGCCGGTCGAGTAGTGCACATAGGTGCCGGACTGGGTGAGGTGTACGTCCCAGGGCAGCGTCAGGTCGTAGTAGTTGGGGCTGCCCTTGTCGCAGCTGATACCGACACTGCAGGAGGTCATGTGGACCTTCTCCTGCTTGTCGATGACGGCCATCGTGCCGTTCCACGTCGGATACTGGGCGCTGCCCGCGTTGATCGACAGGGTGCGCACCGCGGCGCCGTTCCGGGTCACCTTCATGGTGTGGCCGGTCACGGAGACGTTCGCGCGCACGTCGTCACCGACCTTGAAGGTGTGCGTGTAACTGCGCACGCCGTAGCGTCCGTTGCCGTTCTCGACGCCCTTCATGTCGGCGTCGATCCTCACCGTCGTCCCGGAGGGCCAGTACGCCTTCGGGCGCCAGTCGGCGCGCTTGTCGCCGAACCAGTGCCAGGCACCGGCCACCGGCTGCGAGGCGCTCACCTTCATGTGCTTCTCGACCGTGGCCCGCGCCTTGGCCGCCACCGGGTTCGTGAAGACCACCGAGATCGGCATGGCCACACCGACCGTGGTTCCGGTCTGCGGCGTGATCGTCTCCAGCAGCATCGGCGGACCGGCGGGCTTCGTCGGTGACGGCGAGGCACTCGCGCTCGGCTTGCCCGGAGCCTTTGCGTCGTCCCCGCCCGCCTTGTCACTGCCGCCCCCGCCGCAGGCGCTCGCACCCAGCAGCATCACACCCGTGACGAATGCGATCCCTATGCCACCCTTGCGCCGTCCCACGACCTGCTCCGCTCTCTCGCCCCACGGCCCTGCCGGGCCCGCCTCACTGTCAGACAGCCGCGACACGGGCCGCAGTTGCACGCATCGCGTAAAACGTGTCCCAAGACTCGGTGCGCACAGGTCCGCGTGCCCCCGATCGTGTGAAACATCCCGCTGCGCCTGCGGCGGGAACCCGCGCCGGGTGATCGTTCTCCGGGGCGTGACGGGCCCGCCGTCCACGGCCCGTGATCGAAGGGGGTGGCGGTGGCGGTCGATGTGGTGCGCGAGTCCGCGCGGGCGGGCCGGGTGGTGCTGTGGGAGGAGTCCCCGCGGGACGGGGCACAGGCCAAGACCCTGATGACGGGTGACTTCCGGGTGCGTCTGGCGCGGGCTCAGGGCCGGATCTTCGGTACGGACGGTCCGCGGCACGTGGTGTTCGCCGCCGGATTCCCCGCGGTGTGCGCGGAGGAGTTCGAAGCGGTGCGGCAGGTGGCGGTGGAGGCCGACGGGACGGTGAGCGTGTCCGCGGTGTGCCGGGGCACCGCCGGTGACGTACGCCAGGCGCTGGCCGCCGTCCGGGGCAGCGCGCACGCCAGGATCATGGTGATCGTGCCCGCGTCCGAGGCCATGGCCCAGGTGATGACCCACGGCTCCGCCGAGCGGGCGCTGACCGCCGGTGCCGCTCTGGTCGCGCAGGCCAGGGACACCGACGACAGGGTGGCCGTCGATGTGTGCCTGGCCGACGCCTCCCGGGCCGATCACTCCCTGACCGGCGAGCACGCCGCGCGGATGACGGAAGCCGGCGCGGGGGTGGTGGTGCTGGCGGACACGGTCGGTGACCAACTGCCGCGGGACGCCGCGGCCATGTTCACCGCCGTACGCCGCCGTGCGGGCGACGACGTGGTCCTGGCCTCGCATCTGCACAACGACCTCGGGCTCGCTCTGGCCAACACCCTCCAGGCACTGCGCGCGGGCATCCGCGTCCTGTCCTCTTCCTGGCTGGGCATCGCCGAACGCAGCGGGATGGTCGCCACCGAACAGCTCCTGTTCCTGCTCGCCTACCGCCCCGACCGCACCCGCGAACTCCTCGGCGACGGCCGCGCCCCGTGGTGGACCGTCCCCGATCTGACCCTGCTGCCGGGCATCGCGCGCATGGTGGCCGCCGAGACCGGCGCGCCGCTCGGGGTGACCACACCGATCGTGGGAGACGGTGTCGGCACGATCTCCACCGGCACCCCGTTCGTCCATCCCCGTCTGTTCGAACCCTACGATCCCCGTGCGCTGCTCGGGATCGAGCCCCGCGTGATCCTCACCCACCTCGCGAGCGCCCGGGTGATCACCGCCGTCGCCGCACGGCTCGGACACCGGCTCGACCCGGAGCAGACACGCACCGCGCTGGCCTGGGTGAAGTCACACGCCTACCGGCAAGGGCACGCCGTGATCGAGGACACGGACTTCGGCGACTACCTCACCGGCCTGACCGTGCCCACCGCCCGGACGCCGCGATGAACACACCGCGCACAGGCGACCTCGACACCGCGATGAACACGCCGCGCACCGGCGGCCTCGACGCCGTGCACGCGAGCCTGTCCCTGGGCGGCGCCGCGGTACTGCCCAACCCCGCACCCCTGACCTTCGTCGTCACCGCGGCCGCGGCGCGCGCGGTCAACCGGGCCAAGGACCGGCCCGCCGACCAGCCCGTCGCCCTGTGGACCCATCACCCGCACACCACCGAACTCGTCCTGCGGGCACTCGAGCTGGCACCGCACGCGGCCGAGTCCGCCCGTCGGCTGCTGACCGTCGAGTGTGTCACGGTGCTGGCGCCGTTGCGTCACGACCACACGCCACCCGACTGGCTCGCCCCCGCGACCCACGACGGGTGGACCCTGCTGTTCGGCGCCCGCTGGAGTCCCCTGCGGCCGGTCCTGGACGAGTACCCCGTCCTGTATGTCAGCAGCGCCAACCGCACCGGCCGGCCGCCGGCGCCGACCGCGGCACGGGCACGCGCCATGTTCCCCGGCCACGTTCCCGTCCTCGACCCGGCCGCGCTTCCCGGCACCACCCCGGACACCCCGGGCTCTCCGCCACGCGCGGCGACCACCACCGTGCGCCTGCACCCGGACGGCCGCCTGGAGCTGCACCGCTCCGGCGCACAGGACGGGATGCGCTCAGACCCCACCGCCTACCTCGACCACCTGCGGGCCACCGGCCCAGGCGGACCCGGCCTCACAGGTCAGTGCACCTAGGGCGTGTCGCGGAGTCCCGCCCGCCTCGCGACGCCCGGCACGCCCTGGGCGGTCGACGGCGGTGACCGGATCGAGGACGGGCCTCGGCCGCCCGGTAGGGCGTGCTCCCGCCGGTCAGCTGTACGTCAGGACCCACAGGAAGACGGCGACCGCCCGCACCAGGTCGTCCGTCTCCTCGGTCTGGACCCGCAACGCGCCCGGCACGTGGAGCAGTTCCCAGGAGGCCGGGTCCGCGGGCTCGTGCGGCTCGGCCGCCCACAGTCGCCCGATCTCCTCGGCGCTCGCCCTCAGCGCGTCGCACGCACGGGCCGTGGCGACGAGCACCTGGGCCAGCGGACCCGGGCTTCCCTGGCCGTCGCGCGGCAGCGTGTCGGCGTCGGTGGACAGGGCGTCCGCGAGGTCGACCAGGCGTGCTGCCCGCGCCGGCCAGCCCGACGCCCGGCCTCCCGGGGCGGCGCCTTCGCCGGCCGGTTCACGGTCCAGGCCGATGCGTGCCCAGGTGGACCGTTCCCGGGCGGTGGGCCGCCATGTCCCCCGCTCCCGGAGGTCGTCCGCGCGCCCCATGGCCTGACGAGCCAGGACGAGGGTCGCCGGCCAGTCGCCGCGATCCCAGTCCGGCGTCGCCAGGACTTCCCGGATCCGGTATCCGAGCGTCAGCCGCACCCCGTCGGGGCGGGGTCGGGGGAGTTCCGCCGCGACGTGGGCCCGCAGTACGTGCCTGACCCCGGCCACCGACTCGGCGCTGCCGACCCCGATACCGCCCATCCGGGCGGCGTCGGGCAGGGGACCGGCCGCCAGCGGGACGGCCTCGGGATCGCAATAGCGCAAGGTGTCGGCCAGGAGGATCTCATCGACCAGGATCCCGGCGTCGTGGGCGGCCCGCCACAGCAGCAGGCCCACGGTGTGCGGGCCGCTTCCCCACGGCCACTTGACATGCCGGCCCGAACGGGCGTGGGTCCGTCGGGGTGCCGGGGCGTGGAGGCCGCGTTCCTGCTCCTCGTACCAGTCGGTCAGCAGTCCTCCTTGCCGACAGGCCCGCTCCCATGCGCCGCACCCGTACGCGGCCCGGTGCCCCGACTCCCACCCGTCCACGTCCACGTTCGTGTTCACGTTCACCGGATGAACCGTACCGGGATCCGCCGGCCCCGGACGCCGGTCGCGCCTCCGCACCGCCACCCACCGACGTGACCGGAACCCGGACCAGGATCAAGGCAATCGGAAAGGGCGGTCATGGCGGTCGTCAGATGGTCACGGTGCCAGGGGCCGCATCTCCGATCTCCCCGACCGGTACTCCCACTTCGGCTCGCGCGGCACGCCTGCTCAGTGGAGTCCGCCGGGCCGCGGCCCGCGCCGATCGGACCGCGCGGCGTCGGGCCAAGACCCGGTGACGCACTGGGTTCCGCGAAGTCCGTGGGCGAACCCCTGTGCGTCAGATGCGCGTCGGACCTGTGCGTCAGACATCCTGCGCGGCGAAGCCGTACCGCCACGTCGTGTGTTCGGGTTCCCATCCCCGGGAGCGGGCCCGTTCGTTGGACGCGCCCCTGGCCCCGCTCTGCCGTCCTGTCCGTACCTCGGGTGCGGGCACACCGAGGGCGGCCGCCAGGACCGGCAGCCACTGGCGGCCCTCGGCCGGCTCGTCGTCCACGATGTTGACGGGCCCGGACGGCCAGCCGAGGGCGGCGACGGTGGCCCTCGCAGCATCGGCGACGTGCACGAACGAGGTCACCGAGAGATCCGCCTCGAGGTTGGCGAGAAGACGCGCGTTCGGGTCGCCGGCCAGGGCCGCGGCCACGGCGCCCCCTGGTGCGTACCAGGTACCGGGGCCGTACAGGATGCCGTAGCGCAGGGCCACGCAGGTCTCCATCTCGGCCGCGGTCTCCTCCAGTGCCCGGATGCCGTGCACCATTCCTCGTCGCGGTTCGGCCGCCCCGAGATCGAGAGGTTCGGTCTCGTCAGCCGGGGTCTCCCCCGGTACGTACGCCCAGGAGATCGACTGAGCGATGATCCGTTCCACTCCGGCGGACCTGGCCGCGTCCACGAGATTGCGTGTGCCCTCGCGGCGCAGCCGGTTGGTCGTCTCCCCGTCGGCGTCCGACAGGGCGGTGAGCTGGTGGATCACCGCGTCCGGAGCGGTCGCGGCCATCACCCGCCGCAGGGCGTCCCTGTCGAACGCGTCCGCCTGGACGGCTGACGCGCCCTGCCGTCGCACTCGTTCCAGCCCTTCGGGCGTACGGGAGACTCCTGTGACCTGATGTCCTTCTTTCAGCAGCAAGGGGACGAGGAGTCGGCCCACTGCGCCGGTCGCACCGGCAACCAGGATGTTCATGATGGAATCAGCCCTTTCGGTCGAATGAGTGTCTATCTTGTACTGATATGGGCAGGGGGGAGGCTGTAGCCCGGCCCGGCGAGCCAAGGGCGGCGTGCCCGTTCACGGCGAAGGCGGGGACACCCTCCTCGCCCGACGGGTGGGCACTCGCCGCCACCCGCGTCCCACCCGAGGGAAGGCGCCGCCGGAGCCGTCCGAGGAGGCGGTCGAGCCAGGCGCCGAGCGCGGCTCCCAGGACCGGCGCCACCAGATAGATCCACAGGTCCTCGGTCCGGCCGGCGAGCACGGCGGGCCCGAGCTGACGGGCCGGGTTGACCGAACCCCCGCTGCGGGTCCCGAGCAGGGTGATCACCAGCGCGACGGACAGTCCGATGGCGTACGGCAGCAGGCGTGAGAAGCGGGTACGGGCCATGAGGAACCCGACGACGAGGACGATGGCCGCCATGCCTCCCGCCTCGGCGAGAAAGACGACCGAGGGCTGCCAGGCGGGCGCCGGCCCGATCGCGGCGTAGTCGACCGACGGGAGGGCCACCGGGCGCCCCCACGCCAGACGCGCCAGCCCCGTCCCCGCGGCGGAGCCCGCGAGTTGCGCCAGCACATAGGGCAGGACGCCGCGCCCCGGGAAGGCCCCCATCAGCCACAGGGAGACCGTCACGGCCGGATTCATGTGGCCCCCGCTGCGCCTCCCCGGCGGGGTGAGGATGAGCACGGTGAGGACGGTCCCGCTGAAGGCGCCGATGACGGTGATCGCGACGTCGAGGTCGGCGACGCAGAGCACGGAGCCCGGATCGCGCAGCCACCGCACCGCCGTCACCGCGAGGAACAGCATGGCGGTGACGAGCACGAACTCGTCGGCGGCACGGGCCGGAAACACCCCGCGCGTGTGAGAGGGAACGGTACTCACCAGGATCTCCTTCGCATGGGTCGTCCGGTCAGATGGCGGACGCGCAGTGGCCGGGGACGAGGCAGGTGGACGCCCCGAAGCCGTTCCAGCCGTTCCAGCCGTTGAGCACCGTGATCACGGCGACGAGACTGGCCGGCTCGGGCGGGGCGGGCGCTCGCGAAGACGGCCGAGGTTGTACCAGACCGTTCAGACTGTCGACGTTGTATGGGGTGTGCGGGTTGCCTGGCTCGTACAGGTTGTATGGGTTGTCACGTATTTGATGGGCTTCGTTCGTGTTCATGACTGCAACGCTACCCATCCAATGGCACTGAAGTAGGGTCCAGTTCTGTGACAGATTCCCAGACCAATTCGGCCGACTCGCCCGCCGGGACCGGCACCGACCTCCATCTGGAACTGCGCGGCCCCGGGCTGCGCGCCGGCCTCACCGACGCGCTCCGGGACGCCGTGCGTACGGGGCGCCTGGCACCCGGCACCCGGCTGCCCCCCTCCCGCTCGCTCGCCGCCGATCTCGGCATCTCCCGCAACACCGTCACGGACTCCTACGCCGAACTCGTCGCGGAGGGCTGGCTCACCGCCCGGCAGGGCTCCGGGACCCGGGTGGCGGAGCGGGCCGAACCGAGCCGCGCCGCACCCGACACCCCCCACGCGCGGCCGGCCCCGAAACGCCCGAGGTACGGCCTGCGGCCGGGTTCACCGGACCTCGCGAACTTCCCCCGCGCGCAGTGGCTCACCGCCGCCCGCCGCGCCCTGACCGCCGCACCGCACGACGCCTTCGGGTACGGCGACGCCCTCGGCCAGATCCGTCTGCGCACCGCCCTCGCGGACTACCTGGCGCGGGCCCGCGGGGTGTATGCCGAGCCGGAGCGGATCGTCGTCTGCTCCGGTTTCCACCACGGACTCGCGCTGATGGCGCGGGCACTCCGGGCCCGGCGGGTACGGGCGGTGGCCGTCGAGTCGTACGGACTCGATCTCTATCGCGACCTGCTGACCGACGCCGGCCTGCGCACTCCGTCCGTCCACGTCGACGAACACGGCGCGTGCACCGACGACTTGGAGCGGCTGGAGGACATCGGCGCGGTACTGATGACACCCGCCCACCAGTATCCGACGGGGGTCGCGCTGCGCCCGGACCGGCGCACCGCCGCCGTCGAATGGGCGCGGCGCACCGGCGGCCTGATCCTGGAGGACGACTACGACGGGGAGTTCAGATACGACCGTCAGCCGGTGGGTGCCCTGCAGGGCCTCGGTCCCGACCGGGTGGTGTACTTCGGCTCGGTGAGCAAGTCACTGGCGCCCGGAGTGCGGTTGGGCTGGATGGTTCTGCCGCGGGAACTGGTCCCGGACATCGTCGCGGCCAAGGGGTACGGCGACTACATGTCGAGTGCGCTCGAACAGCTCACGCTGGCCGACTTCCTGACGTCGGGCGCGTACGACCGTCATGTCCGCTCGATGCGACTGCACTACCGGCGCCGCCGAGAGCAACTCGTCACGGCCCTGGCCCACAGGGCCCCCCACGTCCACCTGAGGGGTATGGCCGCGGGCCTGCAGGCGGTTCTCGAACTCCCCCACGGAACAGAGCACTCGGTGACCCGGGAGGCGGCGCGGCGGGGTCTCGCGGTCAGCGGTCTCGCGGAGTTCCGCTACGAGACGCCGGAGTCCGGCCGCCCGCTCCCCCGGCAGGACGCGCTCGTGGTGAACTACGCGGCTCCCTCGGACAGCGCGTGGAAGGGCGCGCTGGACATCCTGTGCGAGGTGATGCCCTAGACGTGTCCCATGTATCAGCATGTATCCGCACACATCGCCACGCACAGGAGCGCCCTGCCGCTCACTGCCGTGAGTGGTTGCGGCCGCGGACGGGCCTGCCGCGGCCGGCTCATCGTGGTCCGACGACCGATTCCTCCAGGTGGGCGAAGGCGTCCGCGGCCTCGTCGGCGAGGAAGAACAACCTGCTCAGGGGCACCGGCAGGAATCCCTCCGTCTCCATCCGGCGGAGCTGGAGTGTCAGACCGTCGTAGAACCCGGCCGAGTTCAGCAGTACCACGGGCTTGTCGTGCAGGCCGTGCTTTCTCAGCTCCAGGACCTCGGTCACCTCGTCCAGCGTGCCCAGGCCGCCCGCCATCACGACCACCGCGTCCGCTCGGGCGAGCAGCAGGGCCTTGCGTTCGGCGAGGTCGTCGGCGAACACCATCTCGTCGGCGTCCCGCCTGGCCCACTCGCGCAGAAAGGCGACCGAGACCCCCACCAGCCGCCCTCCGCTCTCCCGCACCCCGTCGGCGACGACCTTCATCAGACCGGTGTCGGATCCGCCCCACACCAGGGTGTGACCACCCTTGCCGAGCAGCTCCGCCAGTTCGCGGGCCGGCCGGGTGTAGCGCTCGTCCAGGTCCGCGGCGGAGAGGAAGACGCAGACGTTCATCAAGGCGGGAACGGTGGTGGGGGCTGTTGTCATGATCCGGACCCTACGTACCGGACGCCTCGGCCGCGGGGGCCAATTCCCGGGTGGTGGACGGGACCAATCGGCGCCGCGCCCGCCACGGCAGGGCGGTGCGCCGGGGTGCGCACGGCTGTCCGGACACTGCGGCGAGCTGGGACAGGCGGATTCCCGGGAGCACCGTGAGGTGGTCGTCGGTGCGACAGGCGGCGCCTTCCGGCAGCGCCAGGCAGACGAATCGTCTGCTGCGCGGATGGCCGGGCGCGGTGAGGTCGTACGCCTCCGTGACGGCCAAGGGCACCAGACCACCGCACGTCCGCCTGGCCGCCTGGCCGCCTGGCCGACGTGGCGCGGGTCCGGACATCCCTCGGCCGCGCCGGTCCGTAGGGCCGCACGGCTCCGTGTGATTGAAGCATCGGGATGAAGCCCCGGACCCGTTCGGACGCGTTTCGGCACGTCCGCTCGCCCGGTTGGATCCCTTTGGCTTGTGTGAGTGCCGACATTCCGGTCGCCCCACGACGCCTCCCTAGGGCGCGCGGCGGCGTGTTCCGGACACACGTTCCCGCAGGAGGTTTGGTGAGATCGTCACATTGGTGTGCGAGCCTGGCGGCGGTGGGAGGCCTGACCGGCTCCCTGGTTCTGGGCGCCTCCGTCTCGTCGTCCGCGGCCCCCGCGGACAGGGACGGCGGCCGTCCGGGTGCTGCCGCGCACGCCTGGCCCGCCCGACCGGTTCCGGCGGCGGGCTCGTCCGCACGGCCGACGGCCGTACTCGGCGGGGCCGTCCGGCCGTGGGTGTGCAGGGGGCTGGTGCCCGCTCCCATCGCGCCCGCGCTGCGCCCGTACTTCTTCTGCGGTGACTGGCGGCTGGGTCCCCGTTGGCTGCCGACCCAGGGAGCCCTGGGACGCGTCCTGCACGGGTACGACCGGCTCGGCGGCCTCACGGCCGTGCGCTTCCTGGACCGGTGGTGGGACCCCTCCGCCGACTCGGGTCAGGGCGACTGGCGTTACCCGCCGGACGACGGGTACACGCACAGGGACCAGAAGGTGCTCGCCGCTCCCCACTGGCTCCGCGTGGGCCAGAAGGTGGACCGATTCGGCGCCGAGGCGGGCCGGTTCCTCGCCCCCGTGGGCACCAAGTACGGGAAGCGGTCGATCCCGCCGTCGAGCCTCAACACCATGGACCCGCGCTACCGGTACGACTACCACGTGTACAAGGTGGCCAAGGCGGTGAAGGTGTGTGAGGGGAGGACCGCCCCCGGGTTCGAGCAGCCTGGCCTCGGCATCCAGTACGTGACGTCGAGCCAGTTCTGTGGCGACACGACGCGGACCACGGTGGGGGACCTGGTGCGCAACGGCACCCTGGAACGGGTCAACAAGTAGTCCCGCCCTCGGGCCACCGCGCAGGATCCCGCCGAAGCCGGGCCCGGTCGTCTCCGGGCCCGGCTTCGGCCCTGATGAAGGACGGACGGCATGGACCGGTTCGAGTTGTGCCAGGCCCTGCGTGCGGCCGGGGTCCCCTCCGCGTACTACGAGATCCCGGACTGCCCCGGCGAGCATCGCGCGGCGGACCGTTACTTCCTCGAGGAACGTGACGGGGAGTGGCTGGTGGGCGTTCACGAACGGGGACGGCGAGAGGTCTTCGAACGGTTCACCGAGGAGGCACGGGCGTGCGGCTGGATCTACGACCGTCTCACCGACGAGGGGCCCGCGCCCGGATCTGGTCGGCCGCACGGTACGGCGCGATGAGCCCGGTACGCACGCCGGCCTCGGACCGCGGACTGCGGTTCGCCGGCGATCCCGCACCGGAGTCGCGGCGGGCATCGCGCCCACGCGACGCCACGGGCGCCCTCGCCTCCGCCGCGCGGCCGGGCCCGGCCCCTACGCTCGGACGTTCTCGACGGCGCCGTGCTCGATGAGGCTTCTGGCGCAGTCGAGTACCGTCTCGCGGGCGGGCCGGGGCTGCCAGCCGAGAACCCTCGAGGCCTTCTCCGTGCTGTGCCGGTTGCGGCGGCCGAGGGCCGGCGTGATCTCGCGCAGCGACGGGTCCCGGAACCGGGCCGCGAGCCGGACCACGAAGTCCGGGACCTGCCGGGTGGGGACCCGGCGGCCGTCGGCACCGAGGCCCTCGCGCAGGATGCGGGCCATCTCCGACATCCAGGTGAACTCACCGGTGGCGAGGAAGCGTTGGCCCGCGGCGTCCGGCGACGTCATCGCCCGGATGTGGATGTCCACGAGATCACGGACGTCCACGATCTCGAGTCCGATCCGCGGTATGCCGGACATGGCACCGGAGATCATCCGTCCGACGATGCCGACGGAACCGAGGGTGCCCGTCGTGAGGATGGGGCCGAACACGGCGCCGGGGAGCACGGTGGTCAGTTCGGTGGGGCCCGGGTGGCTGTCCATGAAGTCCCACGCCGCCCGCTCGGCGAGCGTCTTCGAGCGGCGGTAGGGGATCAGCGTGGGGTCGTCGGGGTCGGTCCACAGCGTCTCGTCGGTCACGCCTTCCGTCGCGTAGGACGACGGGCTCGCGGCGTTCGCCGCCGAGGTCATCACGACACGCCCGACCCCGGCACCGGTCGCGGCGCGCAGCACCCGCAGCGCGCCGTCGCGGGCCGGGGCGATGATCGCGTCCGGGTTGCCGGGGTCGGCGCCGCCGAGCGGGGAGGCGACGTGCAGCACACGGTCGACGCCCTTGACCGCGGCGTCCCAGCCGTCGTCCGCCGTGAGGTCCGCGACGGCGAAGCCCAGTCGGCCGGCGGGGTCGACGACGCTCGACACGGCGTCGACAACGGCCTTCCTCTTCCCCTCGTCCCGTACGGTGGTGCGCACTTCGTAGCCGGCGCGCAGTAGCTCGGCGATGCACCAGCCCGCGATGTAGCCGCTGCCACCGGTCACCAGAACCACTTCGGCCATGGCTGTTCCCCGCTTCGTCAGGTGGGTGTGGGAAAATGAAACGGAAGCCCCTCCGTTACGGCTCCGAACGTACCGGAAGCCCTTCCGTTTCGCAATCCGCACTGAACGGACCACCGACACCCGTGAACTCGCCGCCACCGAAGCCGACACGTTCCGACGCCCGCAGCAACCGGGCGCGCATCCTGGCCGCCGCCACCGAGGCGTTCTCGGCCTCCACCAGCGCCTCCATGACGTCCATCGCCAAGCAGGCAGGCGTGGGCGTCGGGACCCTCTACCGGCACTTCCCGACCCGGGAAGCGCTCGTCGTCGAGCTCTACCACCAGGAGATCCAGAAGCTCATCGACCTCGCCCACACCCTGGCCGGTTCGCTCCCGCCGCTGGTGGCCCTGCGCGGCTGGTTCGAGGAGGTGGCCCGTTACGGCCAGCTCAAGTACGGCGTGGCCGAGGTCATCCACGCGGCGACCAACGGCGGGCTCGACGACGAGCACTACGTACCCTTCCTCGGCGCGATCACCGCCCTGCTCGACGCGGGCGCCGCCGCGGGCACGCTGAAGCCGGGGACCGACCCGGAGGACGTGCTCCTGCAGCTCAGCGTGTTGTGGCGGATCCCTCCGGGGGCCGGCAGCCAGGAACGGGCCACGCGGATCCTCGACCTCGTCGCAGACGGCCTCCGCACCCGGCCGCCGGAATCCAGCCAGGGCCCGTCCGACACTCCTTCGCCCGGGTGACGGCTTCCCTGCCCCGCGGTCGCCCGACCCGGCAGTCCCGTTCGATCCGCAGGATCCTTGATCGCTACGGCAACGGCCTGTGCGGAGTCCGGCGGGCGAGGGTCGCGAGGACGAGCTTGAGGGTGGGCCGGTACTTCACGGTGCCGGCCAGACGGCCGAGTTCGGCGTAGGCGTCCTCGTCGCCGAGTTGGATCAGCGCCTGCACAGCGGCACTGGCCGTCTTGGGTGATCGCCAACCGATGCCGGGGAGGCGTATCAGAGCCGCTTCCACCAGTTCGCCCAAGGCGGCCGCGGACCGCGGATGCGCCGTAGTGAGCGCCAGGAGTGCCGCGAAACCCCGCAGCGCACGCGCGTTGAACGGATCGAGCTCAAGATCGGCGACACCGGTGCCGTACCGGGAGTTCACCGGCATGGTTCGGGGCTCACCCGCCCGGGAGATCCAGGACGCCATCGCCTCGCGGGCACGATCAGGTCCCACGTCCGCCAACAGTCCGCCTCCAAGACGTTGCCACTTGCCGGTGGGGCGGGAGCCGGCGGCGGTCAGCGCATGGGCGACCAACGCGTGCCACGCGGGTTCGGCCCCGGTCAGATCCGTGATCACCCGCTCGGCCCACGGTTCACCGGGGTTCAGCACAGGCTCCACGATCCTCGCGGCGAGGGCGCGCAATCCACCAGGCGACTCGGAGGTCAACGCGGTCCTACGGACCGTGGCCACCACCGGATCGGGCACATCTCGCCCCGCCGCCTGCTCCACCTCGACCAGACAGGTCAGTCGCCAGCCCTCCCACAGGGTCATCTCTCCGGCCGCCATGGCCATCAGCGGCTCGCGCCAGGCGGCCAGTTGCTCGACGGGCAGGCCGTGTGCCACCAGAACGATCAGCGACGCGAGGCCCCGGCAGCGCCCCGGGTCGTGCACGGCCGTCTCCTCCAGCCCCTCGGTCATCCGTCGCAGCAGGAGGACCCGGGTAGGGGCGGGCATGACGCGCAACAGGCCGATCAGCCGGCCGCCGTCGAAGGTCCGGTCGCCGTCGATGGCAGCGCTCAGGCGATAAAGGCCGCGATCCAGGTCCGGCACGTCACCGGCGTCCACGAGCTGCTGGACCCTGGCAGCCCACGCCGCTTCTTCGTTCTCCCGCAACATTGCCGCCCCTCCGCAGAACACACGTCACCTTGGCCGCCCACGAAAGTGGACGAGGCCATCGACACCACGACCGGTCCGCGGCACCGACCGCGCATCCGAGATCGGCACTCCGCCCGCTCGGCGTTGACGGTCTGACGCCCCGACGCGGTGTCCCCCGGCCGGCAGAAGCTCCGGCCACGCTGCCCCGAACGTCCGACACCGTTTCACCAGACGGGGACCTCCTCGACGGAAAGGGGGACAGCACCGGAATGCCGGGCCGCCCCCCTCCGGTCCATCAACCGCGGCAGCTCACTTCACGACCGCCTTGGTCATCTTGCTCACCGCTGAACCGTCCTTGTGACCGGTGAGGTGCGCGATCACCTTCACGGTGATCTTCTTGCTCCGCTGTGCCGACTTCAGCACCAGCGAGGACTTGGTGGCCCCGCTGATGGCCTTGCCGTTCGCGTACCACTGGTACGCACAGGACGTCGGGCTGGTGCTCCACGTCCCCTTGGACGCGTTCAGCGTCTTTCCGACCTTCGCGGTCCCGCTGATCACCGGCGGCTTGACCGGCTTGGGCGCGTCTCCCGTCGCGACGGTCACCGCCGCCGAGGCCGCCGACCCGCTCTGCCATCCGCTCCGGAGCGCCGTCACCGTCACGGTGAGCTTCTTGCCGAGCACCGACGCCGGCATCGTGTACGCCGACGCGGTCGCCCCGGAGATCGCCTGCCCGTTCGCCTTCCACTGGTACGTGTACGAGGACGGGGCCGCCGACCAACTGCCCGGCAGCGCCGTGACCTTGGCGCCCACCTTGGCCGTACCCGTCACCTTGGGCGCGGTGGTGTTCGTCAACCGCGGCTGGGTCACGGTGAACGTGCCGCGCGGGTACTCGCAGCAGCGGGTGAACACGCTGACGTTCCAGGTGCCGACCGCCGTGCCCGTCAGGTCGACGGTCGCCGTCACCGACCGGTTGTCGGCAGCGACCGAGTCCCTGGTGGCGGTCAACGTCCGGCCGCTCTGCGTCAGCCGGACCTCGGTGTCCGGGCCGAGTGCCGTGCCGGTCACGGTCAGCTCGACCTTGGTCCCGGTCACTCCGGTCGTGGGACTCACCGCGGTGACACTCGTCCTGTCCGGGCCGCAGGGTGTCGAGGAACAGGTCAGCTTGGCGCTGTAGGAGGTCCTGGACGCCTTCTCGGGCAGGCCGAGCAGGAACAGACTCGGGCTCGCCGCCGAGGACGAACCCCCGGCCGAGCACTGGGTGCTTGATGTCGACAGCGAACAGCCGTTGGTCCATCTGCTGTTGTACAGGGCCGCAACCGCCGTCGTGGCGGCGCCGTCGGTATCCGTGATCTGCGCGTCGAAGCGGTCGAACCCGGCTGTCGGCAGCACCGCGCACACCGCACTGTGCTGCTCGTCGAGTGTGCCGGTGACCGGCCCGTATCCGAAGGACACCGACGGCACCTTGGTGCACTCGGGTGCCGGGCCGTCGGCGGTCGCGATGCGCAGGGCGTCCAGGTGGTAGTCGGGCGCGGCCTTCAGGGTGGCCGGAGTCTGCACGAGGACCTGGTGGGTCGTGGATCCCGTGACCACGCAGGAGCGGTTGCTGAAGGAGCACTCCGCGCCGCCGTCACCGTTGAACACCGCCAGGTTGGCGGTGCCCAGCGGGTCCCGGACGTTGACGTGTACGACATCGTCGGCCGCGCCGGTGGTGACCTGGTGGCAGTTCAGCGTGCCGGGTTCACCGTACGGCGCGGACAAGGACGGGCCACCGACCTTGACCGCGGTGGTCCTCGCGCAGCCCTCCGAGGAGGCGGTCGCGGTCACGTCACGCCGGGTCAGCGTGTACGTGGCGGCCTGGTCGCGGCCGGTGATCAGCACGGTGTGGGCCCGGCCTGGGGTCAGACCGCAGACGGTCCAGCCGTTGGTGGTGGCCGCGCGGTCGCAGATTTTCTTGCCGGCGGCGTCCAGGACGGAGAACCTCGCCGGTACGCCGCCGGAGGTGGCGATCAGCTGGAAGACCTCCGCGCCGGTGTGCGCGTCGGCCGGGATGCTCAGGCACTGCGAGAAGACGCCGTCACCGGTGGCCGACGTGGCCTTCGCGCCGTCCGCGGCGAAGCTTCCGGCAGGCAGTACCGGGCAGTCGTTCGCCTCGTCCGTACGGTGGAGGGCGATCGTGTAGGGGCCCGTCGCGTCATCGCCGGTGTCATCGGTGTGCACCAGCGCCCGATAGGGAGCCGTGCCGGTCAGCGCGCAGTCCCCGGCGGCCAGTTCGGTGGCGTCGCACTGGGCGGTGCCGTCCGCGTCGAAGACCTCCACGTCGACGTCCACGGCGGAGCCGGCGATCGGGGTGAGCGCGGCGATCCGGGCACCCCGCGGAACGTCCAGCTTCAGGCAGTCGTACTGTCCGGCCGTGCTCAGCTCGCCCTGGTAGAGGCCCGTTCCTGTGGTCACGCATCCGGCGTCGGAGGCGCGGTCGAGGACGACCAGGTCGTCCTCGAAGTCCTGGAAGGTGTACGTGTCGTCGAGGATCGCGGTGTAGGTGCCCGCGGCTGCCGGCCGACAGGGGTCGGTCGCCCGGCAGACGATCTTCCCGGCCGCGTCGTACACGAGGACGGGGCCCGCGGACCGGCCGTCGGTACGGTGGACCAGGTGGGGTCCGGCCTTGTCGACGGTGAAGGCGAAGCAGGGGTCTGCCTGGAAGTCCAGGCCCTTGAGTGTCCCGAAGGGACGCACGGAGGCCTTCCGGCAGCCCTTCGGGTCGCTCAGGGAGCGCACCTTGACCGCGTATTCGGCGGGGTATCCGCTGCCCGCGTCGGTGACCTGGGAGATCATCCGGTAGGGGCCCTCACCCGGCAGTACGCAACTGCGGGAGTCCTCGTCGTCCTCCGTGACGCGCGGGCAGATCCGGGTCCCGCTCGCGTCAGTGATCCACGCGACCGTGCCGCCGTAGACCTTGGTGCCGCTGGTGAGCCGGACCCGCTCGCCGGGCCCGCCTTCGAAGACCTGGCAGTCGACCTCCACCGAGCTCACCGCGGTCCGGCTCACCGTGGGCTGGTCCCAGGCGGTGCCGGTCGACTCGGAGCAGCCCCGGGTGGACGACGCGAGCGGGACGACGGTGACGGAAGTGTTCGCCAGGTCCTCCCAGCCGTTGTTGACGATCTTGACGGTGTAACTGCCGGGCGCGGACACCTGGCAGCGGCCGCTCTCGGAGAACCGCTCGTCGTAACAGTCGACCTCGGTGCCGTCCTCGGCGTACATCTGCGTGTAGGCGTCGGCCCGGTCTTTCAGTGACACCAGGTACAGGCCTGCCGCCGGGGCCGTCACGGTGAAGCAGGCGCTGTCTTCGGGCGGGACGGTCGCCGTGCCGACGGCGGCACCGGGGTCACCGAAGGACGCGAGAGCGAGCGGTGCGCACTGCGCGTCGGCCGCGGCGGCGGGGTTCGCCCCGGTCAGGGTCAGGAACGAGGCGAACAGCGAGAGGACAACGGCTAGGACGGCCGCCGCAGCGGCCGTCCTCGCCCGTCTCGCGCGCGGACAGAGGTCGACGTCGGGCAAGAGATCCCCCCTGGATCAACGGTAGTCGTAGGGGATGATCGCACGGGGGTGTGACAACCCGCTGGGCACGCATCCAGGCGGGGCGAGGGGGAGTTGGGCCACCGTCGCCGGGCGGCCGGCCTCGCCCTCTGCGAAGTGGCGATGCGCGACGACCGCGTCGTCGGAGCGTCGCGCATCGCGTGGCCCTGCCCGCGGGTACCGGAGATCATCGCCCTGATGGAGGCGCCCGGCCGACCCATCCCATATGTGCCAGGGGTTCTCAGTCCGCGGTGCCCAGGTGCAGGGTCACCTCCTGGTCACGCACCGGCGGCAGGCAGCCGGCGGTCTCGCTGCATGCCCCGTAGGTGAGGAACACCTTGGCGCTGTCGGTGCCTTCGACCCGCCGGACCGGAAGTTCGAGGGTGACCAGCCCGTCCTCGTAGACCGGCAGCCCGACGTCGAGGCCGGCCGGGCGCAGTACCCGCGGTTTCGCGTCGGTGGCCGCCGGGCCGGTGGCCCTCAGGCCGCCTTCGGTGCGGATACGGGTCGGTATGCCGATCCCGTCGATGCCGCCGTTCGGAAGACTCAGGCTGTAGAGGTGGAAACCCGTCCGCTCCGGCCTCAGTTCCGCGAGGACGCGCAAGGTGCCGTCGCGCGGTTGCGTCCGGACCGTGACGGCCACGCCGCCGGCCGTGAAGGGGGCGGCATGCGCCGTGGTCCCGCTCTCCCCCGAGCCCGCGCACCCGGCGAGTGCGGCACCGGCCGCCGCCACGAGCGCGCAGCCGGCCCTCACGCGGCGGGCCCGGAGCCGGACGACTACTGCCATCGCTTCAGGAACTCCTCGACCTGCGCGGCCGACATGGTGCGTGCGTTGGCGAACTCGCCTTGATTCGTGGCCACTTGGACCCGGCCTGACGCGGAGTCCAGGACGGTCAGGGCGGGTATGCCACTCGTCCGCAGGTCGACGTAGCGTTCGGCCACGTTGAGGTTGTGGTCGAAATCGCCGACGTCCACCTTCACCACGTGGTACTTGGCCAGCAGCGCGGACGGCCCGGACTCCTTGAACCGGGCGTTCAGGACACGGCAGTCGAGGCACCAGTCGGCGCCGAAGTCGACGAGCACCGGACGGCCGTCCTGCCTCGCCACCCTGAGAGCGGTCTCTATGTCGGCCGCGGCGTTCGCCTTCGGGTCGTAGTCGGGGGCGTCCTTCGTCGCCGAGGATGCCGGCGAAGTCCCTTCCGGTGACGCCGATTTCGGGGCAGGTGTCGCCGACCTGACGGCAGGAGCGGCCGAGACGCCGTCCGTGGTCCCGCGTGAGGTGGTGGCCTGGCTGTCACAACCGCTGAGTGCGGGCAGGGCGAGTGCGGCCAGCGCCAGTGCGGCGGGAAGCAGGGGGCGTCTCACGTGACTCCTTTTCGTTCTCTCATCGGAACCCCTCACAGGTGGGGGCGCCGCTGATGTCCGGGGTGTTCTGCCGGAAGCGGTGGATGCGCGCGCGTAGTTTCGCACAGGGGCTGGTGGGCGGCCCTCCGCCCTCCTGGTTTCTCCGACCACTCGCGGCGACCCAAGTGCACGGCGGTGTCCACCTCGTCGATCCGCGAGGCGAAGGTCAGCACGGTCCCGCCCGGCCGACGCCCGTACGCGGCGGGGCCATTGGCACTGGTGGACCAAGCGGTTCGCCACCGCCGCCCACCCGCCGGCCGCACGGCCCGAGGTCGACCCGCGCCACATCCTGGCCATGGGCTGCTCACCCGGAAGCGAGGCGGCGCTGCTCCTCGCCGACGACTGTCCGGGCCTCGTCCACGGCGCGGTCGTCCGCTCACCGTCAGCCCAGGTCAACGGCGATTCCCGCACTACGCGACCGCGGCCCGGACCAAGGACGGCCGCCCGTCGCACTCCTCCCGCTCGGCCACGTCAGCGGCCCGGTCATGGCCGTCGCCGGAAGCGACGACGACCTGTGGACTTCGGCTCTTTCACCGACGCGCCCAGGTGGAGGCCGACGACGTGTCTGTTCGGGTCCTGTCGTGCGACCGGGATCACGCGCCCGCCGTGAGTCACTCCTCGTCGTGGACGGCGAGCACGATCTTGCCGCGGTGTTCCCTCCGCTCGAGACGCTCGTGCGCGGCGCGTGCCCGCTCCAGGGGGAACACCGCCTCGACCGGCACACGGTAACGGCCCGCCGCCACCCGTTCGGCCAGTTCCCGCAGGTCCGCGCGGGGGTCGTAGCCGTGGATCTGCAGGTTGGTGAGCTGGAAGCCGAGGACGGACGCGTTCTTCGGGTAGAAGTCACGGGTGTCGACGACGCTCGGCTCCAGGGCCACGTTGGCGAGGGCGACCACCCGTCCGCCGTGCCCGACCTCGCGCAGGCTCCGTCCGAAGGCGGGGCCCCCGACCGTGTCGAGGACGATGTCCGCCCCGCGCCCCCCGGTCAGCCGCAGCACCTCGTCGACCTCGGCGTCGTCGGGGTGCGCAGAGGTGTCGACGATGTCGTGCGCACCGAACCCGGCGGCCCAGGCGGTCTTCTCCGGCGAACCCGCCGACGCGATGACACGGGCGCCCGCACCGGCCGCGATCTGCACCGCCGCACTGCCCACCCCGCTCGCGGCGGCCTTCACCAGGACGGTGTCGCCCTCGGTCACCTTCGCGAGCCGGAGCAGGCAGTACCAGGCGGACAGCCATGCCACGGGCAGGGTGGCGGCCCGGGTCAGCTCGACACCCTCCGGGAGTACGGTCACCCGCTCGGCCGGTACGACGACCAACTCGGCGTAGAAACCGGGTGCGTTCACCCCGTCCAAGGCCATGACCCGCTGTCCGGACCCGAGCCCGGTCACCCCCTCGCCCACCGCGACCACGACGCCGGACGCCTCGACGCCCGGGATCAGCGGCGGACGGCCGGCCCGGTGGTACACCCCGGCCCGCACGAGCGCGTCCGCCCGGTTCACCCCCGCCGCCGCGACCCGCACCAGTACCTGGCCGGGGCCCGCGACCGGGTCCGGCACCTCCACCGGGACCAGCACCTCGGGCCCGCCGAACTCGTCGATCCGCACCGCACGCATACCGCACCTGCTCCCTCGGGACATCGGGACACACCGGGGCACCCCGCGTCGGACAGCCGTGCGCGGTGACACCGGTTGAAGTGGTGTCACTCTGCGACACCTTATGAACAGGTGTCAAGGCGCTAGACTCGGACCATGCCCGCAGCCTCCGCCCCCGAGCCCGCGACGGCGTTCCCCTTCATCGGCGGACGCCCCGCCCTGAACTTCGTCGCCACGCTCGGCAAACGGCACACCACGCCGCTCGAGCGGCTCCCGGACCCCGCGGCCCTCGCCCGCTGGATCACCGAGGCGGGCCTGCACACGGGAGCGGACGACGGGCCGGTACGGATCGGCGAGGCCGATCTCCGGCACGCGCGCACGCTGCGCGAGGCCGTCCACCGCCTCGTACGCGCGGCGATGCTCGAGGAGGCCCCGGACCCGGACGACGTCACGCGGGTGAACGAGGCGGCGGCCCTGCCCGATCTCGCGCCCCAGTTCGCCGAGCCGTACGACGGGCCGCGCCCGGTGCTGCGCTGGACGGCCGCACGCCCCGGACCCGCGGCCCTCGCGACCGTCGCCCGCGACGCCGTCCTCCTGATCGGCGGCCCTCTGCTGGGCAGGGTCAAGGAGTGCGAGAACCCCACGTGCTCCCTGCTCTTCCTGGACGACTCCCAGGCCCGCCGGCGCCGCTGGTGCTCCATGGACCGCTGCGGCAATCTCGCCAAGGTGGCCGGCTACCGGTCCCGCGGCCGCGCCGCCGGCACCCGATGAGGACGAGGACGAGAACGAAGGCGAATGCCGTCTCCGTCCGGTGAGAGCGGGGCCCGCGAGCCGGTGCGTCAGCTGACACCCGCGAGCCGGCGCGTCAGCTGACACCCGCGCACCGGGCGGACGATGCGTCGGCGGGACCGAACGGGGAAGGGGCCCGGCGACAAATGTGGCTTCGTCGCGGACAGCTACGGTCCTCAATGGGCACGTTCGGTACAGGGGCGAAAGGGGAAAAGGCCAAGGATGCGAGACGTACGTGGTGTGTGGGCCGTGGTGGGACCACAGTTCCGGAAGTGGCACCAGGAACCCGTGGTCGTCCAGTCGGTGCGGTCGGCCGCGGCGGCGAGCATCGCGTACGTGATCGCGGTCCGGCTCAGCCCCGAGCCCGCACCGCTCACCGCGCCACTGACCGCGCTCCTCGTCGTACAGGTCACGCTCTACTCCACCCTCACCACCGGCATCCGCCGGGTGAACTCCGTGGTGGCCGGCGTCATGGTCGCCATCGGGTTCAGCCTGCTCGTGGGGCTGACCTGGTGGAGTCTGGCCCTGCTCATCCTCGCCTCACTGGCCGTCGGCCATCTGGTCAGGGTCAGCGAGTTCGTGCCCGAGGTGGCGATCAGCGCCATGCTCGTCCTCGGCGTGACCCGGGTCGGGGACACGGCCTGGGCCAGGGTCCTGGAGACACTGATCGGCGCGGTGGTCGGGCTCGGCTGCAATCTGCTGTTCGCTCCCCCGGTGTGGGTGGGCGCGGCCGGCCAGTCCATCGAGGACCTGGCACGGCGCGTACGGCAGTTGATGCTGCGCATGGGAGAGGAGGCGGCGGGCCGTACCCCCGTGGAGCACGCCACCGCCCGGCTGCACGAGGCGCGGCGCCTGGACCACGACATCGTCGGGGTGGACGCGGCACTGCGGCAGGCCGAGGACAGCCTGAAGCTGAATCCCCGCGTCCGCGAGGGCCTGCTGCACCGGATCGTGCTGCGCACCGGACTCGACACGCTGGAGATCTGCACGGTGGTGCTGAGGGTGCTCGCTCGCACCCTCACCGACCTCGCCAAGGAGCGTGATCCCGAGCCCCTGTTCGAACCGCAGGTGGGTGCGGTGCTGGAGCAGTTGCTGAGCGAAGTCGCCGACGCCGTGGTGAGTTTCGCCGTCCTGGTGACCACGGACGTCAGCCACAACGCCGAGTCGGCCGAGACCCGGCTCGCCGCGGAGCTGGCCACCGCGTCGGCGACCCGCGACAAACTGGCGCAGTTGCTGCTCGAAGGGGTGCAGCGGGACGCCCGCCAGTGGCAGCTGCACGGGGCCGTCCTCACGGAGGTCAACCGCATCCTGGACGAGCTCGACACGGAGCACCGCTCACGGCGGCTGATGGAGGAACTCGACCGCGGCGCGCGCGAGCAGCGCGAGCGCCGGCCGCACCTCACCCGTGTGCGGGATTTCCTGCGCGTCCCGCTGTCGCGCCGGATCCGGAACCGATCGGCGGCCTCGCGGCGTTCTCTGTAGGAAGCCCGTGCCGGGCCTCGCGAGGCCGGCGGGACTTTCGCAGCACGCCCCAGGAGGCGCGGCACCGAGGACGAGGGGGAGAGCGGATGACCGAGGGCACCGTACGGATCGAGGGGAACTCATTGCTGCTGCCGGGGGGTGTGCGGATCCGCTTCATGCGGACCCTGCGTCTGCCCGAGACGGGTACGCACGGACTGCCGCCCGGCCTCGGGGAGTTCCCCCTGCGCCGCGTCGAGGACCACGCGGACACGGTGCCCGCCGAGTGGCGTGCGCGCGGCGGTGTGATGCTCCCCGTTCATCTGCGCGAGGCCATGTGGCTGAGCTTCGCGGGCTCGGCGGAACCGGCCGCGTTGCAGGTCGGGGTGGGCAAGGTGTGCGCGATCTCGGGCGAGCCGTGGAGCCCCCGGCTGTCCCTGACCCCGCAGAACCACGTGGTACTGCCGCGTCAGCCCTGGCTCGACGGCATCAACTCCGGCAGGGGGAAGGTCCGCCAGTTCGTGGCCGTGCCCCTCGGGCTGGGAGCCACGGTCGAGGGACAGGTGACCGGTGAGGAGGTGTGGGGCGGCATCCAGTTGCAGTCGTTCACGCTCCGTGCGGCGGAGCTCGCGAAGTGGCGCGAGCGGGAGCGCCGCCGGGCCGAGATCAGCCGGTCGGCCGCACTGATGTCCGGCTACGGGGCCCCTCCCCCGGCGCCCGGCGGCATGCCGGCCCCCACGGCCGCGCCCGCCGCCGCGGGCCGTGCGAGAAGCGCGCCGGCCATGGGGCTCGGGGTGGGCGGCTCGATGCGCCAGGAGATCCACCCGTCCGACCGGCCCCTCGACGCCTGGGCCGCGGAGCCGGCCGGCCGTGTGTTCGTCCACCTCATGACGCCTCCCGAGTGGCGGCGCGTCACGGGCGAGGCTCCCCCGCCGTCGCCGGTGGACCGCGCGGCCTACACCCGGGCCGGGCTGCCCTGGTTCGAGTACTACGACGAGGACGCCGGGGACGTGGCCCCCACCGACGCGCTGGGCGCCGTTCGGCCCGTCGGCGAGTGGCTCGGCGCCGACCATGAGCCCTGGCAGACGCCCTCGCCCGACCAGGTGATCCAGCTGGGTGACGCGCCGGGCAAACCGGTCACGGACGGTGACTGGTAGGAAGCGGTGCGCGGTGCGCGGCCCGCACCGTCAGGCGCCGCCTTTGCGCCGCACGGGGGTCGCAAGCCATGGTGGTGTCACGGCTGAGGCAACCGACACCCGAGGTGCAGGCATGAGCAGTGGTGCAGAACCGGAGCGCGGCGCGGGCGGCGGCTGGAGCAGGCGCCGGTTCGTCGGGGCGCTGACGGGAGCCGTCGCGGCGACGGCACTGCCCGCGCCGGCGGCCCCCCGCGCCGAGGACGCGCGGGCCGTGCCCGCGCCCGCCGTCGGCTCGCCCCCGACCGGCCGCTCGCCCGCGCCCACCGCCCGTCGCCTGTTCCTCGGCACGTACACCTCGGTCGACGGCGGCGGGAAGGGGATCGGACTGGCCACGTACGACTCCGCCACGGGCGCCATCACGTCCACCGGCACCGTGACCGGCGTCGCCGATCCCTCCTATCTCGCCGTGCATCCGGACGGGCACACCCTGTACGCCGTCGACGAGCAGCCCGAGGGCCGGGTGACGGCCGTACGGCTCGCGGGCGACAAGGTGCTCGGCTCCCGCAGCACGGGCGGCTCGGGCCCCTGCCACCTGTCCGTGCATCCGAGCGGGCGCTGGCTGCTGAGCGCCAACTACGGCTCGGGCAGTGTGGCCGTGCATCCCATCGACACCTCTGGCGCGCTCGGCGAGCGCACGGATCTGGTCACGCACACCCGCCCCGCTCCCGGCCCCGGCCAGCGGGGACCGCACGCCCACCAGTTCCTGACCGGCCCGGACGGCAGCCATGTCCTCGCCGTCGACCTGGGCACCGACACCGTCTACAGCTACCGCCTGGACCAGTCCGCGGGCACTCTCGCCGAGGTCTCCCAGGCGCACACCCGTCCGGGCGCGGGACCGCGCCACCTCACCTTCCACCCCGGCGGCCGCTTCGCCTATCTCGCGAACGAGGTGGACAACACGGTCGTGGTCTGCGGGTACGACCGGACGAGCGGGCGGCTCACCCTGGGGGACGCGCAGTCCACGGGGACCGGGACCCGCACCAACTATCCGGCGCAGTTCCTCGTGACGTCGGACGGCGCGTACGCCTTCCTGGCCAATCGCGGCGCCAACAGCCTGACGCGCTACGCGGTCGAGGCGGACGGCGCGCGGCTGAAACTCCTGGACACGGTGCCGGTCCACGGCGACTTCCCGCGCCAGATCGCCTTCTCGCCCGACGAGCGGCTGCTGTTCGCGGCGAACCAGCGCTCGGGCACGGTCAGCGTCTTCCATGTCGACGGCGCGAGCGGCGGTCTCCGGCTCGCGGGCAAGCCGTTCGCGTCACCCGTCGCCGTCTGCGCGCTGCCGCTGTAGCGCACGGGGGCAGGTGGTGGAACTCGCCTGTGTGAGCAGCACATGCATCCGCTCGGTGAGCTGGGACACGTCGTCGGCGGGCGCGTGGAAGGGCAGGCGTACGTCTCCGTTGCCCCGCGCCCGCTCGATGCGCAGCGTGAGGCCGTGCCGGTCGACGGCGAGCGGCTGGACGCGGACCGCGCCGTGCAGGCTCTCGGGCTCGACGAGGCGGGTCAGCCGCTCGACGGCGTCGGGGTGCGCGCCGGCGAGGTGGGTGAGCAGAGCGGCCTCGGCCGTCGCCAGCGGGTCGGGGACGGCGTCGGCGAACTCGTCGAGGCCGACCACCACGGCGCCGGAGGCGTCACGCAGCACGACACGCGAGGCCCGGAACTCCAGATGCCCCTCCCCCACCACGAACCAGCCGGCCATCCACAGGCGGGTGCGGATCCGGCGGCGTACGGGAACGGGCGCGACGTCCGCGAACTCCAGGACGGCCGACGGCTCGCCGCGGGGCGCGCAGATGGCGGCGGCGAGCAGCGCGCTGTCCTCCGGCACGTGCAGGAGGACCCTGCCGTCCGCGGTGACGCTGTGCGCGCCGAGGAGTTCCTCCCGGCCCCCCTCGGCGGTCACCGCGCAGGACCAGGCCGCGGCTAGCACCGAGCGGGCGCGCTCGGCCACGGAGGGCGCGGCCGTCCAGACATGACGGTCGCCCATTCGGTCACCCATTCCAACCTCCATTAGGTAAGCCTTGCCTAACCTATCGAAGATCCGGGTGCACGCCAACCGTGCCGCCCCTATAGCACCCCCAGGGGTTACGGAGCGATCGCTCCCAGCAGTGCCCGCGCGCAGAGATCGCGCAGCTGTTCCCGCGTCAGCTCGGCTCCCCGCAGCCACTCCAGACACACGGCCGTGGTGAAGGCGAGCCAGCCGCGCACGGCGATCCGCAACTCGGGCCGCTCCACGGCCGCGCGGCCGAAGTCCGGGTCCGTGGCGAGCGTCTCCAGGATCTGCCGCTCCTGGGCGGCCAGCGCCCGCCGGTAGACCGCGCGCACCGCCTGGTCACCGGCCGCGTCGGCGCGGTGGAAGGCGCGGAAGCCGTGGGCGTGCGTCTCGACGTACGCGAGGAAGGTGTCCAGCCCGGCGACGAGCTGCTCCCGCACCGCGACCCCGGGCGCCGCCGCCGTCATACGGAGCATGCGCTCGCTCTCGCGCTCCACGACGGCGGCGAAGAAGTCCCGTTTGGTCGGGAAGTAGTGGTAGAGGAGACCACGCGACACTCCGGCGATCTCGGCGACCTGCTCGATCCACACCTCGTCGTACGGACTCTCCGAGAAGAGCCGCGCCCCGACGGACAGAAGCTGTTCCCGGCGTTCCGCGGTACTGAGCCGACGGCGCGTTCGCTCCTCCCGCTCCCCCCGTCTCCCGGCCATGTCCGCACCTTACTTGACGTCGGTTCAGCAACGGGAACAGACTGGAATCCGCTATTGAACCCGCGTACAACAGAGCCGGACGGCCGCAGGCACAAGGGAGATCGCGTGATGGCGGAGACGACAGGAGCCCTCCTGCCCAAGGGGTTCCGCAGTGCCGAGCTGGGCTGGCCGGAGCTGCACCGCATCCCGCACCCGCCGTACCGGATCCCGGTGATCGGGGATGTGATCGGCTCCAACGTCCGCTCCCCGTTGCAGGATTCGATGCGCTTCGGGCGTCAACTCGGGCCGATCTTCCGGCGCAGGGCCTTCGGCAAGGAGATCGTCTTCGTGTGGGGCGCGGAGCTCGCGGCCGAACTCGCGGACGAGGCCCGGTTCGCCAAGCACGTGGGACTCGGGGTGGCCAACCTCCGGCCGGTCGCCGGGGACGGGCTGTTCACGGCCTACAACCACGAGCCGAACTGGCAACTGGCGCACGACGTGCTCGCCCCCGGGTTCAGCCGTGAGGCCATGGAGGGGTACCACCCGATGATGCTGGCCGTCGCGGAGCGGCTGACCGACCGATGGGACCGGGAGCGGGCCGCCGGACGCGCGGTCGACGTGCCCGCCGACATGACGAAACTGACGCTGGAGACCATCGCCCGCACCGGGTTCGGCCACGACTTCGGTTCCTTCGAGCGCTCCCGGCCGCATCCCTTCGTGACGGCGATGGTCGGCACCCTGACCTACGCGCAGCGACTCAACGTGCTCCCCGCGCCCCTGGCACCCGTGGTGCTGCGCGGCGCCACCCGGCGCAACGCGGCGGACATGGCGTACCTCAACCGCACGGTCGACGGTGTCGTGGCGGCCCGTGGGCGATCCGGCGGCGCGGGAGACCTGCTCGACCGCATGCTGGAGACCGCCCACCCCGTGACCGGGGAGCGGCTGACGCCCGAGAACATCCGCCGTCAGGTCATCACGTTCCTGGTCGCGGGTCACGAGACGACCTCGGGTGCGCTCTCGTTCGCCCTGCACTACCTCTCGCGGCACCCCGGCATCGCCGCCCGCGCCCGTGCCGAGGTGGACCGCGTCTGGGGCGACACGCCCCGGCCGGGCTACGACCAGGTCGCCAAGCTGCGGTACGTGCGCCGGATCCTCGACGAGTCGCTGCGGCTGTGGCCGACGGCGCCCGCCTTCGCGCGCGAGGCCCGGGAGGACACCGTGCTGGGCGGCGTCCACCCGATGCGGCGGGGGGCGTGGACCCTGGTCCTGACGGCGATGCTGCACCGCGATCCGGACGTCTGGGGAGCCGACGCGGAGGCCTTCGACCCGGACCGCTTCGACGCACAGGCGGTACGGTCCCGGCCCGGCCACACCTTCAAGCCGTTCGGGACCGGCGCCCGCGCCTGCATCGGCCGCCAGTTCGCGCTGCACGAGGCGACACTGGTCCTCGGGCTGCTGCTGCGCCGCTACGAACTGCGCCCCGAGCCCGGCTACCGGCTGCGGATCGCCGAGCGTCTGACGCTGATGCCGGAAGGGCTGCGGCTGCACCTCGAAGACCGGGCGCCCGCACCGGACTCAGCGCCCGGCCGACCAGTGATCCGGTCGGCCGACTGACCGCGGCAGCCTGGTGCCCGCGCCGCCCCGGGCCGCGTTCACCTGGGGCTGGGTCAGGAAGAACGCCCCGGTCAGGTCGGCGTCCGTGAGATCGGTGTCCCGCAGGTCGGCGCCGATCAGGTCCGCGCCGCGCAGATCCGCTCCCGTGAGGTCGGCGGCGATGAGGTACGCGCCGCGCAGATCCGCACCCCGCAGGTCGGCGCCTTGGAGACGGGCACCCATCAGGTCGGCGCCCCGGCGGTCCTTCTTCCTGCCGTTCTTCCCGCGCCCGGCTCCCGCCCGCACCAGTTCGCTGGTACGCAGCAGCAGTACGTTGACCTCCTGCCGGTGCGCGCCGACGTCGAGTTCCTCCAGCTCGCCGGGGGTCAGGCCGGTCAGCCGATCGGTGGTGGCGAGCGCACGGCGGACGTCGGCATGCACCGGGGCGGCCGCGGGCAGCGTCAGCGCCTCGTTCAGGTACCAGAGCAGTTCGTGGAGCTGGCGGACGACCGGGAACACGTCGAACATCTGCCGGGCGCGCTCCCGCGGGACGGAACGCCAGTCCTGGCCGCCGAAGGTGGCCTGGGAGACCTTCTGCCCGGCGCCGAAGCAGTCGTACACCGTGCAGCCCGTGAAGCCCTTCCGGCGCAACCCCGTATGGATCCCGCACCGGGAGTCGGCCGCCAGGTTGGGGCACGGCTTCCCGGCGTCCTTGTCGATCGCGAAGTCGGCCGAACGGGCGAAGGGCAGCGCGACGCAGCACAGCCCGAAGCACTCACCGCAGTCGGCCCGCAGTTCCAGAAGCCGGTCCGTGGCTGTTCCACTCTCTTCCCGCATGCCCCCAGCCTACTGACCCGGGAACAACGCCCTGAACTGGGCCGATGACATGACCGGGAACCGAGGAGGACGGGGCGGTCGCCGGTCAGTCGCCGAACGGGGTGAGGTCGAGCCGGGCCAGCCGCTCGGGGTCGGACAGGATGTACATCCCGGCGATCCTCCCGTCGGTTACGGTGACGCCCATGACCGCCAGCGGCAGGCCCCCGGGCGCCGTGACGACGCCGACGGCGCCGTTGACCAGCGCGAGCCGCGAGGAGTCCGCGAACCGCCGGAACATGAGCGCCTGCCCGGCGACGGTCCGGGCACCGCGCACCAGCTTGGACGCGGCCGCGCCGCCGACGAGGGCGCCGGAGTCGGCGCGGAGCACCACGTCGGGGTCGAGGACGGCGACCAGTGCCTCGAAGTCCCCCGCGCGTGAGGCCGCGAGGAAGGCGTCGAGGACCTCCTTCTGCCGGCCGAGATCCGGCTCGGCCCCCGGTGCGGCTCCCTGGACGCGGCGCCGCGCGCGGCTGGCGAGCTGGCGGGTCGCGGCCGGGGAACGGCCCACCACGGGCGCGATGTCCTCGAAGGGCACCGCGAACATGTCGTGCAGCACGAACGCGAGCCGCTCGACGGGCTCCAGCGTCTCCAGCACCACGAGCAGGGCGAGGCCGACCGAGTCGGCCAGCAGCGCCTCCTGTTCGGGATCGACCCGGTCCAGGGGACTCACGACCGGATCGGGGACGTAGGTGTCCATCGGCTCCTCACGACGCGCGGCGCGGGTGCGCAGGATGTCCAGGCAGACCCGGCCTGCCACGGTGGTCAGCCAGGCCGCCAGGTTCCTGATGCCGGCCGCGTCGGTCCGGCTCAGCTTGAGCCAGGTCTCCTGCACGGCGTCGTCCGCCTCGCTCAGCGAGCCGAGCATCCGGTAGGCCACCGCTCGCAGGCGGCCCCGGTGCTCCTCGAACCGCTCGGCGAGAAGCCCTTCGTCGTCCCTCACCCGTCCCCCTTCCCCACCGGACCCGACACCGTGCGGAACCGAACGCCGTGCCGGGCCGGACGTCAGCCGATGCCGGACGCGGCGTCGACCCCATCACCGTGCCTGGTCCGCCGTCCGCCGGGCCGGACGCGGCTCACGACCGCGGGGTCCTCAGACCTCGTCGCGCGTCAACGCCAGCAGACGGTCCAGGACGCGGGGTCCGCCGGCCCGTACGCCGTCGTGCTCGAACTCGTCGGTCACCCAGGTGCGCAGACCACCGATGGCGCGGGCGGTGCGCAGCGCGTGCCCGGTGTCGACGTACATGTCGTCGTGGTAGACGGCAGCGGCCACCGGGACCTCGTTGGCGGCGAGCCGGGCGGGGTCGTACAGCGGCCGCCAGTCGGTGCGGGCGGCCAGTTCGGCGGCGGTCTCGCGCAGTGGCCGCAGCGCGGGGTCGGTGTCGAACATCCAGGGATGCACGGACTCACCGGTGAACAGCAGGGGCCCGTCGTCGGCGAGTGTCTTGGCCGCGTCGAACTGCGGGAACTCGCCGCGCACCCGCTCGGCCGACCAGGCGGTGGGCCGGTCGTCCTGCCCGTAGATCGCCTCGTGGATCAGCGCGTACAGCGGGTGGCCCGCGTACGAGAGCAGCCCCTGCACCTCCTCCTGGAAGGCGTCGGAGAGGGCCGGCCCCTGCGGGGTGCGCACGAAGGCATCCTCCAGGAGGTAGTGCAGCCGGTGACTGCCCTCGCCGCCGCCGAGGAGGATGCCGAGCGACTGGAAGGCCTCGACGGTGAGGCGGTAGCCGCCGCTCAGGACCGGTTCGTGCCGCAGGAGGTACTCGGCGATCTGCCGGGCCCGCTCCACGTCCTGGGGGTAACGCGCGTAGTGTGCCGCCACTTTGCGTTCGATTCGGGGATACGCGGCCCGGTAGATGTCATCGGCGTGCGCGTCCAGCGAGGGCAGTCCGCCGGTGATCAGGACCGCGCGCAGTCCTTCGGGTGCCGTCGAGAGGTAGTTCACCGCGCAGAAGCCGCCGAAGCTCTGGCCCAGTACGGTCCAGGGCGCGCCGCCGGTGAGCCGGGGGCGGATGGCCTCGCAGTCGCGGACGATGGAGTCGCCGCGGAAGTGGGTGAGGTAGTCCGCCTGCGCGCGCGGGCCACCGCGCAGCGGGAGTGTCTGGCGGTTGGCCGGCGTGGAGTGGCCGGTGCCGCGCTGGTCCAGCAGCAGGACCCGGAACTCCTTGAGCGCGCGGCCGAGCCAGGCCTGCTTGCCGACGAAGCGGTTGGCGCCGAAGCCGGGGCCGCCTTGGAGGTAGACCAGCCACGGGAGGTCCTGGTGCGCCTTCTCGCTCGCGACGGCCGCGCGGGCGAACAGCTGGATGCTCTCCCCCGTCGGCTCGTCGTGGTCGAGGGGCACGGTGAAGCGGTGGTCGGTGAGGACGACACCGGGCTGGCGGTAGCTGACGGTCAACGGGACTCCCCAGGCGTACGGATTCCAGACTGCGTCCCAGTTGAACACATGGTCCCGGCCCGGCCGAGCCCGGGGATCAAGAAACCGTACTGAATGGCCGCTCAGCACCGGGTGGGGAGGATCAGCGTGCCGAGAGGCTGGAGCGGCGTACCACCAGCTCCGGCTGGAGCACCACCCGCCGGTGTTCGTGCGGCACCGGAGCGGTCTCGGCCTCCGTCTCCTCCAGCAGCAGTTCGGCGGCGAGGGCGCCCATCGTCATGGCGGGCTGGCGCACCGAGGTGAGCGGGACGGCCGCCGCGGCGGCGAACTCGATGTCGTCGTAGCCCACGATCGCGAGGTCGTCGGGGACGCCGACGCCCGCCGCGTACATGGCCTGCAGGACACCGAGTGCGAGCAGGTCGTTGGCGCAGAAGACGGCGGTCGGGCGCACGGCCAGGCCGAGCAGCCGGGCGCCTGCGTCACGGCCCGCGGCGACGTCCAGGCGCTGGGTCGGCAGCTCCCTGAGCGCGCTGGGCGGCAGCCCGGCCTCGGCCAGCGCGTTCAGCGCGCCGGTGCGCCGGTCGGTGACCTGGTTCAGTCCCGGTGGTCCGCTGACGTACGCGATCGAGCGGTGACCGGCGTCCACGAGGTGGCGTACGGCCAGCGCGCCGCCCTCCACGTCGTCGACCGAGACCGAGCACTCGGTGGTGCCCTCGGCGACCCGGTCGACCAGTACGAAGGGGATGCCGTTGCGGCGGAAGGTCGCGATGTTGCGCCCCGTCGCGTCGGCGGGGGTGAGCAGCACCCCGCGGACCCGCTGCTCGGCGAAGAGCGACAGGTAGTCGGCCTCCTCGCTCGCGCTCTGCGCGCTGTTGCAGACCATCACGCCGAGCCCGGCGTCGCGGGCGGCCCGCTCGGCGCCGCGCGCCACGTCCACGAAGAAGGGGTTGCCCATGTCGAGGACCAGCAGGCCCATGATCCGGCTGCGCCCGGCCCGCAGCTGGCGCGCCGACTCGCTGCGGACGTAGCCGAGCCGGTCTATGGCCGACTGGACGCGCGCCCGGGTCTCGGAGGCCACGCTGTCCGGGCGGTTGATCACGTTCGAGACCGTGCCCACGGAGACTCCGGCGGCGCGGGCGACGTCCTTGATACCCACCGACTGAGCCATCAGGCAAGAACCTCCAGGTAGACGAGAAGCGGCGGGCGGGCCTTCACATTACCCGCGCGTCCCCGGGGACCGGCGCTCATGCGGGCAGCCGGAATGCGACGGCGTGGAGTGCCCGGGGCGTGGTGCCGCCGGTCTTCTCCCGGTACACGGCGGCGCTGGCGGGACCCGGGTCGGCGGCCCGCGCCGTACCGCCGTGACCGGGACCCCCGACGATGGCCGCCGGCGCCGTCCTCGGCAAGGCGCGTCGTCTCATGTGCGGGGCTCCTGGTCAGGCGAGATGGAAGACTTCGGTGAGGGGTTTCATCGCCTCGTCGGGTCTGGCGCCGTCCAGCGATTCGAAGAACGGCGCCATCTCCGCCTGCCAGCGGGCGTTGACGGCGGTGGCCTCCATGGCGGCCCGGGCGGCCGCGAAGTCCTCGGTCTCCACGTAGCCGACCAGCAGTCCGTCCTCGCGCAGGAACAGCGAGTAGTTGTGCCAGCCGGTGGCCGAGAGCGCCTGGAGCATCTCGGGCCACACGGCGGCGTGCCGCTCGCGGTACTCGTCGAGGCGGTCCGCCCGGACCTTCAGCAGAAAGCACACGCGCTGCATCAAGGACCCTTCAGCGCCTAGAAGTTGAACTGGTCGATGTTCTTGGTGTCGAAGACGGTCGGCTTGCCGAGGTTGATCACGCCGTCCTTGCCGATGGTGAAGGTCCCCATGTCGCCCGCCTTGAAGGTCTCGCCCTCCTTGCCGCTGATCTGTCCCGACACCAGCGCGACGGCGGTGCGGGCGGCGAGCTCACCGAGCTTCGCCGGGTCCCACAGCTCGAAGCCGTCGACGGTGCCGTTCTTGACGTACTTGCGCATGTCGTTGGGGGTGCCGAGGCCGGTCAGCTTGACCTTGCCCTTGTACTTCGAGCCGGACAGGTACTGGGCTGCCGCCTTGATGCCGACCGTGGTCGGGGAGATGATCCCCTTGAGGTTCGGGTGCTCCTGGAGAAGGCCCTGGGTCTGCTGGAAGGACTGCTGCGCGTCGTCGTTGCCGTAGGCGACCTTGACCAGCTTGACGTCCTTGTACTTGGGGTCCTTCAGTTCGTCCTTCATGAAGTCGATCCAGGTGTTCTGGTTCGTGGCGGTCTGCGCGGCGGACAGGATCGCGATCTCGCCCTTGTAGCCGATCTGCTCGGCGAGCAGTTGCACCTCGGTGCGGCCCAGGTCCTCGGCGCTGGCCTGGGAGACGAAGGCGTTGCGGCACTCGGGCTTGGTGTCGGAGTCGTAGGTGACGACCTTGATCTTGTTGCTCATGGCCTGCTTGAGCGCGGTGCACAGCGCGCCCGGGTCCTGTGCGGACACGGCCATCGCGTCGACCTGCTGCTGGGTGAGCGTGTTGACATAGCTCACCTGGCCGGAGGTGTCGGTGGCACTGCTGGGGCCGACCTCCTTGTACTTGGAGCCCAGTTCCGTCAGCGCCTTCTCGCCGCCCTTGTCGGACGAGGTGAAGTACGGGTTGTTGACCTGCTTGGGCAGGAATCCGACCGTCAGGCCCTTCTTGGTCGCCGCGTTCGGGTCGGCCTTGCCGGCCGTGGCGTTCGAACCGCTGTCGGCCTTCACGTCCTTCTTGGTGGTGCCACCACAGGCGGTGGCCGCCAGGGCGAGCGAGGTGACGGCGGCGAGCGCCACGCAGGCGCGGCGGATCGTTGACTTGCGCATGGCGGAAGTTCCTTTACGGGGGTGGGCGGTTACGAGGTCGGAGTCGAGGCGGCTCTGCGGCCCGCCCTCGCTACGGAGATCTGCCGCGCGACCCGGGGGCCGAGCACGGAGACGACGAGCAGAACGCCGGTGACGACGATCTGCGACTGCGCGGAGACGTTGGAGAGGCTCATCACGTTCTGCAGCGCGCCGAGCAGGAAGACTCCCGCGACAGCGCCGCCGAGCGTGCCCTTGCCGCCGTCGAAGTCGATGCCGCCCAGCAGGACGGCGGCGACGACGGAGAGTTCCAGGCCGGTTGCGTTGTCGTAGCGGGCGCTGGCGTAGTGCAGCGCCCAGAAGATGCCGGTCAGCGAGGCCATGAAGCCGGTGGCGACGAACAGGATCAGCTTCTGCCGCTTGACCCGGATGCCGGCGAATCGCGCGGCCTCCTCGTTGGCGCCGACCGCGAAGGCCGAGCGTCCGAACGGGGTGGCGTGCAGGACGAGAACGGCGATCGCGAGGAGCACCAGGAAGGGCAGGAATGCCTGCGGGATGAAGGTGTTCCCGATGCGGCCCGCCGCGAAGTCCTGGTACTGCGTGGGGAAATCGGTCACCGCGTCCGAGCCGAGCACGATCTGCGCGATGCCCCGGTAGGCGGCGAGCGTGCCGATGGTGACGGCGAGGGAGGGCAGGCCGAGCCGGGTCACCAGCAGGCCGTTGACCAGTCCGCACACCACGCCGAGCAGCAGGCACAGCGGGATGATCGTCTCGATCGCCATGCCCTGGTTCCACAGGGCACCCATCACCGAGCCGGACAGACCGGCCGTGGAGGCCACCGAGAGATCGATCTCCCCGGCCACCACGAGCAGGGTCATCGGCAGCGCGATGAGCGCGATGGGCAGCGTGTTGCCGATCAGGAACGACAGGTTCAGGGCGTTGCCGAAGCCGTCGACGAAGCCGAAGGAGAACAGCAGCAGGACGATGAGGAGGGCGCCGACGACCGTGTCCCAGCGGACGGCGCGCGCGAGGGGCGAGTCAGCCATGGCGGGCGTTCCTCTTCTTCAGTGCGGAGGCCACGCGCAGCGCGACGATCCGGTCGACCGCGATGGCGAGGATGAGCAGGACGCCGTTGATGGCGAGCACCCAGACGGAGCTGACGCCGAGCGCGGGCAGCACGCTGTTGATGGAGGTGAGCAGCAGCGCGCCGAGCGAGGCGCCGTAGACGCTGCCGGAACCGCCGGTGAAGACGACGCCGCCGACCACCACGGCGCTGACGACGGTGAGTTCGTAGCCGGTGCTGGTGCCGGAGTCGACGTTGCCGAACCGGGCGAGGTAGAGCGCGCCGGCGAGGCCGGCGAGGCCGCCGCAGACGACGTACGCGGTCAGGATGCGCTTGCGCACCGGGATGCCGGCCAGCCGCGCGGCCTCGGGGTTGGAGCCGAGCGCGTACAACTCCCGTCCGCTGCCGAAGTGCTTGAGGTAGTAGGCGGTCACCAGCAGCACGGCCAGGGCGATCAGGGCGAGGTAGGGCACCGCCGAGATGCCGCCGGAGCCGAAGTCGACGAAGCTGCCCGGGAGGTCGGCGGCGGTGATCTGCCGGGAGCCGACCCAGATGGAGTCGATGCCGCGGATGATGTAGAGCGTGCCGAGGGTGACGACGAGCGCGGGTACCTGGCCGAGGCTGACCAGCAGGCCGTTGACGAGTCCCCAGCCGATGCCGAGCAGCACCGCGAGGAACACCGCGACGACGGGGTTCCCGCCGCCTTGCAGATAGGTGCCGGCCGCGAAGGCGCTGATGCCGAGCGTGGAGCCGACCGACAGGTCGACGTTCCGGGTGATCACCACCAGCGACTGGCCGGTGGCGACCAGCACCAGGATGGTCGCGTTCAGCAGCAGGTCCTTGATGCCCTGCTCGGACAGGAACTGGCTGTTGCCCATCTGCGTGATGACGATCATCACCAGGAAGACGGCCAGGATGGCGAATTCGCGCATCTTGAAGACGCGGTCCACCAGCCGGGTGCCGCTCGACCGGGGAACCTCGGAGGCGGGGGCGGGGTTGGGTGCGGTCACCGTCATGCGGCGGCCCTCTCAGTGTCGGTCGTCGTCATGCGGCGGCCCTCCCGGTCGCTGCGGCCATCACGGATTCCTCGGTGGCTTCGGAGCGCGGGATCTCGGCGGTGAGCCGGCCCTCGTGCATCACGAGGACCCGGTCGGCCATGCCGAGGATCTCGGGCAGGTCGGAGGAGATCATCAGGACGGCGACACCGTCCGCGGCCAACTCGCTGAGCAGCCGGTGCACTTCGGCCTTGGTCCCGACGTCGATGCCGCGTGTCGGCTCGTCCACGATCAGTACCTTGGGGCCGGTGGCGAGCCACTTGGCCAGGACGACCTTCTGCTGGTTGCCGCCGGAGAGCGTGGCCACGGTGTCGGCGAGCCGGGCGTACTTCACCTGGAGCTTGACCGCCCAGTCGAGGGAGCGGCTGCGCTCGGCGCCCCGGTCCATCAGGCCCGCCCTGACGGTCGTACGCAGCCCGGTCAGACCGATGTTGCGCTCGATGGACATGTCCATCACCAGGCCCTGGGCCCGCCGGTCCTCGGGGACGAGGGCGAGGCCCGCCGACATGGCCGTCGAGGGCGCGCCGTTGGTGAGCGCCCGGCCGTCCACCTCCACCTCTCCGGCGTCCCAGCGGTCGACGCCGAAGACGGCCCGTGCCACCTCCGTACGGCCCGCGCCTACGAGACCGGAGAGACCGACGATCTCACCGCGCCGGACGTCGAAGGAGACATCGGTGAAGACGCCCTCGCGGGTCAGGCGGCGCACGCTGAGGGCGACTTCGCCCGCCTCGACGTCCTGTTTGGGGTAGAGCTCGTCGAGGTCGCGGCCGACCATCCGGCGTACCAGGTCGTCCTCCGTCATGCCCTCCAGCGGCTCGCTGGATATCAGGGCGCCGTCGCGCAGGGTCGTGACCCGCCGGCAGATCTGGAAGATCTCCTCCAGCCGGTGCGAGATGAACAGCACCGCCGAGCCCTGCTCGCGCAGGGTGCGCACCACGCCGAACAGGCGCGCCACCTCGCTGCCGGTGAGGGCCGCGGTCGGCTCGTCCATGATCAGGACCCGGGCGTCGAACGAGAGCGCCTTGGCGATCTCGACGATCTGCTGGTCGGCGATGGACAGTCCGCGCGCCGGGCGCTCGGGGTCGAGTTCGACACCGAGGCGCTTCATCAGGCCGGCGGTCGCCGCGTGGGTGGCCTTGTGGTCGATGCGGCCGAGTGCGCGCCGGGGCTGGCGGCCCATGAAGATGTTCTCGGCGATCGAGAGGTCGGGGAAGAGCGTGGGCTCCTGGTAGATCACCGCGATACCCGCGTCGCGGGCGTCGGCGGGACCGTGGAAGACGGTGGGCTGGCCGTCCAGCAGCACCCGGCCGGCGTCCGGTCGGTGCACGCCGGCGAGCGTCTTGATGAGGGTCGACTTGCCCGCGCCGTTCTCACCGGCGAGTGCGTGCACTTCGCCGGGGAACAGTTCCAGGGACACGTCCCGCAGGGCGCGCACCGCGCCGAAGGACTTGGAGATGTCCTCCAGCGCCAGTACGGGGGCCGGACCCGCGTCGGACCGGTGGGTCATGGGAGCTCCTCAACGACGCGGGCGGAGAGGCCTCACGACGTCGTGAAAGGTTTCAACTAGGTTGCCGGGACGTTAGGCATGTAGCCCAGGTCACGTCAATGGGTTCGGGTCGAAATTCTCGATAGACAGAGGTCACAACCGGGTCACGAAGAGCCGTCTTCGTCGAGGGGGTTGACAGCCTTTCGGGGTGCTCATAGCTTCAGCTTTCTGAATCGTTTCAGACCACCCCTGTTCAGATCGAAGCCGTCCGGACCGAAGTCGCCGTCGCTCAGACCCGACGTCACACCCGAAGTCACAGGAGCCCCGAAGTGACCGAGCTCGCCGCGGTGAAGGCCGCACTCAAGACCCAGGCAGTAGAGACGCCGTCGTGGGCGTACGGGAACTCGGGAACCCGCTTCAAGGTGTTCGCCCAGCCCGGCGTGCCGCGCAGCCCGCGGGAGAAACTGGACGACGCCGCCCAGGTGCACGCCCACACCGGTGCCGCGCCGTCCGTCGCGCTGCACATCCCCTGGGACAAGGTCGAGGACTACAAGGCCCTGGCCGAGTACGCCGGGGAGCGCGGCCTGCGGCTCGGCACGATCAACTCCAACACCTTCCAGGACGACGACTACAAGCTGGGCAGTGTCTGCCACCCGGACGCCACGGTGCGCCGCAAGGCTCTCGACCACCTGCTCGAGTGCGTCGACATCATGGACGCGACGGGCTCGAAGGACCTGAAGCTCTGGTTCGCCGACGGCACGAACTATCCCGGCCAGGACGACATCCGCGAGCGCCAGGACCGGCTGGCCGAGAGCCTCTCCCAGGTCTACGAACGGCTCGGGGACGACCAGCGGATGCTCCTGGAGTACAAGTTCTTCGAGCCCGCCTTCTACGCGACGGACGTGCCGGACTGGGGTACCGCGTACGCGCACTGCCTCAAGCTCGGTCCCAAGGCACAGGTCATCGTCGACACCGGGCACCACGCGCCCGGCACCAACATCGAGTTCATCGTCGCCACGCTGCTGCGTGAGCGGAAGCTCGGCGGCTTCGACTTCAACTCGCGCTTCTACGCAGACGACGACCTCATGGTGGGCGCCGCCGACCCCTTCCAGCTCTTCCGGATCATGTACGAGGTGATCCGCGGCGGCGGCTTCACCCCCGACGTCGCGTTCATGCTGGACCAGTGCCACAACATCGAGGCGAAGATCCCCGCGATCATCCGCTCGGTGATGAACGTTCAGGAGGCCACCGCGAAGGCGCTGCTCGTGGACCGGGACGCGCTGGCCGTCGCCCAGCGCGAGGGTGACGTGCTCGCCGCGAACGCCGTGATCATGGACGCGTACAACACCGACGTACGGCCGCTGCTGCGCGAGGTCCGCGAGGAACTCGGCCTGGACGGCGACCCGGTGGCCGCGTACCACCGTTCCGGATGGGCGCAGAAGATCGCCGCGGACCGGGTGGGCGGACAGCAGGCCGGGTGGGGGGCGTAGCCCTCGCGCCGCGTCCGCCGGGTGACCCCGGCGGACGGCCGCGGGCCGTGCGCCACGGACCGCACGGCCGCCCGCTCCCCGCCGGGTGCGCCACGGCACCCGTACGTCCCCTCTCTTCACTCCTCATTCCCTAAGGACCAGGAACATGGCACCCCATCCCGAAGCCGCCGCTCTGCTGGCCCGGTCGCACCGGCTCGGCGCCGACCCCCGCAACACCAACTACGCGGGCGGCAACACGTCCGCGAAGGGCACCGACACCGACCCCGTGACCGGCGGCGACGTCGAGCTGATGTGGGTGAAGGGGTCGGGCGGCGACCTCGGCACGCTGACGGAGTCCGGGCTCGCGGTCCTGCGGCTGGACCGGCTGCGGGCCATGACGGAGGTCTACCCCGGCGTGGAGCGTGAGGACGAGATGGTCGCCGCGTTCGACTACTGCCTGCACGGCAAGGGCGGCGCGGCCCCGTCCATCGACACCGCGATGCACGGTCTGGTGGACGCCGCCCACGTCGACCACCTGCACCCCGACTCCGGTATCGCGCTGGCCTGCGCCGCGGACGGCGAGAAGCTGACCGCGGAGTGCTTCGGCGACACCGTGGTCTGGGTGCCCTGGCGCCGGCCGGGCTTCCAGCTCGGCCTGGACATCGCGGCCGTCAAGAAGGCCAACCCCCGCGCGATCGGCTGTGTTCTGGGCGGCCACGGCATCACCGCCTGGGGCGACACGGCCGAGGAGTGCGAGCACAACTCGCTGCACATCATCAGGACCGCCGAGGCGTTCCTCGCCGAGCGCGGCAGGCCCGAGCCCTTCGGGCCGGCCGTCGAGGGCTACGCGGCCCTTCCCGTGACCGAGCGCCGTGAGCGCGCGGCGGCCCTCGCGCCGTACGTCCGGGCGCTGGCCTCCCAGGACCGTGCGCAGGTCGGCCACTTCACCGACTCCGACGTCGTCCTCGACTTCCTCGCGCGCGCCGAGCACCCCCGTCTCGCCGCGCTCGGCACCTCCTGCCCCGACCACTTCCTCCGTACCAAGGTCCGGCCCCTCGTCCTCGACCTGCCGCCGACAGTCGAGCCGGCCGAGGCGATCGCCCGTCTGAAGGAACTGCACACCGAGTACCGCGAGGAGTACGCCGCCTACTACCGGCGGCACGCCGTCGCCGGCTCCCCCGCGATGCGCGGCGCGGACCCGGCGATCGTGCTGGTCCCCGGTGTCGGCATGTTCTCCTTCGGCAAGGACAAGCAGACCGCCCGTGTCGCGGGCGAGTTCTACGTCAACGCGATCAACGTGATGCGGGGCGCCGAGTCCGTCTCCACGTACGCGCCGATCGAGGAGTCGGAGAAGTTCCGCATCGAGTACTGGTCGCTGGAGGAGGCGAAGCTCCAGCGCCTGCCCAGGCCCAAGCCGCTCGCCACCCGGGTGGCGCTGGTGACGGGCGCGGGCAGCGGCATCGGCAAGGCGATCGCCGAGCGGCTGGTGGCCGAGGGTGCCTGCGTGGTGGTCGCCGACCTGAACGCGGAGAACGCCGCCCGGGTCGCGACGGCGCTGGGCGGTCCCGACAGGGCCGTGGCCGTGACCGTCGACGTGACCTCCGAGGAGCAGATCGCCGAGGCCTTCCGGGCGGCGGTGCTCGCCTTCGGCGGCGTCGACCTGGTGGTCAACAACGCGGGGATCTCCATCTCCAAGCCGCTCCTGGAGACCACCGCGAAGGACTGGGACCTCCAGCACGACATCATGGCCCGCGGCTCCTTCCTGGTCTCCCGCGAGGCCGCCCGGGTGATGATCCGGCAGGAGCTGGGCGGCGACATCGTCTACATCGCGTCCAAGAACTCGGTCTTCGCCGGCCCGAACAACATCGCCTACTCGGCGACCAAGGCCGACCAGGCCCACCAGGTCCGGCTGCTGGCGGCCGAGCTGGGCGAGCACGGCATCCGTGTCAACGGCGTCAACCCGGACGGTGTGGTGCGCGGTTCGGGCATCTTCGCGGGCGGCTGGGGCGCCCAGCGCGCGGCCACCTACGGGATCGAGGAGGAGAAGCTCGGCGAGTTCTACGCCCGGCGGACCATCCTCAAGCGGGAGGTACTGCCCGAGCACGTCGCGAACGCCGTGTTCGCGCTGACCGGCGGGGACCTCACCCACACCACCGGTCTGCACGTCCCGGTCGACGCCGGTGTCGCGGCGGCATTCCTGCGATGAGCGAGCGGCACAAGACCTTCGCCGCGGTCGACCTCGGCGCGTCCAGCGGACGCGTCATGGTCGGCCGCGTCGGCCCCGGAGCCCTGGACCTCACCGAGGCCCACCGCTTCCCGAACCGGCCGGTACGGGTCCCCGAGGGCCTGCGCTGGGACATCCTCGCGCTTTACGCGGGAGTGCTCGACGGACTGCGCGCCGCCGGGCAGGTCGACTCCGTCGGCATCGACAGCTGGGCCGTGGACTACGGACTGCTGGACGCCGACGGGGCGCTGCTCGGCAACCCGGTGCATTACCGCGACACCCGCACCGAGGGCGTCGCGGAGCAGGTGTGGGCCAGGGTGCCCGCCGCCGAGCTGTACGCGACGACCGGGCTCCAGTACGCCCCGTTCAACACCCTCTACCAACTCACCGCGGCCCGCTCGACGGCCCAACTCGCCCACGCCGAGCGGCTGCTGCTCATCCCCGACCTGCTGGCCTACTGGCTGACGGGCGAGGCGGGCACGGAGCTGACCAACGCCTCCACCACCCAGCTGATCGACCCGAGGACGCGCGAGTGGGCGCACGACCTCGCGGGGCGGCTCGGCATCGACCTGAAGCTGTTCGCGCCGCTGCGCCGGCCGGGCGACCCGGCCGGCCACCTGACGCCCCGGGTACTCGAGGAGACCGGACTGACCGGCCCGGTCCCGGTGACGACCGTCGGCTCGCACGACACCGCCTCCGCGGTGGCCGCCGTCCCCGCCGTCGGGGAACGCTTCGCCTACATCTGCACCGGCACCTGGTCCCTGGCGGGCCTGGAGCTGGCCGCGCCGGTCCTCACCGAGGCGAGCCGGGCGGCCAACTTCACCAACGAACTGGGCCTGGACGGAACGGTCCGCTACCTGCGCAACATCATGGGGCTGTGGCTGCTCCAGGAGTGCCTGCGCGAGTGGGACCACCCCGACCTGGGCGAACTGCTGCGGACCGCCGCGGAGATCCCGCCACTGCGATCGGTCGTGGACGCGGGCGACGCCGCCTTCCTCGCCCCCGGCCGGATGCCGGCCCGGATCGCCGACGCCTGCCGGGCTTCGGGACAGCCCGTGCCCGGGTCGCGTGCCGAGATCACCCGCTGCATCCTCGACTCCCTCGCGCTCGCCCACCGCCGGGCGGTCGCCGAGGCGCAGGAGCTCGCCGACCACCCGGTCGACGTCGTGCACATCGTCGGCGGCGGCACCCGTAACGAACTGCTCTGCCAACTGACCGCCGACGCCTGCGGGCTGCCGGTGGTGGCGGGCCCGGCGGAGGCGGCCGCGCTCGGCAACGTCCTGGTCCAGGCGCGGGCCCAGGGCCTGGTCGGCGACCGTACGTCGATGCGGCGGCTCCTCGCCCGTACGCAGCCGTTGCGGCGGTACGAGCCCCGGGGCGACGCGGCCGTCTGGCGCGCCGCGCAGGACCGGCTCGTCCGTCCGTGAGCGGGGACCGGCCCGACTCCCTGACCGAGGACTCCCCTGGCGCCCGGCCGCCGCGTACTCTGCACTCATCCGATGACCGATCCCTAGGAGCCGCGATGCGTGTCGCTCTGTTCCTGACCTGTGTCAACGACACGCTCTATCCGGACACGGGCCGCGCCGTGGTGAAACTGCTGACCAGGCTGGGCGTGGAAGTCGACTTCCCGATGGCCCAGACGTGTTGCGGGCAGGCGCACTACAACACCGGGTACCGGCATCAGGCCGAACCGCTGGCCCGGCATTTCTCCGATGTCTTCGGTGGGTACGAGGCGATCGTGACGCCTTCCGGTTCGTGCGGCGCGATGGTGCGGGAGCTCTATCCACGGATGGGCGAGCGGGCACGGGCCGAGGGCCGCGGCGACACGCTCGCGGCCACGCTCGCCCCGGTCGTCCCCAAGACCTACGAGCTCACCGAGTTCCTGGTGGACGTGCTGGGAGTGACGGACGTGGGCGCTTACTACCCGCACACCGTCACCTACCACCCCACCTGTCACGGGCTGCGCGGTCTGGGGCTCGGCGACCGGCCGCGCAGGCTGCTCCAGGCCGTCAGGGGACTGGAACTGCGCGAGCTGCCCGGCGCCGACGAGTGCTGCGGCTTCGGCGGCACCTTCGCCGTCAAGAACCCCGACGTCTCGGCGGCGATGGGCGCCGACAAGGTGCGCAACGCCGAGTCGACCGGCGCGGACGTCCTGTGCGCCGCCGACAACTCCTGTCTGATGCACATCGGCGGCACGATGACCCGGCTGAGCACGGACATGCGGCCGGTCCACATCGCGGAGATCCTGGCGAACACGGAAGGGGGGCCGAGCGCGTGAGCGGCACCTTCGTCGGCATGCCGGCCTTCCCCGAAGCCGCCCACGAAGCGGTCAACAACCCCACCCTGCGCGCGAATCTGCGCCACGCCACCCACACGATCCGTGCCAAGCGCGCCGTCGCCGTGTCCGAACTCGACGACTGGGCGGCCCTGCGCGAGGCCGGCAAGCAGATCAAGGACCACACACTCCGTCATCTCGACCGTTATCTCGTCCAGTTGGAGGAGTCCGTCACCGCGGCCGGTGGCGTCGTGCACTGGGCCGCCGACGCCGACGAGGCCAACCGGATCGTCGTCGAGCTGGTCAGGGCGACCGGTGAGAGCGAGGTCGTCAAGGTCAAGTCGATGGCCACGCAGGAGATCGGTCTCAACGAAGCCCTGGAGGCGGAGGGCATCCACGCCTACGAGACCGATCTCGCCGAGCTCATCGTGCAGTTGGGCAAGGACCGGCCCTCGCACATCCTGGTCCCCGCCATCCACCGCAACCGGGGCGAGATCCGCGACATCTTCACCCGCGAGATGAGCGAGTGGGGACGCCCCGCGCCCGAGGGTCTCACCGACACGCCCGCCGAACTGGCCGAGGCCGCCCGGCTCCATCTGCGCGAGAAGTTCCTGCGCGCCAAGGTCGGCATCTCCGGCGCCAACTTCATGGTCGCCGAGACCGGCACGATGATGGTGGTGGAGTCCGAGGGCAACGGCCGGATGTGCCTGACCCTGCCCGAGACGCTGATCTCGGTCGTCGGCATCGAGAAGACCGTGCCGACCTGGCGGGACCTGGAGGTCTTCCTGCAGACCCTCCCCCGCTCCTCGACCGCCGAGCGCATGAACCCGTACACCTCGATGTGGACGGGCACCACGGACTCGGACACGGCGGACGGCCCCCGGACCTTCCATCTGGTCCTGATCGACAACGGCCGCACCGACACGCTCGCCGACGAGGTCGGCCGCCAGGCGCTGCGCTGCATCCGCTGCTCGGCGTGTCTCAACGTCTGCCCGGTGTACGAGCGGGCCGGCGGGCACGCCTACGGCTCGGTCTACCCCGGCCCGATCGGCGCCATCCTCAGCCCCCAGCTGCGGGGTACCCAGAGCGAGATCGACGCCTCCCTGCCGTACGCCTCCTCGCTGTGCGGCGCCTGCTACGAGGTCTGCCCGGTCGCCATCGACATCCCGGAGGTCCTCGTCCATCTGCGCGAACGGATCGCCGAGGGTGGCCGGGTGACGCGGGAGGGCAACAAGGCCGTCCTCAAGCCCGCCAAGGGGCACGCCGCCGAGCGGGCCGCCATGCGGGCGGCGCGCTGGGCGTTCGGCCGTCCCGGCGCGCTGCGCACCGGTCAGCGGCTGGCGTCCCGGACGCGCCGCTTCCATCCACGGACGCTGCCCGGACCCGGCCGGGCGTGGAGCGACACCCGGGACCTGCCGGCGGTGCCCGCGGAGCCGTTCCGCGACTGGTGGCAGCGGACCCGAGGCGGAAAGGACGTACCGAAGTGAGCAGCAGGGAGCTGATCCTGGGGCGGGTGCGACGCGCGCTCGCCGACGTCCCCCGGGACGACACGCCGTACGAGCAGGCCGTACCGCGGGAGTATCTGCGCGAGCACGGCGACCGGAGTGTCGCCGGGACGGTGGACCTGCTGGCGGAGAACCTGGCGGACTACCGGGCGCTCGTGCACCGCTGCACGGCCGACGAACTGGCGGCGACGATCGCCGGGCTGCTCGCCGCGCACGGCTCGGCCTCGGTGGTCGTACCGGCGGGTCTGGACGGGACCTGGCTGGCCGCGACCGCGGTGACGCGGGTGACCGACCGGGCCGAGGACACCCCGGCCGAGCTGGACCGCGTCGACAGCGTGGTGACCGGGTGCGCGCTGGCGATCGCCGAGACGGGCACCCTCGTGCTGGACGGCGGCCCCGATCAGGGCCGTCGTCGCATCACGCTGGTCCCTGACCACCACATCTGTGTCGTCCGCGTCCCCGGGCAGGTCGTCTCCTCCGTGCCCCGGGCCCTGGAGCGTCTGGACCCGGCCCGCCCGCTGACGTGGATCTCCGGCCCGTCGGCGACCAGCGACATCGAACTCGACCGGGTCGAGGGGGTGCACGGTCCGCGCACCCTGGAGGTGGTGCTGGTGAGCGGCGGGTGACGTGCGCGGTTAGCGTGAGGGGATGATCCGGTTCGAACAGGTCACCAAGCGCTATCCGGACGGCACGACGGCCGTGGACGGCCTCTCGTTCGAGGTCGCGGAGGGCGAACTCGTCACGCTCGTCGGCCCGTCGGGCTGTGGCAAGACGACCACCATGATGATGGTGAACCGGCTCGTCGAACCGACCTCGGGCCGGATCCTCGTGAACGGCGAGGACGTGGCCACCGTCGACCCGGTCCGGCTGCGGCGGCGGATCGGGTACGTCATCCAGCAGGTCGGCCTGTTCCCGCACCGGACCGTCCTCGACAACACGGCGACGGTCCCGACGCTGGTCGGCTGGAAGAGGACGAAGGCCCGTGCCCGCGCCGCCGAGTTGCTCGACCTGGTGGGCCTGGACCCTAAGACGTACGGGTCCCGCTATCCGGACCAGCTGTCGGGCGGTCAGCGTCAGCGGGTCGGAGTGGCGCGGGCGCTCGCGGCTGACCCGCCGGTACTGCTGATGGACGAGCCCTTCGGCGCCGTCGACCCGGTGGTCCGCGAGCAGTTGCAGGACGAGTTCCTGCGGATGCAGGAGTCGGTGCGCAAGACGGTGCTGTTCGTCACGCACGACATCGAGGAGGCGGTCCGGCTCGGCGACCGCATCGCGGTGTACGGGCAGGGGCGCATCGAACAGTTCGACACGCCGGGCGCCGTACTGGGCGGCCCGGCCACGGAGTACGTCGCCGGATTCGTCGGGGCCGACCGCGGGCTGAAGCGGCTGTCGGTCACCGAGATCCAGCCGGACGACCTGGAACAGCCGCCCGTCGCACGCATGGACGAGTCCGCCGGGCGGGCCGCCGAACGGTTGCGTTCCCGGAGCGCCCGCTGGGCGGTGGTGCTGGACGCCGAGGGCGACCTGCACGGCTGGGTGGGTGCCGACGAGCTGACCGGGGGCGGCTCCGTGGGGGACCACGTCCACCGGATGAACTCCTGGGTCCCGGTGGGTGCCCCGCTGAAACAGGCCTTCGGTGTCCTGCTCCAGCACGACGCGGGGTGGGTCGCGGTACTGGAGGGCGCGCGGTTCCTCGGTGTCCTGACCCCGGCGCGTCTGCACGAGGCGCTGCGGCGCTCCGTGGACGCGGACGCGCGGGGGGTCGCGCGGGGGCAGGTGGCCTTCGACTCGGTGCCCAAGGGGTAGCGCACCGCCGGGTTTCGGGGGCGTGCGGGTGGGGCCTGGCTGGGGGCCGGATTCGGCTGCGGCTGAGGTTCGACTGCGGGCGGGCCGGCGGGTGTGGGTGGGTGGCTGTGTGGGTGGGTGTGGGTGGGTGGCTGTGTGGGTGGGTGTGGGTGGGTGGCTGTGTGGGTGGGTGTGGGTGGGTGGCTGTGTGGGCGGGTGTGGGTGTGGGTGTGGGTGTGGGTGTGGGTGTGGGCTGAGCGCGCCGTTCCCCGCGCCCCCTGGCGGGGCGCTCTGTGAACCGGGTGCGCCGGGTCCGGCGGCCTCGTACCGTCGCTCGGGCCGGTCATGCCCTTCCGGTCACTTCAGCAGGCCCTTCTCCTTCAGGTAGGCGCGTGCCACGTCCTGCGGGAGCCGTCGCCAGCTGTCCACCTGCTGGTTCATGGACGCCAGGTCCGCGGTGGTGAGCACGGCGTTGAGTGCTCCCAGCGCCTTGGTGACGCCCTCGCCGCCCGCGCGCGAGCGGTTGACGACGGGCACGATGTAGTCGGCGTTCTGCAGGTGCTTGTCGTCGGCGAGCAGGACGAGCCCGAACTCGCCGAGGGTCGCGTCCGTCGTCGTGGTCAGCACCATCTGGTCCCGGCCGCTCCGCACGGCCTGCTTCGCCTGGGTGGTGCCGACGCCCTTCGGGTCGACCGCGGTGATGTCGATGCCGTACGTCTTCCTCAGGCCCGGTTCGCAGTAGGGCCGCTCGACGCACTCGTCGCCCGCCGCGAGCCGCACCTCGAGACCGGACGCCCCGAGGTCGCTGAGGTTCTTCAGCCGGTGCTGCCGGGCGTACCGGCCGGTCACGGCGAAGGCGTTCTGGTCGACGGCCCTGCCGGGGTCGAGGACGGTGAGGCCACGCGGTGTGGCGAGCGCGCGCAGCGCCTTCATGGTGGCGTTGAGGTCGGGCGAGCCGGCCGGTGGTGCGTCGGCCCCGTGGGTCTTGGCGTTCAGCCAGTCCGCGAAGGTGGCCGCGTACTCCGGGACGACGTCGATCTGACCGGACTCCAGGGCGGGTTCGTAGAGCTCGCGGTTGGCGACCGTGAGCATGGAGGTCCTGTATCCGGCCTGTCTCAGCAGCAGGGCGTACATCTGGGCCAGCAGATCGCTCTCGGTGAACCCGGCCGAGCCCACGGTCAGGTGTTTGCTGTCGCCGGGCGGGGCGGTGACGGCGCCACGGTTCTCCAGGGACGGGCCGGTGGCACAACCGGCGAGCAGGAACACCCCCGCGAGAACGGCGTACCGCTTCATCGCCGGCCTCTCGCCAGGCGCGGCGCGAGCCGTTCGGCGGTCTCGAAGAGCCCCTCGACGATCAGCGCGAACACGGCGACCAGGACGGCACCAGCGACGACCTGCGGGGTGCTCGCCAGGTTGAATCCCGCGGTGATGATCCTGCCGAGCCCGCCGCCGCCCGCGAGCGCGGCGATGGTGGCCGTCGCGACCAGTTGGACGGCGGCGATCCGTACGCCGTTCATCACCATCGGGAGGGCGAGGGGCAGTTCGACCTGGAACAGCATCTGCCGCCCGGTCATCCCCATGCCGCGTGCCGCCCGCACCACGCCGCGGTCGACCTCGCGCATGCCGACGTACGCGTTGGTGAGCAGCGGCGGGACGGCGAACAGCACGAGCGCGACGACCGTGGGCCCCTCGCCGTATCCGCCGAGCGGGGTGAGCAGCAGGAGGACGAGGACGGCGAAGGTGGGGACGGCCCGGCCGATGTTGGAGAGGTTGACCGCGAGCGCGCCGCCCTTGCCGAGATGGCCGAGGACGAGGGCGACGGGCAGCGCGATCAGACAGCTGATGACCAGGCAGACGGCGGTGAGGACGAGGTGCTGGGCGAGGCGGTGCCGGATGCCGTCGTCACCGGTCCAGTGCGCGGGGTCGGTGAGCCAGTGCCAGGCCTCGGCCAGGGTGTTCATCCGCGGGCTCTCCGTGTCCAGGGGGTGATGAGCCACTGCACCCCGAGCAGCAGGAGGTCGGCCGCGACGGCGATGACGACGCACAGCACGGACGCGGTGAGGACCTGCGCCTTGAAGTAGGTGTTCATGCCCGCGTAGATGAGGTTTCCGAGACCACCGAAGCCGACGATCGCGCCGACCGTGACCAGTGAGACGGCCGACACGGTGGCGATCCGCAGTCCGGCCATCGCGGCGGGCACCGCGAGCGGCAGTTCCACGGTGAGCAGCAGTCGGACGGGCCCGTAGCCCAGGCCGCGCGCGGCCTGCCGGGTCTCCTCGGGGACGGCGCGCAGGCCCGCGAGGATGTTCCGTACGAGAAGGGTCAGGGAGTAGAGCACGAGACCGGCGACGACGAGCGCGGCCGACAGTCCGTACACGGGCAGGAGAAGCGAGAACATCGCCAGTGACGGGACGGTGTACAGGACGGTGGTCGCCGCCAGCACCGGACCGGCCGCCCAGCCCCAGCGGCGGGCGAGGACGGCCAGCGGCACCGCGACGGCGAGTCCCACGAGGACGGCGATCACGGTGAGCTGCAGGTGCTGGACGACGGCGTCGAGGAGGATCTGGCGGCGGGTGCTCAGGTACGCGCCGCAGATCCACTCGTTGCGGGCGAGGCAGTCGTCCGGGGGCGCCGTCATCTGTCCATTGCAGCGGGCCCGCAGGGGGGCGGCGCGTTCTGGTGACCCGTACGAGGTGTTACCGGGTGCGGGCGCGGACGCGGGTTTCCGTCATCGTCGCCCGGGGTGGGGCGGGCCGCGCGGAATCGGACGGTGCCGGCGCGCCGGGAGAATTCTTCCGCCCGCGTGACAGATGTTCCGGCCGATATTCGCGTGCCACTGGAATGGGTCCTCGGAAATGCCGCGGTCCACGAGAAATCCGGGTGGCGGCGCGTCCAACCCGTCGGCCGGAATTTGTTTGGATCGAGTCCACCCAGGTAGTTCGAAGGGAGGCGGTCCGCTGGCCAACCATTCCCGGGAGGGTTCGGCAGTGAGCCCGCCCCCCGGCCGCCCGGATGGGGCGACCCACCGGACGGCCGGGCAGCACACCGGACCACCTGGGTCCGCGCCGCCCGTGCCCTACGCCGCCTCGGTGAGAAGTTGCTCGCGCAGGGTGCTGCAGCACGTGCTGAGCAGCCGTGAGACGTGCATCTGCGAGATCCCGAGCTGCTCGGCGATGCCGAGCTGCGTCATGCCGCGGAAGTAGCGCAGGTAGAGGATGGTGCGCTCGCGCTCCGGGAGGCACCGCAGCGCGGGCTTGACGGCCTCACGGTCGATGACGAGGTCGAATCCGGCGTCCGGCCCGCCCAGCGTGTCGGCCAGCGCGCATCCGTCGTCCTCGCCGGGCAGCTCGGCGTCGAGGGAGAGGGTGGCGAAGCAGTCCAGTGCCTCGAGCCCGAGACGTACGTCGTCCTCGTCGAGGTGCGCGCACGCGGCGATCTCGGCGACGGTGGGCTGTCGGCCCGGTGTGGTCTGCGAGAGCTCTTTGAGCGCCGTACGCACCCTGGCACGCACTTCCTGTACGCGGCGCGGCACGTGCAGCATCCACATGTGGTCGCGGAAGTGACGCTTGATCTCGCCGGTGACGGTCGGGACGGCGTAGCTCTCGAACGCGTTGCCCCGGTCCGGGTCGTAGCGGTCGACGGCCTTGAGCAGGCCCAGTGCCGCGACCTGCATGAGGTCCTCGGCCGCCTCACCCCTGCCGCGGTACCGGCCGGCGACGCGCTGGGCCATGGGCAGCCAGGCCCGGACGATCTCGTCCCGCAGCGTCTCCCGCTCGGGCCCGTCCGGAAGCCCGGCGAACCGCACGAATGCCTCACCGGTGTCGGGGGCGTCGTCGTGCGGGTGATGCCTCGTACTGACCGTGGTGTGCATGGCGCTCACAGTCCCCTCAGAGCTACTGACCGGCAGTCCATGGGGAGGGCGCGCACAGGTCGAGGAGGCACACCCGCGATCTGGTGGACCAGCTCCCACGGACGTGCCTCCTGTCCGAAGCACTGTGAGTAAAATTACCCCATATCGGTCATCCGGAACCCCTCGATTCATTAAAGTGACACCGGGCAGCCGACCGACGCTGGAGCGTAGGGAAAATCCGTCACATTCCCGTATTCACGCACGGTCCGTTCGCGTGGCCCCATTCAGCGCCACCCCTTCACCCGCCGCACTTTCACGCGTCCCGGGTTCACCCCTCACACTCTTCACGCGTCCCGCATTTCCGCGGAAATGAGCGGGGTTCCCGGGTGCGGGATTGATTCACCGGACGCGACCCCATGGGCGCCGGTGGGGCCTCGGGCCTTCGCCACGCCCCGCCGCGCGACAGGGCCGACCGATCTTCCTATCACCGAGTCCGCGTCGCCGACCAGCGGATCGAGGGGTCCGCGCGGACACGTTCAGGTTGTGTTCAGGCTCGTCACGACGCCTGGCAACACCTGCACCAGAAGCCCCAAAGCAATGGCAAAGACCCCTGTGACCAGGCCAGTTCGCCATGTCATCGTGCGAGCATGAGCACAGAGCACCTCACCCGCCGCAGTCGCGCCGCCCACGTGGCGAGCAAGGTCCCGGAAGTCACCGTCTACTTCTGGGTGATCAAGGTGTTGACCACCGGTATGGGTGAGACCGCCTCGGACTTCCTCGCACAGAAGCTCGGCCCCGTCCCCGCGGTCGGCCTCGGCGGTGTGGCCCTGGCGGCCTCGCTGGCCCTCCAGCTCACCGCCCGCCGCTACGTCGCCTGGATCTACTGGACGGCGATCGTCATGGTCAGCGTGTTCGGCACGATGGCCGCGGACGTCCTGCACGTCGGCCTCGGCGTGCCCTACACGGTCTCGACCCCGTTCTTCATGCTCGCGCTGGCGGTGGTCTTCGGCCTCTGGTACGCGAGCGAACGCACGCTCTCCATCCACAGCATCCACACCCGCCGGCGCGAACTCTTCTACTGGGCCACCGTGCTGGCCACCTTCGCGCTCGGCACGGCCGCCGGGGACCTCTCCGCCACGGTCGGCCTCGGCTATCTGGGCTCGGCCGTGCTGTACGCCGTCGCCATCGCCGTCCCGGCCCTCCTGCACCGCTGGAACGCCCTCGACGCGGTGGCCGCCTTCTGGTCGGCCTACGTCATCACCCGCCCGCTCGGAGCCTCGGTCGCCGACTGGATGGCCCTCGGTCACGCGCGCGGCGGCCTCGGACTCGGGCTGGGTCCCGTCACCCTGTCCTGGACCGTCGCCATCGTCGGGTTCGTCGCCTACCTCGCCGTCTCGCGCGACGACGTCCGGGACACTCCGCGCCCGACGTCCGGCGCCGTGTGACAAGACGCGCGGAACACGGAGGGAGGGGGCGAGACAGACTCGCCCCCTCCCGCCGTCCGTGCGGCCCCTCCTTGCGGGCTCTCCGTGCGGCCCTCCGTGCGTCAGCAGATCCTCGGGAGCTGCTCCCCGATCGGCATGTCGACCACCCGGGTGCCGCCCAGCCCGGTACGGGCCACGACCATGCCCGGATGGTCGGCCACCACTTCGCCGACGACCGTCGATCCGGCGCCCAGCGGGTGCGCCCGCATCGCGTCGAGCACGGCGTCGGCGTGCACGCGGGGGACGAAGGCCACCAGCTTGCCCTCGTTGGCGACGTACAAGGGGTCGAGCCCCAGCACGGCGCAGGCGTTGGCGACCGCGGGCGGGACCGGGACCTCCCGCTCCCGGATGACGACCCCGGTGCCCGAGGCCGCGGCGATCTCGTTCAGGGAGGCCGCGAGGCCGCCCCTGGTGGGGTCGCGCAGCACGTGCAGGTCGGGGGTGACCGCGAGCATGGCGTCGACCAGCCCGCCGAGCGCCGCGCAGTCGCTCTCGATCTCCACCCCGAACTCCAGGCCCTCCCGGACACTCATGACGGCCACGCCGTGCACACCGATCGCGCCACTGACCATCACCACATCGCCGGGAACGACGCGCTGAGGCCGTAGGTCGACCCCCGCCGGGATCAGTCCGATCCCGGCCGTGTTGATGTAGATCCCGTCGCCGTGGCCGGACTCCACCACCTTGGTGTCACCGGTCGCGATCTCCACACCCGCGGTGCGCGCGGCGGCGCCGAGAGCCTCCGCCACGCGGGCGACGGTCTCCATCTCGACGCCCTCCTCCAGGATGAAGCCGCAGGAGAGGTAGGCTGCCCTGGCGCCGCTCATGGCGAGGTCGTTGACGGTGCCGTTGACGGCGAGGTCACCGATGCTGCCGCCGGGGAAGAACAGCGGCCGCACCACGAACGAGTCGGTGGAGAAGGCCATCCGCACGCCGCCGAGCGACAGGGCCGCGGCATCCCCCATCTGGGCGAGCACGCCGCCGCCGAAGGCGGGTGCGAAGACATGCTGGACGAGTTCGGCGGAGAGCACGCCGCCTCCGCCGTGCCCCATGACGACACGGGGCTGGTCGCGCAGCGGGGCCGGGCAGGTCCAGGCGGCGGGGTCGAGGACGGGCATCCGTACGTCGGTGGTCTCCGTGATGTCAGACAACGGGGCTCGCCTCCCGGGGAGCGGGGGTGAGGTCCAGCCGCCGGTAGAGGTAGTACGCGGCGCAGGCGCCCTCGCTGGAGACCATGGTGGCCCCGAGCGGGGTGCGGGGGGTGCAGAGGGTTCCGAACGCCTCGCACTCGTGCGGCTTGAGCAGGCCCTGAAGGACCTCACCGCTGCGGCATTCGGCCGGTTCCCGGGTCTGGATGCCCTCGACCGAGAAGCGGTGCTCGGCGTCGTGGTCACGGTACTTGGCGGACAGCCGCCAGCCGCTGTCGGGAATCACGCCGATACCGCGCCACGCCCGGTCGGTGACCTCGAAGACGTCCTCCAGCATGGCCCGCGCCGCCGCGTTCCCCTCCGGGCGGACGGCACGGGGGTAGGCGTTGTCGACGGTGTGCTCGCCGCGCTCCAGCTGCGCCACGGTCCGGCGGACGCCTTCGAGGATGTCCAGCGGCTCGAATCCGGTCACGACGATCGGTACCCGGAAGCGCTCCGCGAGTTCCGGGTACTCCTCCACGCCCATCACACTGCAGACGTGCCCCGCCGCCAGGAAGCCCTGGACCCGGCAGTCCGGAGACCGCATGATCGCCTCGATGGCCGGCGGTACGCGCACGTGGGACACCAGCAGACTGAAGTTCCTGATACCGAGCCTGCGGGCCTGGTACACCGTCATGGCGTTGGGCGGCGCGGTCGTCTCGAAGCCGATGCCGAAGAAGACCACCTCGCGGTCCGGGTTCCGCTGGGCGATCCGCAGGGCGTCGAGCGGCGAGTAGACGACCCGCACGTCCCCGCCGGCTCCCCGCACCTGGAACAGGTCCCGCCCGGTGCCGGGCACCCGGAGCATGTCGCCGAAGGAACAGAAGATCACGCCGGGGCGGGAGGCGATCTCCAGCGCCTTGTCGATGACCTCCAGCGGGGTGACGCACACCGGACAGCCGGGGCCGTGAATCAACTCGACCTGTTCTGGGAGGAGTTGATCGATTCCGTGTCGGATGATGGTGTGCGTCTGTCCGCCGCAGACCTCCATCAGCGCCCACGGCCTGGTCACCGTGGAGTGGATGTCGTCGAGCAGCCTGCGCGCCAGGTCCGGGTCCTGGAACTCGTCGATGTACTTCACCGCCGCGCCCCCTCTTCCTCGGGCGGCAGGGTTCCGCCCGCCTCCGCGGCCATTTCCCACGGGTCGCCGAACTCCTCCTGCAGCATGCCGAGGGTGGCGAACAGTTCCAGCGTCTGCTTCGCCGACTCCTCGTCCAGCTGCTGGAGGGCGAACCCGACGTGGACGATGGCGTACTCGCCGACCTGGAGGTCGGGAAGGTACTCCAGGCACACCTCCTTGACCACACCGCCGAAGTCGACGTTGGCCATCCGGGTTCCGTCCCGTTCCTCGATGTCCAGCACTCTGCCGGGTACCGCCAGGCACATGGGCCTCTCCTTGCTGTGGGGGGTGCGGGGCGTTCGTGTCGTACGTCGTTGCCGGGCCGGTTCGGTTCGATTCGGTTCGGTTCGGTTCGGTTCGGTTCGGTTCGTCAGTCGGCGGCCCGGGTCCGTTCCTCGGTACGGGCGGCCACCACGAGCTGGCCCAGGGCCAGACCGCCGTCCCCCGGCGGTACCAGGTGGTGGCGCAGGACCGTGAATCCGTCCGCGCGCAGGGCCGCGGCACAGGCCGAGGAGAGCAGGGAGTTGGCGAAGACACCGCCGGTCAGGGCGACCGTGTCCACTCCGTGCCGCTCCCTTGCCAGCGCGCAGAGCCGGTGGACGAGCGCGGCGACGGCCCGGTGGAAGCGGGCGGCGACCAGGCCCGGCGCCACGCCCGCGCGCAGATCGCCGACGATCGCCGCGAACATCGGCGCGGGGTCCGCCAGGACGGGCGCCGGACCGGCCGGGACGGACTCGATCGCCGTCCGTCGGCCTCCGGTGCCCGGCACGTCGGGCCGGTCCTGGTCCGCACACCGCACGGCGAACCCGTACGCCCCGGTGTCACCGGCGGGCGCCGTCAGCGCGGCGGCCTCCAGCTCGACCGCCGCCTGGGCCTCGTATCCGGACCGGTGGCAGACACCGGCCAGGGAGGACACGGCGTCGAAGAGGCGGCCCATGCTGGAGGTGGGGACGCAGTTCAGGTCGCGCTCCAACTGGCGTGCCAGTACGAGGCGTTCGTCGGCCGGGCAGGCGGACGTGCAGGCCAGGTCGTCGGACCAGTCGATCCCGGCCGCGCGCAGATGCGCGAGCGCCATCCGGTACGGCCGGTGCACGGCGGCGTCACCACCGGGCAGCGGCACGTACGCGAGGTGCCCGAACCGGACGAAGCCGTCGTAGTCCGCGAGCAGGAACTCACCGCCCCACACCGCTCCGTCGTCGCCGTACCCCGTGCCGTCGAAGGCGACGCCGAGTACCGGCCGGCTGCCGTCGAGGCCCGCCTCGGCCATCGCGGCGGCGACATGGGCGTGATGGTGCTGGACGCGCACGACGGGCCGTCCCGCCGCGTTCCGGCCGGCCCAGCGCGCGGAGCGGTAACCCGGATGCCGGTCGGCCGCCAGCAGCTCCGGGCGCACCGGGGTGATCGACTCCAGTTGCGCGACGGCCCGCTCGAAGGCCCGCTGGGTGGCCAGGTCGTCCATGTCGCCGATGTGGGCGGACAGCCAGGCACGGCGGTCCTCGCCGAGACAGAGCACGTTCTTGAGGTCGCCGCCGACGGCGAGAGCCGGCCGCACGGGTACCGGGAGGGTCAGCGGCAGCGGAGCGTAGCCGCGGGCGCGGCGCACCATGAGCGGCTCGCCGTCGCACACCCGCAGCACCGAGTCGTCGCAGGGCACGTGGATCGGCCGGTCGTGGGTCAGCCAGGCGTCGGCGAGGTGAGCCAGCCGCCGCAGCGCCTCCCCGTCGTCGGTGACGATCGGCTCACCCGAGACGTTGCCGCTGGTCATGACGAGCAGGCGGGGGCCGTCGGCGTCGCCGGGCAGGCCGAACAGCAGGTGGTGCAGGGGGGTGTACGGCAGCATCACGCCGAGGTCGGGGCTGCCGGGCGCGACGGACTCGGCCGGCCACGGAGCGTGCGGAGGGCGCGTGCCGCCGGTCTCGCGTCTCAGCAGCACGATGGGGCGGGTGGCGCCGGTGAGCAGACCGCGTTCCTCGGCGCCGAGACCCACGAGGTGCCCGATGTCGGCGAGGCCCCGGGCCATGACCGCGAACGGCTTGTCCCCTCGGGCCTTTCGAAGGCGCAGCAGATCGACGGCGTCGGGGTTCGTGGCGTCGCAGGCCAGGTGGTATCCGCCGAGTCCCTTGACCGCGAGGACCGCGCCGTCCGCCAGGAGCCGGCGGGCCCCGGCGACCGGGTCGTCGGGCGTGACCGGCCGCGGCGGCCCGGCGTCGCCGGGCCGGGGGACGAGCAGTCGCAGCCTGGGGCCGCAGGCGGGGCAGGCGACGGGCTGCGCGTGGAAGCGCCGGTCGGCGGGGTCGGCGTACTCGCGCGCGCAGTCGGGGCACATCGGGAAGCCGGCCATGGTGGTGTGGGCGCGGTCGTAGGGCAGGCCGGTGACGATGGTGAACCGGGGGCCGCAGTGGGTGCAGTTGACGAAGGGGTGGCGGTGGCGCCGGTCGGCGGGATCGGCGAGTTCCCGCAGGCACGCCGCGCAGGTGGCGGTGTCCGGGGGGATCAGGGTGCGGGCCGGTCCGGCGGTGCGGGAGGCGAGGATGCTGAACGTGGTGTCGCCGGTGGCGGGCACCTCATGGTGGTCGACGGACTCCACGCGGGCCAGCGGCGGCGCCTGCACGGCGATCCCGTCGCAGAACCGGGCGACGGCCCCGGGCGCCCCCTCGACCTCGGCGACGACGCCTTCCGGAGTGTTGGTCACGTGTCCGCGCAGGCCCAGGCCGGTGGCGAGGGTGTAGACGTACGGGCGGAAGCCGACGCCCTGCACGACACCCCGCACGAGGACCCGACGGCGCAGCGGTGTCTCGCCGAGGACGCCGACGGGGGACCGTGGTCGGCTCACGAGGGGGAGTGCGCCATGGCGCCGGTGCCGTCGGGGTGCTCGTGGGCGTGGTGATGGGGGGCGGGTCCGGCGTGCGGAGAGGCGTCCGGGCGGTGGGCCATGACGGGGTCGTGCAGGGGGGCGCCGTCCGCTGCGGCGAGCGCCCGGTCGAGCAGGGTCCCGATCCCGAGGTCGCGGCGGACCGAGGTCAGCAGCACCTCGACGCCGGGGTTGACCCGTTCGACGTTCGCGCGGAACGCCGCCTCGTCGAACTCGACGGCTTCGGCGATGTCGGTCTTGGTGACGACGACCAGGTGGGCGAGACCGAAGGCGGTGGGGTACTTGAGGGGTTTGTCCTCGCCTTCCGTGACGGAGGCGAGGACGACGCGCAGGGTCTCCCCCAGGTCGTAGGAGGCCGGACAGACGAGGTTGCCGACGTTCTCCACGAACAGCAGCCGGGTGCGGTCGGGCAGCCAGTCCTCCACGTGGCGGCGGAGCATATCGGCCTCCAGGTGGCACAGGCCGTCGGTGAGGACCTGCTTGACCGGGACACCCGAGCGGGCGAGCCGCACCGCGTCGTTCTCGGTGGCGAGGTCGGCGGTGAGCGCCGCGACCGGCACCGACCGTCGCCGGGCCAGCTCCAGTTCGCGCTCCAGCAGGGCCGTCTTGCCGCTGCCGGGACTGGACAGCAGGTTGACGACGGTGGTGCCGCGGGCGGCCAGTTCGGCGCGCAGGGTCCGCGCGCTCTGGTCGTTCTTGGCGAGTACGGCCTGCTGCAGGTCGACCACACGGCACATGGTTCAGCGCTCCTCGGGGATCGGTTCGCGGCGGTGCGCGTGCGTGGGGCCGTCCTCCCACTGCACGCTGAGGATCTGCAGTTCACGGCCCGCCGGCAGGTCGGTGCCGGCCGCGCCGCAGCGTGGGCAGGTCAGCAGGGGCGGCATACCGACGGCCCATTCGTGGGCGCAGGGCGCGCAGCGGGCCCGTCCGGGCACCGACTCGGTGACGAGTTCGGCGCCTTCCAGGAGGGTCCCGGCACAGGCCAGTTCGAAGCAGAAGGACAGGGAGTCGGGTACGACGCCGGCGAGTTCGCCCACTTGGAGTCGTACCGAGCGCACGGCCGTCACGCCGCCGGCCCGTTCCGCCGCCTCTTCCACCTGGCCGATCACGGCCAGCGCGATGGACATCTCGTGCATCGGTCTCCGTCCTGGCAGGGGCCGGTCCGGGGCCGGCCGCCACCCGGTCGGCCGCCCCGTGCGGCGACCCGTGCGGCGGGGCGTCCGCCGCCCTCATTAGAGGGGAGGCGTCCGGGGGCGGCGGCCCGGCGCGCCGTCGCCGCCCGGCCGGGTACGCCGTTCGCCGCAACGGCGCGGTACGCGTCCGCGCGCTCCCCGGCCACCCGGCCGGGCGCGCGCCGGCTCACATGCTGCGCATCCGCAGGTAGCGTCTGATGTCGGGCAGGGACTGCACGAGGACGGCGGCGACAACGGCGGCGACTACGCCGCCGACGAGGGTCTTGATCATTGCTCTCTCCTCACTTCACTTCGCGGCTTCGCCGACCGTGGCCCGCGGCGCGGACTCTCCCGGCTCGTCGGCCCGCAGCAACTCTTCGATCATCCGGACGGCCTCCGGTACGGCGGCGGCGACGGGCGGGCTGAGGCCGATGCCCTCCTCCACCGAGGCCGGTTCGCAGCCGAGCACCAGCGTGCGCCGCGGCGGCTGTCCGCCGGTTCCGGCGCAGAGGGTGCCGAGCAGCGCGAGCACGGTGTCGGGGGTCATCCGGTGCCCGTCGAGGACCGCGCCGGGCGGCGCCTCCCCTTCCGTCTCCGCGCCGTCGTGCTCGATGACGTAGAGGGTGCCCGGCGCCTCGCCGCGCGCGGTGGCGTCGACCAGGATCAGGGTGTCGTAGCCGTCCAGTACCTGGTAGGCGAGATGGACTCCCCGTACGCCGATGTCCACGGCCTCGACGTGGGCGGGCAGCCGCCTGCCGGTCAGGACGCGCACGGTCTCGACACCGAAGGCGTCGTCGCCGAGGAAGATGTTCCCGATGCCGGCGACGAGGACCCTGCCGCCCGGCGGACGGGACCGGTCCGGGGCGGCGCTCACGCGTCGCGCTCCAGCGGGGTGACCTCGTCCGGCTGGAAGTAAAGGAAGCGGCCCTGTTCGCGGCGGATGTCGGCGCCGGGGTCGTCCTCGACCGTCACCGCGAGATGCACTCCGCCGTCCACGTCGTGCAGGACGGCCTCGACCCTGGCGGTGCGGCCGGCCAGGAACAGGTCCTGGGCGTCGGTGCGCCGCAGGCCCGGCCGCAGCACCACCCGGCTGCCCGCGCCGAGTGAGTGCCCGTCGACGAGGATCCGGTCGTGCCCGGGGTCGAATCCGGCGTCGCTCGCCGGGTCCCACCAGGGGGTGTCCGGGCGCGGTACCCCGAACTCGTCGGGGAATCCGTCCGCCGCGGGGGCGGGGGCCGATCCGGTCACCTCGCGCAGGCTGCGCACGGCCCCGTGCAGGCGCTCCAGGACCTCGGGGGGCATCGAGTCCGCGAGGTCGATCACGGCGGCGGCCCGCTCGTCGGTCCCCCGCGCCTCGCGCTTCTCCTCGTCGGTGAGGGCGGCGGTGCGCAGCGCGAGGATCTCGTCGATCTCGGTGGCGTCGTACAGGGCTCCGGGGCTCTCCGGGGCGATGGCCGGGTGGTCCTCCAAGATGATCGGTGAGGAGAGCACCACGTCGGCGCGGCCGGGTTCGCCCGCGAGTACGGGCCAGGTGTGCAGGTTGCGGCAGGCCGCGACCGCGCCCTTCGCCCACTCGGGGGGATCGGTCATCGAGAGGAACGACCCGGCGCTCAGTCCCATGAGCAGGTGGGCTGCGACCAGGGAGCGCGGCAGCGCCGCGTCCCGGTCGGCGGCCGTGCCGTCCGCGGGTGTCCAGGCGCTGGTGTTCTCGACCACGGCGGTCAGCCGCATCACCCGGTAGGGGCCCTCGAGTTCACGTGCCGACAGTCGCAGGGCGCCCGTGGTCTCCTCGTAGCGGCGGACCATACGGCCCACCGGGCGGCCGGTCTCGTCGAGGACGGGTTCGGTGTCCTCCGCGGCGGCGAGGCCGAAGGGGATCGTGACGCCGTCGCCGAGGAGTTCGTCGATCCGTACGACCGCCTCGACGTGCTCCTCGGTTCCCTCGTCCCAGGGGACCAGGATCCGGTCCGCCAGCCGGAGTTCGGGGACCGTGTCGAAGCCGCCGTCGGGGCGTGCCCGCTGGACGGTCCGGCGCCGGGCGCGCAGGAAGCGCAGCTCGACCGCGAGGGTGGCGTCCGCCCGGGGTTCCATCAGGCATTCGGTGTGCTGGAAGTCGTGCTCCTCGGTCGCGGCGCCCCAGGTCGGCGGTACGAGGACGCCGAACTGCCAGCGCAGCCGGTTCTTGGCGGCGGAGGCCCGGTACGGGTAGAGCACATAGCCCTCGAAGAGGACGGCGTCGGCGACCTGCCGGGCGAGGGCGAGACGGGCCTCGGTCTCCGGGGCGAACGTGGTCACGCTCACGGAGCGGTCCTTCCGGTGATGCGGGTGAGGGTGGACGCCGGCCGGGGTGTGCCGGCAGCCGCGCCGTCGCCTTCGTCGAGCAGGGCCCGTACGGTCGCGTCCCAGGACGGCAGCGCCCTGCGGGAGCGGAAGGCGAGCAGGGCGTCCATGGTGTCGTGCGGCAGCCGGATCCAGCCGCAGGCGGGGAAGTGCTGTTCGACCATCTCCCGCCAGGTGGCGACGGGCATCCGGAAGACGGCCTCGCGGTCCCACGGGACGGGCTCGACGCGGAAGCCGCCCGCTCCGGTGAACGCGGTGCCGGAGAAGAGCATCAGGAGCGGCACCTCACCGTCGGTGAGGGCGTCGAAGTAGCGGGTCGCGGCGATGTCCATGTCGTAGGTGCAGGGCACGACGAGGTCCGTCTCCGTCTCACCGGTGAAGGCGGGGACCATGACGGAGACCTGTGCGAACTGCACCGGCTGGAGGGTGCTGCCCCAGCGGGAGCGCTCCCCGAAGAGGTCGGCGAGCGCGACGGCCTCGGCGGGCTCGTAGCCGCGCCGGGCGGGTTCGATGCGGATCTGGCAGCGCAGCGCGACGGCGTGCACCGGCTCGTCGCCGGAGGCGGTGACGCGCAGGCGGAAGACGAGGGTCGGTCCGGCGGCGAACCGGTCGGCGCGCACGCCGGTGCAGGTGAAGGAGAACTCCGTCACGGCCGGCTCTCCTCCCCGACGTCACGCGTGCGTTCCCCGACCCGCCCGAAGAACGCGTCCAGGGCGGCGCGGGCCTCCGCGCCACCGTCGAAGCCCTGCCACAACAGGCGCATCCGGCCGACCAGTTCGTAGCAGATGTCGATGGGGACGAGGGCGCACTCGACGCGGCCGTCGACGCGGCGCAGCAGGAGTGCCTCCACGTCGGGTTCGAGCAGTCCGGCGAGGCGGCTGCCGCCCAGGACCGTCTTCCAGACGGCGGGGTCGAGTTCGCTCTCGGTGGCCCCGGCCGGGCTCGGGTAGAGGGCCACCAGCCGGTCGAGCGCCGCGTTGCGGAAGAAGAAGGCGACGCCGACCGGGATCTGCAGCGCTTCCCAGGCCCCGTCGTCGAGACGGTGGTCCGGGTCGGTGAGGTAGCGGTCCGGTACCGCGCGGAAGCGGCCCGCGGCGGCGGCGCCCGGCTGCTGCATGAGCAGGGCGCAGGGGAGGCAGGCGCAGACCAGGGCCCGTTTCTCCGTGTCGACCAGGTGGCGGTGGTGTGCCTCGTCCACGGCCACCGCGCACAGTCCGCACCGCTCCGGGCGCGGCTCACGCCCGGTCAGGAACCTGCGCAGGCCCGGTCCGCGGGTGACCGGGCGGGCGCCGGTGGGCGTGCTCACGCGGTCTGCGCCGGAGCCGGGCGGCCGGCGGCGGCCCGGCTGTCCGGGCCGAGGCCGATCTGCAGCAGCGGGGGCTCCCCCGGTGTGCCGACGGACTCCACCTCGACGGCCGTGACCTCGGGGGCGAAGCAGGCGAGCGCGTCCTCGGCGTCCTGGCGCGCCGTCGTTCCGTTCGCGGCGCAGCCGCAGCCCGTGCCCGGCGCCGCCGCGGACCGGAGCCTGAGGGTTCCGGTCGTCTCGTCGAAGTCCACGACGTCCAGCTCGTGTTCGCGCACGCTGTCGAGGGCGCGGGCGATACGGGTCGTCCGGTCCTCGGGGTGCAGGTCGTGCAGGACGAGGAGGCTCGCGACCAGCTCGTCGCCCAGCAGCGGCGCGACCGGGTCACCGGCGGCGTGCCGGTTCCCGGGCGCGGAGAGCAGTTGGAGCGCCCGTTCCAGTCCGGCGCCGTAGAAGTCCATCAGGGCCTGCACCAGTTCCTCGGCCGCCGCGCGGACGGCCGGGTCACCGGTGGCGGCGAGGCGGTCGAGCACGTCCTCGATCCGCAGTCCGGTCTGCGTGGCGTTCACCGGGTGCGGTGCCTGGGCCGCCCGCGCCGCGCTCATCCGCCCAGTCCGCTCAGGCCGGTGGGCATGTGCATCTTCTGTACGGTCTTGCCGCCGCCCACGTACATGTGGACACCGCAGGGCAGACAGGGGTCGAAGCTGCGGACGGCGCGCATGATGTCGATGCCCTTGAAGTTCTCCGGGGAGTTCTCCTCGAAGATCGGGGTGTTCTGCACGGCGTCCTCGTACGGGCCGGGGGTGCCGAAGGTGTCCCGGGTGCTGGCGTTCCACGGGGTGGGCGGGTACGGGTGGTAGTTGGCGATCTTGCCGTCCCGGATCACCATGTGGTGGGAGAGGACGCCGCGGACCGCCTCGGTGAAACCGACTCCGACGGCCTCGTCGGGCACCTCGAACTTCTCCCAGGTCTGGGTGCGTCCGGCGCGGACCTCCTCCAGGGCCTTCTCCGCGAAGTGCAGCGCGACGGCGGCGGTGTAGGCCTGGAAGTAGGTGCGGGCTCGGTTGCGCTCCAGCGCGTTGCTCCAGCGCGGGATCTTCCACTCGAAGGTGGTCTCCGGCTTCGTCATCGTGCGGGGCAGGTTGATGACGACGCTGTGCCCGGTGGCCTTGACGTAGCCGGTGTCGACGAGGCCGGACAGGGCGGTGGACCACAGCCGGGCGATGGGGCCGCCGCCGGTGTCCAGGGCGAGGTGGTCCTTGCCGTCGAACCAGCGGGGCGACATGACCCAGCTGTACTTGTCGTCGAAGTTGCGCTTCTGCGGGGCCGGGATGGTGTGCTGGTTCCACGGGTGGCGCGGGTCGACCGGGTTGCCGAGCGGGTCGTGGGTGACGAACTGCTCCTGGCCCTGCCAGTCCTCGTAGTAGGAACTGCCCAGCAGGATGCGGATGCCGAGGTTGATCTCGGTGAGGTCGTTGGTGACGAGTTTGCCGTCGACGACGATGCCGGGCGTGACGAACATCCGCCGGCCCCAGTCCGTCATGTTGGCGTAGGTGAAGTCGCAGTACTCGGGGTCGTTGAGCGCGCCCCAGCAGCCGAGCAGCACTCGCCGGCGTCCCACTTCCTCGTACCCGGGCAGCGCCTCGTAGAAGAAGTCGAAGAGGTCGTCGTGCAGGGGGACGACGCGCTTCATGAACTCCACGTAGCGCATCAGCCGGCTGAGGTAGTCCGTGAACAGCTGCACGGAGGCGATGGTGCCGACGCCGCCCGGGTAGAGCGTGGAGGGGTGCACATGGCGCCCCTCCATGAGGCAGAACATCTCGCGGGTGTACCGGCTCACCTGGAGGGCCTCGCGGTAGAACTCGCCCTCGAGGGGGTTCAGGGAGCGCATGATGTCGGCGATGGTGCGGTAGCCGTGCTCCCCGGCGTGCGGTGCCTCGGTGCGCTCGGCGAGTTCGAGGACACCGGGGTTGGTCTCCTTGACCATCTTCTCGCAGTAGTCGACCCCGACCAGGTTCTCCTGGAAGATGTTGTGGTCGAACATGTACTCGGCGGACTCGCCGAGGTTGATGATCCACTCACCGAGGTGCGGCGGCTTCACGCCGTACGCCATGTTCTGCGCGTACACCGAACAGGTGGCGTGGTTGTCGCCGCAGATCCCGCAGATGCGGCTGGTGATGAAGTGGGCGTCGCGGGGGTCCTTGCCCCGCATGAAGACGCTGTACCCGCGGAAGACGGACGAGGTGCTGTAGCACTCCGCGACCCGCTTCTGCTTGAAGTCGATCTTCGTGTGGATGCCCAGGCTGCCCACGATCCGGGTGATCGGGTCCCAGGCCATCTCCATCAGGCCGCTACCGTCGCCGGCCGGTTTCGTCTTCGGTGCCATCGTCTGTGTCGTGCCCTTCTTCGCGCGGGTGGTCCGGGAGGGGGTGGCCGGGTGGTGGGGTTGCGCCTCAGCCGTGGCGGGGGATCACCACGGCGGCCGGTATCCGGTGGTGATCTTGTCCCCGGTGTGGCGCCACTTCGGCTCCTTGTCGACGGTCTGGGTCGTGAGGGTCCGCAGTCTGCGGACCACCGCGCCGTAGGCGCCGCTGGCCTTGGTGGACAACTTCGCGCCGGGGGGTTCGTCCATGAAGGGCATGAACTTGTCCGGGAACCCGGGCATGGTGCAGGCGATACAGATGCCGCCGACGTTCGGGCAGCCGCCGATGCCGTTCATCCAGCCGCGCTTGGGCACGTTGCACTTGACGACCGGGCCCCAGCAACCCAGCTTCACCAGGCACTTGGGCGAGTCGTAGGTGGTCGCGAACTCGCCCTGCTCGTAGTAGCCAGCCCGGTCGCAGCCCTCGTGCACGGTGGCACCGAACAGCCACGCGGGGCGCAGCTTGTCGTCGAGGGGGATCATCGGGGCGGAGCCGGCCGCCTGGTACAGCAGGTAGGTGAGCGTCTCGGCGAAGTTGTCCGGCTGGATCGGGCAGCCGGGGACGCAGACGATGGGGATGCCGGCGTGCGACGTCCAGTCCCAGCCGAGGTAGTCGGGCAGGCCCATCGCGCCGGTCGGGTTGCCCGCCATGGCGTGGATGCCGCCGTAGGTGGCGCAGGTGCCGATGGCGACGACCGCCAGCGCCTTGGGCGCGAGCCGGTCGATCCACTCGCTGGTCGTGATCGGCTGGCCGGTCGCCGGGTCGTCCCCGAAGCCGGACCAGTAACCCTCGGGCTTGATCGACTCGTTGGGGATGGATCCCTCGACGACCAGTACGAACGGGTCGATCTCGCCCCGCTCCCCCTTGAAGAACCACTCGATGAACGTGTCCGCGCCACCGACCGGGCCGCACTCGAAGTCGATGAGGGGCCAGTGGACGGCGATCTTCGGCAGGCCGGGCAGGCCGCCGAGGGCGATCTGCTCGATGCTCGGCTGCATCGCGGCCGTCAGCGCGACCGAGTCTCCGTCGCAGCTCAGCCCCGCGTTGATCCAGAGGATGTGGATCGTGGGGGTCTCGTCGGCAGGCGCACCACCGGCGTCCGTGGCGCCGGCCGTGCTCGGCGTCGTCGCTGTCATGGGACCGCCTCCTCGGGGAGGTGAGGGATGAGATCCCCTGGGGGAACGAAAGCCCTTTAGGGGATGAAAGACTTCAATTCGACCATCAGCTCTCTTCGTACCACCCCTTCGGCCGCGAGGGGATGCGATGACCGTCCGTTCCAGTGACGGGCGCCTGTCCGGCGTCCCGCCCCGGTCGACTGCGATGGTGGGACATGCCGCGCGGGGCGACGGCGACGACAGGCTGTGGGGTCACCCGAAAGCGGGGGCCGGGCCGCCACCCGGCGGCGGCCCGGGAGGGCCCCCGCGACGGGGGCGATCCAGGTCCCGGACCGGGGGCGCGTTCAGAAGCTCGGTACGCGGGTCAGCAGGGTCGCCAGTCGTTCGGCGGGGGCGAACAGGGGTTCGAGGCGTCCGTACTCGGCGGCCTTGTCCGCCGGCGCGAGGACACGTCCGGGGGTCAGTGCGGCATGCAGGGCGAGGCCGCGCCCGACGATCGCGTGGTGCAGGATCCACAGGACCGGGACGGTCACACCCTCGGGCTCGCGGCCGCAGGCGACCAGGGCGACCGCGCCGCGCAGGTTCTCGGTGACGGCGACCTTCGCGATGACGTCCTCGAAGGGTTCGAGCAGCAGGTCCAGCGGTGCGGGCGTGCCCGCGGAGGACGTGAGGCGGTCGCACTTCGTGAACACGAGCACGAGCGGCGTCAGCCGCCCGTCGCGCTCGGCGAGGGCCCGCCGCACCAGCGTGGCCATGCGGTGCAGGGCGGCGCGGTACGGGTCGTCGCCGAGCAGCCGCGGCGCGTCGGCGAAGACCATGATTCCGTCCGCGCGGGTCAGGCCGGAGAACAGCCCTTCCCCTGCCTGGCCCGGGAGGTACCGGTGGTCGCACCAGCGCACCGGCAGCACGGCGCGCCCCTGATAGTGGAGCAGCAGGTCGAGGACGTCCCGCCGGCGCTCCGCACCGGGACGGCGCCCCCGCAGCACCTCCTCGGCCTCCGAGGTGAGTTCCTCGTGCAGGGACGCCTCCTGTGCGCACAGTCCGAATCCCTGGATGCCGTCGCGCATCGCCGCGTACATCAACGAGAGGTAGCTGCTCTTCCCCACCCCGCCGTGTCCGAGCATCACGATGTCCATACGGCTCCTTCGACTGGCGCGCGGGCGGCCGGGCCATGGTGACGGAGCGAACCGGGTGAGAACCGGTCAGGTGACCGGTTGCCAGGACAAGGCATGACGAGTCCAGGCACGGTGAGGGGATACGTACACTCTTTCGACCTGAAGTGCGTTCTGTCCATCTGATTCACCGACAACTCTTTTGTGCGCTAAGTTCCTCGCACCGGCACGCCGGTCCGTGCACGAAGCGGACGGTGTCGACCGAGGGGGGACCACATGCGCAACCACACTCGTTCAAGTCCCACGAGCCACACGACGCCCTTGAGTCGCTGGCCGCAGGGGACGCTGATGGCCAACCTGTCGTCCGACGACCGGAACGCGCTGCTGCGGCTGGGCCGTGTCGTCCGCTACGGGACCGGCGACGTCCTCATACGCGAAGGCGGACCCGAGACCACCGTGCTGCTCCTCACCGACGGCTGCGTCAAGGTCGTGGGTGCCGTCGAGGACGGGGGCACGGTCCTGCTCGCCCTGCGGGTGCGCGGCGAACTGGTCGGCGAGGTCTCGGCGCTGGACGGGCAGCCGCGCTCGGCCACCGTCGTCGCCTCCCGCCCCACCGTCACCCGTACGCTGACCAGCGCCGTCTTCCTCGCCTTCCTGCGGGAGAGCCGGGACGCGGCCGAAGTGGTGCAGCGGTCCGTGGCGGGCAAGCTGCGCGGCGCCACCCGTCACCGCATCGACACCAGCGGCGGAACGGCCACCGTCCGGCTGGCCCGCACCCTGGACAACCTCGTGCGCAGCTACGCGAGGGCCGTGCCCGAGGGGCTGCGGATCGACGTACCGCTCAGCCACACCGATCTGGCGGCGCTCGCGGGGATCTCCGACGCCAGCGTGCAGCGCGCGCTGCGCAGCCTCCGGGCCGCCGGGGCCGTGACCACCAAGTACCGGGGCGTCGTCATCCGTGAACCGGACATCCTGCGGGCCATCGCCGCGCAGAGCGGCTGGCCCGCCGCCGACGGTGGCGCGCTGCCGGGCGTACCGGCCCCGCGCGCTCCCCGTCCGCCCAGGCCCAAGCGGGCGCCTCTCGAAGCGCCCGCGCCGCACGCCGGCCCGGCCTCCGCTCTCGACGCGCGGGACGGCGGCACACCCCTGTCCGAGGCCGGCTGATCCACGCCGCCCGCCGGGCCGCGACACCGGTCCGGCGTGCCGCGGTGAAGGTGAATACGTCAGCGGAATACGTCACCTGACCGAATCTCGCCGCACCAACGCGCCGACAGTGGGCCGGTGACAATCGGCCACTTACGGGGGGTGGTGTGCTGTGAGGCTGTTCCGACTCGTTCCGCACCGGACGCGAGGACGCGCAACCGCGCAGTCTCCGAAGCCAGGTCCCACACATCGCGAACCCGCCTATCTGGCAGCTGAGTTGGCGGATCTGGCCGCACATCCGCGACTCGCCCGGCACAGTGCGGCGTTAGGCGACCTGGCGGACGCGGTCAGCAGTGGCAGAGGACTTGAGGTATGGGCGGGCGGCAGTCTCGTCACCGCCTACGGAGGGGCCGACGCACTCGGTGACGGCCCCTCCGACAAGGGTGACCGGGCCCGCCGGCTCGGTCTGCTGCCGACTGCGCTCGTCTTCGTCCCGCTGCTGATCACCTGGTTCGGACTGGGCGCGGCGGCCTGGGCCAACCAGCGCATGAACGATTCCGGCAGCCGGTCCGAGGGCTCCTTCCTGACGCTGTGGCAGCAAGGCTTCGACGGACATCTGTGGCCGTTCCTCCGTTTCGACATGATGGCGGTCTGGACGGTGCTGGCGCTCGCCGCGCTGGCCACCACCACCATGCTGCGCCACCGTTGGGAGGAGCGCGACGAGCGCGAACGTCTGGTGCTCTCCCAGCGACTGTCGGGGGCCCTCGCCCAGACGGAGGCACTGGCGGTGCGCGCCGCGGCCACCTCGCCACGCCGGTTCACCGAGGAACTGCAGGGCGCGGCGGCGGAGTTGCACGCGCTCCTCGGCCGGGCCGTCGACGTCCAGGAGGGAGCGCGCCGGGCGGTGGCACAGGCGGACGGGGCCACCGACCGCACCGTCACAGCCCTGGCCTCGCTCGACTCGGCGCTCGTCATCCTGCGCGCGGGAGCCTCCGAGGCCCGCGAGGCCACGCGGGGCGCGTCCACGGCCGCGGGCCAGGTCGCCCGAGGGGCGGACGTACTGGCGAACGGGGTGGCCGCGTCCGTGGCCGCGCTCCGCGACTCGGTCGGCGAGGCGGGGCGGATCGCCGCCGAACACATCGGCGCGGCCGGCGCATCCGTCGCCGACCGCTTCGACGCGGTCGCCTCGGCGGCCGAACTGCGCGGGTCCGCCGTGGCCGACCGTGCCACCGAGTCCATGGAGCGGATCCGGGACGAGGCCAGGGACACCCTGGAGAGGACACAGGCCTCCCTGACCGAGTCGACGCGGCTCCTCACCGCCACCGTGCAGGGACTGGACCGCACGCTCACCACCCTGCCCACCGCGCTGGAGGGTTCGGCCGCCGAAGGAGCCGACCGCATCGGCATGGCGTACGACATGGCCGTCACCGCCCTGGCCGCCTCGCTGCGTCAGGAGGTGCGCGAGGTGTCCGCCGAACTGGCGGACCGCATCGACCAGTTGCAGGCCGTCGCGAACAGCCAGCGGGCGGTGCAGCGTGACCTCGGCGGCGGCCAGGAGCAGATCCGGGACCTGCTCCGCACCGCCACCGCCGACCTCGAGCAGGCGCTGCGCCGTGTCACCGGCGGCCTCGACGAGGCGGGGCGCGCCGTCGCGAACGGCTCGGCCGAACTCAACGCGGCGGCGGGGCAGTTGCGTCGTGCGTCGGACGGCTCCCAGCCCTCCGCGGGCCCGGTCCCCCACCCATCCTCCTCGTCCGACCCGGCCCCCGGCCCCGAGTCCGTACCCGGCGCCCGTCCTGGATCCGCCCCCGGTTCCCTTCCCGACGCCCGTCCTGGCGCCGGAGCCCACTCGTTCCCCGGTCCCCCGAGCCCCTCCGACACCCGTCCCCGATCCGCCACCACCGTCACGGCCGACTCCTCCGGGGCCCATCGGACCGGACCCACACCCACACCCGCGTCTCCGCCCGCACCCGCATCCGCACCCGCCGACGGCCTGGAGAGTCCCTCGACACGGCGGCTGCGCAAGCCCGTGCGGCCCGATGCCGGGGGAGAGCGGCGGGAGGGAACGCGGTGAACCGGCGGTCGGGCCGCGCGACGGTGCCGTACCTCGCGGGATGGCTGTTCGCCGACGTGCTGCTGGTGATCGTGCTGGTGGTGCTGGGAGGCGAACGGACGCGGCACGACCGGGCGGCCGCACAGGACGCGTCACCCACCCCCGCACCGACGCCCACCGCGGGGCGGTCGCCCTCGCCGGGCCCGACCGCGACACCGACGCGGACACAGCGGGCCCGGCCGGGCGGGCTCGACCCCGTGACCCGGTCGATCACCGTGCAGACCGACGCGGACGCCCTGGTAGGGGGCTCGAAGTCCGCGAAGGCCGATCTGGAGCGCCAAATCGCCGACGGGATCGAACGGTTCAAGGGACGGACCGCGGCCTTCGTCATGGTCTTCGGGACGGTCCGCGGCGCGGGAGGAGTCGTCGACAGCGCACGCAGCGACGCGTACGCCACCGCGGTGGCCCGGTTGCTGCCGAGGACCGAACCCGCCTTCTTCCCGCCGTACTCGGAGAAGATCATCCGCGGCTACCACGACAGCAGCGGCGACATCGGCTCGGGAACCGCCCGGATCGAGCTCTTCTTCCTGCTGCGGTGACGCCCTCCTCCCCGCCCCGGTTCCCCGCCCCGGACCACCTGTCCGGGACGCCTGCCCGGACCAACCGCCCGACCGGCCCGCGCCGAGCCGCTCGTACGACGCGCGCGGGAACAGCGCACCCACTCACAGCCCAACGGAGCGTGGAACATCGTGACCGTCTTCAAGAAGAACCCGAGCCTCTCGGAGCTGCGCGAGTTCACCCGACAGGCCCTGACCATGCTCGGCGAGCAGAACATCCCCGACACACCCGAGGCCTACGAGTCCCGGGACCGGATCCAGTCGCTCGCCGCGGAGCTCGACGCACGGCTGAACGCACCGGTCACCATCGGGGTGGTCGGCGAGTACTCCGTCGGCAAGTCCCTGCTCCTCGGCACCCTGTTGGGCAAACCCGATCTGCTGCCGGTGGAGGCGGGACCCAGCACCGGCAACATCACGGTGCTGGAACTGTCGCGCGGCGAACCGGGCCGGCCGACGACCGCCGCCGAGAGCACGGACGTCGCCTTCCTCACCGAGAAGCAGCTCGCCGCGTGCGTGGGCGCCGTCCTCGACGACCTGGTCCGCGTGCTGGACGAACGGCACCCGCCGCTCGGCGCCGGAGCCACGCTGTCCGACTACAACCCGGTGACCGATCCGCGTGGTTGGGCCCCGTTCGAGGCGTGGTACCCCCGGCTGTGGCCCGCCCCGGGCGGCCCCGTCGCGTACGAGGCGATCGGCGCCGCGCACCGGGACGCCGTCACCGAGCTGTGCCGGATCCGCGACGCGGCCCTGAGCCAGCGCGACCTGCTCGGCACCTCCGTCTCCGTGTCGGGGAAGGCGGTCGGCGCGGCACTGGTCCTCGGAGCCGCCCAGCGCACCCCTGAGACCCCGCCCAAGCGGGCCGTGCAGCCCGTCGACACGGGTCAGCTCAAGAACTCCGACGACGCGGTCGCAGCGGAGGCGCTGCGCCGTACGTTCCCGCTGGTCGAGAAGGTGACGCTGCGGGTCGAGGTCTCGCCCGACCACTGGGACCTGGCCGGGCTGATCTCACAGGACACCGCGGTGCGGCTGCTGGACTTCCCGGGCATCAACGCCGCTGGTTCCTACGGCCGCGACACCTTCCTCAGCCGCCGCGAACTGGTGTCCGTACACACCATCCTGCTGGTCATCAGCGCCGTCCGACCCGAGTCCAAGGGCGCCTCGACGTTCTGGGACATGCTCACGGAGGACGGCCGGGAACCGCAGGCCCTGGCCAGCGCGGCCCTCGTCGCGGCGAACGCCTTCGACCTCGCCAAGCCGCCCGCACTGCGGGACGTACCCGACGGGCCCCTGCCGCTGCGGCAGTTGCTGTCGCACTCGGCCGAGGTCAACGGCGTGCACGTGTACGGGAACAAGTTCGTGCACCACCGCGAGGACGGCATCGTGGCCGTCTCCTCGATCGCCGCCATCCGCGCGCACCAACTCCCCTACACCGCGACCTCGCCGGAGACCCGGGAGCGCATCCACAAGGCACTGGCGGACCTCGACCCGCCGGGTGCCGAGCGGTGGGAGAAGATCGCCGACCGGCTGCGCCGCGCCGACGAGACCAACCCCTGGACGGACCGGCTGCGCGCCTACGACAACGACGGCGGAATCCAGCGGCTGCGCCTGCTGATCGACCACCACGTACGCCGTCACGGGCTGGATCAGAAGCTGGAGCGGGCGCGCGGCTCGCACCGCAGGCTCTGGCGCGAACTGAGTCTGCTCCAGCGGCAGGTGCACCGGGCCGCGGGCGGCGAGCAACCCGAGGAGTACCGCGAACTCGCCGAGAAACTGGCCGAGTTCCGCGAGCTGCTCGACCTGATGCTGCCGACGCTGTACCAGCTCAGTACCCCCGCGCCGCGCGCGAGCGGGACCGACGACGCCTCGTACGCGGCCGAGCTGGGCGGACGGCCGCCCCGGCGGGAGGAGATCGCGGACTCGGTGCGCGACGACGTCTTCGACTGGCGGGAGTGGCAGGAGCTGCTGGGCCGGGCCGAGCGGGACCGCAACCACCTCGTCCCCCGCAGCGAACCGCCCGCGCAGGGCGGCATCAACAACCTGACGCGGCCCGGCCGGACCGCCGGCGTCGCGGCGGAGGCGCCCGGCGGCGAGGAGTCGGCCGACGTCACGACGACCTTCCTGGACAAGTTCCGCACGCTCGTCGACCGGCGTACCGGTGAGGAGCACGACCAGTTGCGGGTCTGGTTCGACCAGTGGGCGGCTTACTGGCAGGACGAGTTCGGGGCGCTGCGCGAGTGGATGGCGGACCCGGCCACCGACATCCTGCTCAACGACCTGTTCACCCGGCTGCGCGGCAGCGCGCACCGGGCCGACAACCAGTTGAACCACCTGTGGACCGCTCTCAATCCGACGCACGCGCGCCGGCGGGTGGAGGAACTGGCGTCCGTGCCCGGACCGACGCCCGCGGACCAGGAGAACCGCTTCCCGATGCGGGCGCCGCACGCGCTGCCCTGGGACCACCGTATGCCCAGGCTGGAGGACCAGCGCTCCGAGGAACGCGAACGGCACCCGCTGCTGGTGGTGCAGTTGCGCCAGCACACCGCGGACGCCGCCGCCCGGCTCGTCACCGAACATCTCGGCCGCACCCTCGCCCTGATCGAGAAGGACCTGGTCGCCCTGTACTCGAAGACCGTGGAGTACCTGCCCCGGGAGAACGAGGTGCGGGCACCGCGCAAGCCGCTGGGGGCGGACCCGCACTCCGGCGGGGACGGCACCGGTGCCGCGCAGGCGCCGGTCGAGGAGCCCATCGACATCCTGATCCGAGCCTGGAGCGACGACTGACATGAGCACCGAGCTGACCATCTCCTTCCGCGCCCCGCACGCCGATCCCGCCTCGGGTGTCGTCCCGCTGGGCCGCAGGCAGTTCCGCCTCTACACGGGCCCGGAGGGCATAGCACTGCCCGAGGTCGTCCTGGAGCAGGAGGGCACCGGCGGCAGCCGCATGGTGACCGTGCACCTGCCCGCCCGTATCGAGGTCATCACACCCAGCGGCGGCCTCGTACCGGCGCAGCTGGCACAGGCACTGGCCGACTGCTGGGTGCCGCAGCAGTACACGTCGATCACCGTGGAGGGGCCGCGCACCCTGTCCCAGGACACCGTGCTGCCGACGGCCCTGGTGCACCCCGCGTCCGCTCCCGCGGCCGCCGCGGGCGACGAGCCGCTGCGGCTGGACGTCCACTGGAGCGTCGACTACGCGTCGGTCGAGCACGCGGGAACGGCGCACGGCCGCGTCATGCTGGAATTCGCCCCGCGGGGTGAGGAGCCCGTGGCACCGCCGCGCCCGGAGGACGACGACGAGTTCCTGACCCTGCGCGACATCACGGGCAGCACGCACGAACACGAGTTCATCGTCGTCGACTTCGGGACGACGGCCTCCACCGCCACCCTGCACGATCCGACACGGATCAGGGCCCAGCTGGTCGATCCGGCGCAGGCCCGTTCCCTGACCGACCTGCTGACGGACCTGCTCGCGCCGCCCGCCGACGCGCCGGCGGAATGGCGCAAGGAGGTGGACGCACTGCTCACCGGGCCGGTCGCGCTGCCGCGCAGAAACGCGGAGGTGACGGGCACCGAGGCGCTGGCCCGGCTGGGCGACTCCGATGTCGCCGACGCGTTGATGCTGCGCGTCGAGGCCCTCCGCGAGCAGGCGGGACCGGAGCTGCGGCGCTGGCTCAACCGCCGGTTGCACACCGGGTACGCGGAGGTCATCGGCGCTCCGCCGCTCGACCGGCACGCGCTCAGGGCCGTCGAGTACCCGGACGACTCGGGCCGGCTCACCTCCGCCCCGGCCAGCGCGCTGCGCGAGGTCGAGTACGCCGACGGCACCGTGCCCGAGCAGCCGCGCGACCGCGGCTTCGCGCTGTGCGGCAACGGGCCCGAGGGGCTGCCGGGCGTCAAAGGGCTGACGGGCATCAAGAGGGCGGCGCTGCAGCTCACTCCGGAGCCGGTGGCGGACTCCGACATGTCCGCGGACCATCTGGCCCAGCACATGTACCTGTTGTTGGTCGACGGCGCCGAACAGACCACGTACAACCCGGCGCTGAACACGATCAGCCGGATGGCGACGGTCGTCGTCACGTATCCGACGACGATCCTGCCGGAGGTCAAGGAGAAGCTGGAGAGGCTGGTCCGTACGGCGCTCGGCGGTCCGCGCGTCGTCATGGACTTCGACGAGGGTCTCGCGGCCGGGCTGTACTTCCTGATGGGCGACCTGACCGACAATCTCAACGCGGGCCTGGAGTCGCTGCGCGCACGCTGCCGACGCGTCGGGGACAAGCCGCCGACGTGGCAGCGGATCATGCTGGTGATCGACATCGGGGGCGGCACCACCGACATCGCGCTGCTGCGGCTGACCCTGGTCGACCAGACACCGGCGCTCGGCGACGACCAGGAGTTCGTGGCCGGCCGGGACTACCGGCTCGAACCCGAACTGCTGGGGTCCACGGGCCACGAACGGCTCGGCGGCGACCTGCTGACGCTCCAGGTCTTCTACTGGATCAAGGCACGGCTGGTGGACGAACTGAGCGTCCGGACGGGGTCGTTCGGCGAGCGACCGGAGGACGGCGAGGAGGCCGTGCAGGACCTACCGGGCCGGCGCGGGGGCGTGCCGCGGCGCGCGTACGCCGACGCGGTGGCCGAGCGCGCGGCCGACGAACTGGACACGATCGTCTCGCCCGAGGTCCGCGCGGTCCTGTCGGAGGCGCTGCCCACGGACTGGGCCGGGATCAGCGACCCGGCCGAGCGGGACGAGCGCAGGACCCGGTTCGAGCTGCTGTGGAGGCTCGCCGAACTCAAGAAGCGCGAGCTCAGCGCCCGGGGCGCGGGAAGCGCGGTGCTGGAGCCGGAGCGGGTGGCCGACGTCCTGAACGCGGGACCGAACCACCGGCTGGGCGCGGTGCAGGGTCAGATCACCCTGGACGCGGGGCAGTTCGCCAAGCTGGTGCAGCCCGTGCTGCGGCGGGCCGCCGCGCTCGGCGCCGACCTGGTGCGCGGCTCGTTCCGCCGGGCCCACGAGGAGAACGAGGAGCGGCGCGCGAAGGGCCTGCCGGAGCTTCCCGAGCCACTGCTCGACCAGGTGGTGCTGTCAGGACGCACGAGCCGCATGGCCCAGTTGGAGGGAGAGGTCCGGGCGGTGCTGCGGCAGAAGGGCGCGGACGGCGGCGACGGTCTCGGCTGGCACAAGAACACCGAGTTGTCGGCCGAGGTGAAGTACGCCAAGCAGGTCACCTCGCTCGGCGCGGCCTGGGCCCACTCGGTGCGCAACGTCGCGGGACAGGTCGGGCACGGCGACGGCGCGGGCGGACGGGCCGGGGCCACCATCCGGCTGAGCGATCTGGACATCAGGCTCCAGGGCCTGTTCTCCAGTCTGCCGTGCGACTTCGGCCCGCGCGGGCACATGGACCGGGTCACCCCACTGCTGCGGGCGGGCGACCCCTATGTCGAACTCGACACCTCCGGGCGGCTCGGGGTCCGCACCGGCTGGAACACGCTCAGCCGCACGCTGTCGATCCACCGCTACCTCGGATCGGGCGACTCCCTGCAGTGGGGTGCCTTCGATCTCGCCCTGGCGGCGAGCGCGGAGGGGTTCGAACCCACGCCGTCTGTGTGGCGGCCGCCCAGCGGCAGCCGGCGCGGGGTGCGGTACCAGATCGAGATGGACAACCGGCTCGTGCCGTACATCCTGCTGTGCAACGGCCCCGCCCACCTGCTCGTCGACGGTCCCGCGGTCCCGCTGGACGGCGCCGCGCCCGGACTCGCCTTCGACGCCGAACTGCCGAACTGCTCCGTACCCGGGCGCATCTGCGTCAACGCGGGCACGGACGACAACGGCGTACGACGCCTGGTGGAGGTGTTCCCGCCCTCGTCACCCGACCTGGCGGCCGGCGCGGTCGTGTCCGCCGGCGGCTACCTGCCGGAGTCCTTCCATCCCACACTCGACCTGCACGACCTGCCGGTGCCGGGGCGCGTCGCCCCGATCTCGGCGCCGCCCACCGACGTGAACAACACGTTCACCTACGAGTTCTTCCTGGACCGCGGCGACGGTGCGCCTGTCTTCCTCGGCTATCTCCCCGCGGTGCAGGACGGCCGGCACCACGCCACGCTCGACGCCCACGGCCAACTGCGCGTGCACCGGGGCCTGGTGCCCTATCTGCCCGCCGAGAAGCTGCGCCAGGTGGAGGAGGTTCCCGGCCGGGTGCTGCGGCTGCGCATGGACCCGCCCACCAACAAGCTGAACCACCACTGGGATCCCAACAGCGGGAGGCACTGATGACCGACGCCCACGACCACGGGCCGAGGCACGCGCACGCGCTCCGGCTCGGTGCCTTCGCCGAGGCCGCCACCGCCGTACTGGAATCGCCCTCCCAGTGTGGCGAGGCGATGTTCGAAGCGCTGCACGAGTGCTGGCTGGCTCTCCAGAACGTCGCCGGCCACCTGCCTCCGTACCGGGACGATCCGCGTGAGGTCGTCGAACGCCTCGATGAGGCGCGTACGCAACTGGGGCGGGCGTTGCGCGAGGCGTCGGCGCTCGCGGCGGTCCCGCACGGCGAACGTCCGGCGCGTGGCGCCACCCCCGAATCGGGCGGAGCCGAGGACGGGCACGGGAGCGGGGACGAAAGCCGGGAAGGGGACGGGCACGCAGCCGAAGGCCGGGACGCGGACGAACAAGTCGGACGGGGCGACCAGGTCGCCTCCGAGGAGGGGGGCGAAGCGGCTGTCGGGGTGGAGTCGGTCCGCAGGGAACGGATGGCCGACCCGACGTCCCACGCTGCCGTGAGGCCCGAGGGACCGACGGAATCAGCGGCTCCGGAGACAACGGAGACAACGGACGAGCTGGATCAGCACGACCAGGGGGACCAGCCGGATCCGTCGGACCACCCGCAGTCGTCGGTTCCGGTGAAGCAGCGGGGCTCGCGGGAACTCACCGTCACCAAGGGAGAGTTGACTGAGCACCGAACGGCGGCGGGGTCACCGCCGTACGGCTCCTCTTCCGGGTCTCCGGTGTCGCCGACGGACCCGACGCCGGACCCCCTGGCGGACTTCGCGGTCGCCCTCGAGCAGTTGGAGTCGGATCTCCGGAGTGAACAGGTCCGCTATCTCCCGCAGCCGGCGCCTCCGCGCCGGGACAACCGTGGCGGGGACGCCGCCGAGCTCGTCGGGCGGATCTGGCGGCGCGTCCACATGGCGCTGCTGAGGCTGCCCGGCGACGTGGCCACGGAGTGGCGTACGACGGCCGCGGCCGAGGCCGCCCTCGCGGGCCTCCCGGTGCCGGACGGTGAGGTCGCCGACGCCGACGTGATCGTCCTCGGTCTGCCGGACGGCCTGTGTCCAGCGGAGCGGCTGCCGCTGGACTTCGCCGACCTGCCCGCCGCCGCCAGGGAGGTGGACCCCAAGTTCCACCGGTACCTCGGCCTTCCGGCGGCCGGGATCGGGAGCCTGCCACCCGGTGATCCGCGTCCCGCCTGGGCGGTGCGCGCCGCGCAGGCCGAGCGACTGGCCGCGCTCGACCCCGAACTGCACGTCGCGCTCCTCCACGACCACCAGCCGGGCAGCCTCGCCGAGCAGGAGCACCGGGACAAGTACGAACGCCGGCTGGCCTCGCTGCTGCGCACCGCGGGGCAGGGCCTGGACGAGAAGATGGCGTGGACGCGGGAGAACCGGCTGGGCGCCGCGCACCACCTGGACATGGTTCTGGGCGGCCTGGTGCACAAACGTCCGGCCGCTCCCGAGAGTTGGTGGTACCAGTGGCGCACGAGGGTCTCCCGGATCCTGATCCCGCTCGCCGAGGACGCCAACTACGAGGTGATCTTCCGGCCGTTGGAGGATCTGCGCCGGGACTTCGCCGCCGAGTACACGATCGAGGAGACCGTGAAGGGCGTCGCCGGCTCCAGCGAACCCGAGGTGCAGTGGGTGGTGTGGACGGCGTTGCGGCGCAAGAAGGGCTCCGCCTACGGGCCCAACAAGCACAAGGGCCGCGTCGTCGTGCGGCCCGCCGAGCCCACCCGGCGGTGAGTGATGGCCTACCAGCGTGAGGCGCCGCGGGCGTCCACCGCGCGGCCCCCGGACCCGGGGTCGTACATCGGCTCCCATGACAGCGTGTCGCCGGCCCGCTTGCTCGGCGCCTGCGCCGCCGGGCGCGCGAACGGCCTCTCCCCGCAGCTGGTGGCGGACCTCGCTGCGTCGTACGCTCCGGCGGGGGGCCCGGCGCGGCAGGACGTCCGGGTGCTCCGCGTGGTCGTGCTGCGCACCGGTGCCGCCGCCGCGGGTCTCGTCCCCCTGCTCACCGGGATCCGGCTGCCGGAACCACCCGCCGCCTTCGACCTCGTACCTCTGCTGTACGACCACCGGCCCTCGGTGGAACCGGAGTTGCGGATCACTGAGGGGCATCGACGGGCCCTCGACCGGCTGGCCCGTCGGCTCCTGCGGGACATCGCCACAACGGGCCCGGCCCGCGCCGCCTGGAGGGACCGGTACGGGACGGTCACCTGGCTGCGGATCCGCGCGGAACAAGGGCGGGACCGCTTCTTCGCGACACGCTGGACGGGCGAGGACAGCGTCGCACGGGCCTGGCGCCGCATACAGGATGTGACGGGGGCCGGCACGGAGCCGGCCACCGGTGCCGCCGCCCGCGCGCTTGCCGCACCGGACCCGCCGGACGGGCCTGATCTGCCGGCGACCCTCTCGACCGCCTTCGCGGGCGGCCCCCTGCCGTGGCCACCGGCGGGCGACGGGGTACGCCTGACGGTCACGGACGTCCCCGTCCCGGCGGAGGGTCCCCTCGCACCGTACGCCCGTGAGGTCCTGGACTCCGCGCATCTGGTGCTGGCGGCCGCACCGCATGAGCAACTCACGGGCCGGGAACCGCTGTCCGACGGATTCCGGGCGTTGCTCGCCGGGTCCGTGGGCGGTCCCTGCCGAGCGCCGGTGACCCTGGTGTCCTGCGTCCCCGAACACGACGGAGCCGACTTCCTCCCGGGTCTGGCCGGCTGGCTGCGCGGCGCCCTGCCGCACACCGTCGGACCGTGCGCCCGCGGCCTGCCCGTCCACGCGGTGTGCGCGTCTCGCGCCGAGGACGCCCTGCGGGTACTGCTGCGTCCGACGGACCGGGCGGCGCCGGTACGGGCGCGGGCCCTGGCGGTGTGGGCGGCGAGCGGGCTGCCCGACCTGTGCGCGTCGGCCCTGGCGCCCGCGCTGCGGGACGCGCGCACGTCCACGGCGCGGCTCAGCGCCCGTCGCCTGCGGGCGGCACTGCACGACATCCGGCTCGACGCGTACGACGTTCCGTCCGGCACGGGGAGCGCACCGGCGCCGGCCGCGGACGTGCTCGCCTCGGACGTACCCGCCCGGCAACTCTGGGACGATCTGGACCGTTTCGCCGCGGTGCCGCTGGCACGACGGGCCGTACGACGGCTGTTCCCGAACGCCGGACCGGACGACGACCCACACGACGCATGTTCACGGGGAGACAGCGGACCATGACCTCCACCACCTGGCTGATCATCCTTCTCGGCCTGTCGCTGGCGGGGAACGCCGCGCTCGCCCTCCGGCTCGCCCGGACGGACCGCGCCGTACCGCCGCCGGCGTCCGTACCGACCGCGTTGGCCCAGTCATCGGGGAGGGGTCCCGAACTCGGGCCTTCGGAGGCTCGGTTGGAGAGCGTACGACGGGAGGTGACCGCGGCGCACGAGCTGCTGCGCGGGCGGGACCTCGAACTGTCGCGGGTGCGCGCTCTCCTGAAGGAGACTCAGGAGAAGTCCGCGACGGCCGCGATGCAGCCCGCCGGTCTGCAGCAGGAACTGCACGTGGCACGGCAGCGGTTGCGGACTCTGGAGGGTGAGGTGCGCGGTCTGGCGCGGGAACGGGACGACGCGCGTTCCGACGCGGACGGTCTGAAGCGGCGCCTCGCCGAGGCGGAGGCCGAGGGCGGGACGCCGCTCGGTCCGAACGCGCTGTCCCCGGCGATCCCCCGGCGGCTGCCGCTGGGCCGGGACGCGACGTCGGACAGCAGTGTCGACGGTGCGGACCTCGGACCGCTCGTCGTCCGCGCCGCGTCGGTGCGCGGCGACCGGGCCCGACGCGAGGGAGAGCACCGGCGCGAGGCGTTCCTGCTGCGGTTCGTCGAGGAGATGCGGACTCCGACGCTGCTCAGCGCGGTGGCGGCGGGGGTGCCGCACGGGCGCTGGTCGCAGTCCGCGGCCGACCGCGCGTGCCGCAACCTCGCCGCACAGGTGGCCCGTTACGGGGACGCACTGGGCCATCAGCTCTACCGGCCGGCCGGCTCGGACGGCGACCTGACCGCGCTGCTGCGGACGGCCCTGCAGGGGGTGGCGCACTCCATGCGGCTGGTGACGCGCGGGGAGGGGCCGGGCGGCGAGCCGGACGACGCCGCGATCGGGGTGGCGCTGACCGGGCTGCTTTCGCGTCTGGGCGACAGCAGGCAGCGCGAGCACGTCGCCTTCGGGATCGGTGACGGCGCGCTGATGATGTTGCGCGACGGAGTCTGGACCAGTGCGTTCACGCCCGGCGGGACGGCGGCCGAGCGGGGGCTGCGGATGCCCGCCGCCGCCCAACGGGTGCGCTGTGCCCGTCTGACCACCCGTCCGGGTGATCTGCTGGCGCTGTGCAGTTCCTCCCTGGCGGACCTGTTGGTCCGCCCCGAGGCGGGGGACTGGTTCGCCGGCCGCTGGGCGGGGCGCCGGCCCCGTCTCACCTCGTTCCTCTCCGAGGTGGACGTGCCGGTGCGGTCTCCCGGGGGCGACCGCACCGTCGTCTGCCTCTGGGACTTCGGTGACGCCCGGGAGACCCCGCCCGCGGAATCCTGACCCGCCCGGTCCCGCCGGTCCGGTCACGCTTTCCGACACCACCCCCGACCGACAAGATCGCCGTTCGGGGCCGGAGTACTAGGCTGGCGGCCATGAGCGCACACTTTGACGTAGTGGTCCTGGGCGCCGGCCCGGGTGGATATGTCGCGGCGATCAGGGCCGCCCAGCTCGGGCTCAGCACGGCGATCGTCGAGGAGAAGTACTGGGGCGGAGTGTGCCTCAACGTGGGGTGCATCCCGTCGAAGGCGCTGTTGCGCAACGCGGAGCTGGCCCACATCTTCACCCAGGAGGCCAAGACCTTCGGCATCCGGGTGAACGGGGAAGTGACCTTCGACTACGGCGCGGCCTTCACCCGCAGCCGCAAGGTCGCGGACGGGCGCGTCAAGGGCGTCCACTACCTGATGAAGAAGAACAAGATCACGCAGTACACCGGTCGCGGCACCTTCGACGACGACCACACCCTGCGGGTCGAACTTACCGACGGCGGCACGGAAACCATCGCCTTCGACCACTGCATCGTCGCCGCCGGCGCCACCACGAAGCTGCTGCCGAACACCTCGCTCAGCGAGCGCGTGGTGACGTACGAGGAGCAGATCCTCTCCGACACGCTTCCGCGGAGCATCATCATCGCGGGCGCGGGCGCCATCGGCGTCGAGTTCGCGTACGTCCTGCACAACTACGGCGTCGAGGTCACCCTCGTCGAGTTCCTCGACCGTATCGTCCCGCTGGAGGACGAGGAGGTCTCCGCGGAGCTGACCCGCCGTTACAAGCGGCTCGGCATCAACGTGCTGACCTCCACCCGTGTCGAGGCGATCAACGACTCGGGCGACGCGGTCAAGGTGATGGTGACCACGGGCGGCCAGCGGCAGACGCTCCACGCCGACAAGGTGCTCCAGGCGATCGGCTTCCAGCCGCGCGTGCAGGGCTACGGTCTGGAGAACACCGGTGTCCGGCTCACCGACCGCGGGGCGATCGACATCGACGGGCGGTGCCGCACGAGCGTCCCGCACATCTACGCCATCGGTGACGTGACGTCGAAGCTGATGCTCGCGCACGCGGCCGAGGCGATGGGCATCGTGGCGGCCGAGACCATCGCCGACGCGGAGACCATGGAACTCGACTACGTCATGATCCCGCGGGCGACCTACTGTCAGCCGCAGATCGCCAGCTTCGGCTGGACCGAGGCCCAGGCCCGCGAGAGGGGCTTCGACGTGCGGGTGGCGAAGTTCCCGTTCACCGCCAACGGCAAGTCGCACGGTCTGGGCGACACCGCCGGCTTCGTGAAGATCCTCAGCGACGCCCGGCACGGCGAACTCCTCGGTGCCCATCTGATCGGGCCCGAGGTCACCGAGCTGCTGCCGGAACTGACGCTCGCTCAGCAGTGGGACCTGACCGTCCACGAGGTCGCCCGCAACGTGCACGGCCACCCGACGCTCGGCGAGGCGGTCAAGGAGGCGATCCACGGACTGGCGGGTCACTTGATCAACATGTGACCCGGGACAATGCTCGCCATGACCGACGGGACGAACGACGCCGAGAGCCGCCTGGCCAGGATCGAGCGGCTCCTGGAGAGCCGGGAGCGCGAGGTGGCGCCGGCCTGGCGGCGCGTGACACGTGGTGAGCCCCGCTGGGCGGTGACCGCCGTGATCCTGGTGGCGGTCACCCTCCAGCTGACGGTGCCGCACGATCTCACCCTCCAGCCCTACTGGGTGCTGCCCGCCCTGGAGTTGGCGCTGCTGGCCGGTCTGATCGTGGCGAACCCCCGGCGGGTGGAGCCCCGGAGCCGGTGGCTGCGCTGGCTGGGCCTGGCTCTGATCTCCGTGATCAGTCTGGCCAACGGCTGGGCGGCGGTCAGGCTGGTGGCGGGCCTGGTGACCGGCACCGAGGGAGAGGACGCCGGGCCGCTGCTGCTGACCGGCGGCGGGATCTGGCTGACGAACGTCATCGTGTTCGCCCTGTGGTACTGGGAGTGGGACCGCGGCGGGCCGATGGCGCGGGCCCGGGGCCATCACCAGTTCGCCGACTTCCTCTTCGTGCAGATGCAGAACCCGGAGACCGCGCCGCCCGACTGGGAACCGGCGTTCCTGGACTACCTGTACCTGTCGTTCACCAACTCCACGGCCTTCAGCCCGACCGACGTGATGCCGCTCTCGCGCTGGGCCAAGATGCTGATGATGCTGCAGTCCTCCATCTCGTTGGTGACCGTGGTCCTGGTGGTCGCGCGGGCGGTCAACATCTTTCGCTGACAGTGCCGTTGGGCACCCGCTCCAGCACCGACACTGAATAGGCATCGGCACCGGCACCGGCACCGGCTCTCTCCAACCGGAGCACCAGGTCGTCGTGGTGGGCCGACAGTCGGTGACAGGCCACCTCCAGCGCTGTACACCCGTCAGGGCGTGAGGCAGCAGACCGTGCCGCAGGGTGACCGCGACCGCGTGTTCGCGGGTGTGGCGGCGGGTGTTGTCCACGCGCAGCGCCGCACGCGCCACCAGCTCCCGGGCGAGCAGCACGTCGTCCTGGTGGAACGGGACGGGGTTCCGCGACCGTACGAGACAGGGCGGAGTTCGTCCCGCCGCCGCACAGCCTGAGCCTTCTCGTCAGTGGCGAACCGGTCTTCGTCCGGTCCTCGACTCGGACGGCCACCAGCGGGGCGGCGAAGGACCCGCCCAGGCCGCACGCTCACCTCGGCGCATTCCTGCCCGGCCGCCCGCCGCGTGCGGTCCCGAGTAGGCGACGCGGGTTCCGGAGGGAGCGGCCAAGAACCGGAGGCGGCGGCCCGGACACCGGGAGAAGGACACGGGCCCCGGGCGGCGGTCCGGATCCCCGAGGGCTGTACGGATTCGGTGCACTGCCGGTGCCCCCGCGCGTCCGACGGGCCGGACCCGGAAGGGGACGCGCCCGCTTCCCGTGGCCGGCGGGGCCGCGGCCCACGGCGATTCCTCCCGTCTCATGCGGTTCGCCCCCCTCTCGAGGATCTCCACGTCGTAGGATTGCCCCAAAGATCCTGGCATGCCCTTGCCGGAGTCATGATCGGGTCGAGCTGTCGAGCCGCATCAGGGCGGTTGTCTTGACCAAGCCCGCCGGGAGTTCTCGTGCACAGGCCGCTTGAGTGGATCCGCCAGGACCTCCGTCCGGGCCCCGACTCCGCCTCCGTACGCCCGGCCGGTTCTCCCCGGCCGCTCCCGCCGACGGCCGGCCCCCGCCGGAGCGTGCGGTGAGGTGGCCGGGGAGCCGCGGCACCGAACGACGCCGTACGGAGCGGCTGAGTGCCACAGGTCTGCAGGGACCGGCGACACCCCTGTGGCTGCGCTGGCTGCCCGCCCTCTACGTCGCCTTCCTCCTGCTGCTCGAACCCGTCACCCCGGTGCAGTGGCCGGTCAGCTTCCTGCTCATCGCGCTCCCCCTCGTCGCCGCCTACGCGCACGGCCCCGCCGTCGTCGCCGCCGTCACCGTGTTCGCCGTGGTGTTCGAAGGTGTCCTGGCCGGAACCCCGTGCTGCGCGGGCCGCTCGGTGGGCTATCTGTGGGAGCGCCACTACGTGGCCTCGTACATCTCCACCGCCCTGGTCGGTGTTCTCGGCACGATTCTGGCCGCCCACCGCATCCACCGGGAACGGACCCTGGCCACCGTGCGCTCCGTGGCCGAGACCGCTCAGCGCGTGCTGCTGCGCCCGGTGCCCCGCCGCCTCGGCCAGATCTGTGTGGAGACCCTGTACCTGTCCGCCGCCGCGGAGGCACGCATCGGGGGCGATCTGTACGAGGCGGTGCCCACCACGTACGGGGTGCGTCTGCTCATCGGCGACGTCCGCGGCAAGGGCCTGGTCGCGGTGGAGACTGCGGCGGCGATGCTCGGCGCCTTCCGCGAGGCCGCCCACGACGAACCCGACCTCGCCGGGGTGGCCCGCCGGGTCGAGAGGAGCATGAAGCGCAGAGCGGCGCTGCTGCCGGGCAGTGAAGGCGCGGAACGCTTCGTCACCGCGGTGTTCGCCGAGATCCCCGACGACGAACCCGTCGTCCGCATCGTGAACTGCGGCCACCCGCCGCCGCTGCTCATCGCCCGGGACAGCGTCACCGAGCTGGACTCGGACGACCCCTCCCTCCCTCTCAACCTCGGTGTCCTCGTCGGGGACGAGTACCGCGTGGACGTGGTGCCCTTCCACCCCGGCAACCAGCTGCTGCTGTACACCGACGGAGTCACCGAGGCACGCAACCGCGCCGGCGACTTCTACCCGCTCGCCGAACGTGTTCGGTCCTGGTGCCGCTTCCCGCCCCGCGAACTCCTCGACAGCCTCCACCAGGACCTGCTGGCGCACAGCGGCGGGAACCTCGACGACGACACCGCCGCCCTGGCCGCGTACCGCATCCCGGAGGCAGCCCCGCGCCGGGACGGCGGGCGCCTGGACCGGGCCGAGGCGTGTCGGAGCGAAGAGCCGGGAGACGGTGCGGCCCGGACCGAACCGCACCGGACCGGTCCACCCCGGACCGGGACAGGCCGAACCGATCCGCCCCACGCCCGTCCACCCGCGAGCGATCCGCCCCAGAGCGGTCCATCCGGGAGCGATGCACCCGCGAGCGATCCGGCCGGGAGCGGTCCGCCCCACGCCCGTCCACCCGCGAGCAATCCGCCCCAGAGCGGTCCACCCGGGAGCGATCCGGCCGCGAGCGATCCGGCCGGGAGCGGTCCGGCCGGGAGCGGTCCATCCGGGAGCGGTCCGGCCGGGAGCGGTCCGGCGGAGCCCTCCGGGCAGTAGTCCTAGATCGGGTCCTCCTGCTCCGGCGGCTCCCGCACGGGCTCCGCGACACTCGCCGGCAGCGCCTGTTCGGCCCAGATCACCTTTCCCTGCGGGGTGTACCGGGTGCCCCAGCGTTCGGTCACCTGCGACACCAGGAACAGGCCGCGGCCGCCCTCGTCCATCGTGGCCGCGTACCGCAGATGCGGTGAGGTGCTGCTCCCGTCGGCCACCTCGCAGATCAGCGTGCGGTCGCGGATCAGCCGTACGTGGATCGGCTCGGAGCCGTAGCGGATGGCGTTGGTGATGAGCTCGCTCAGGACCAGCTCCATGCCGAAGCCCAGCTCGGACAGGTCCCACTCGGCGAGCTTCTGGGACAGGGCGTCGCGCATTCCCGCGACGGCGGCCGGGTCGAGCGGTACGTCCCAGTCGGCGATCCGGTCGCGCGGCAGGCCCCGGGTGCGGGCGATGAGCAGGGCGACGTCGTCCTTGGGGCGTCCGGGCAGCAGCTCCTCGAGCACGGCCCCGCAGCTCTCCTCGGGTGTCCGGTCGGGATGACCCGCGAGGGCGGCGCCGAGCAGGTCCATCCCCACGTCCAGATCGCGTCTGCGGTCCTCGATGAGACCGTCGGTGTACAGGACGAGCTGGGTTCCCTCCGCGAGCTCCAGCTCGGTGGTCAGGAACGGCATGCCGCCGAGGCCGAGGGGGGGGCCGGCCGGCAGGTCCGGGAAGGTGACGGTCCCGTCGGGGTGGACGAGCGCGGGTGCCAGGTGCCCCGCGCTCGCCATGACGCAGCGACGTGTCACGGGGTCGTAGATCGCGTAGAGGCAGGTGGCGCCCACGACCCCCACGGCACTCTCCGTACCCGCCTCGTCCTGGTCGATGAGGCCGACCAGATCGTCCACATGGCTCAGCAGTTCGTCCGGCGGCAGATCGAGGGTGGAGAAGTTGTGCACCGCGGTGCGCAGCCGGCCCATCGTGGCGGCCGCGTGCAGACCGTGGCCCACTACGTCGCCGACGGCCAGCGCCACTCGGCTCCCCGGCAGCGGAAGCACGTCGAACCAGTCCCCGCTGACGCCCGACTGGGCGGGGAGATAGCGGTAGCCGACCTCCAGCGCGCTGAGCTCGGGCAGGGCCCGCGGCAGCAGGCTGCGCTGGAGGGTGACCGCCAGCGCGTGTTCGCGGGTGTAGCGGCGGGCGTTGTCGATGCTGACCGCGGCCCTGGCCACCAGCTCCTCCGCGAGGGACAGTTCCTCCTCGTCGAAGGGCTCGTGCTGCTCGCAACGCCAGAAGTTGGCCATGCCCAGCACCACGCCGCGGGCCTGGATCGGGGCCGCGATGAGGGAGTGGATGCCGTAGTCCATGATCCGCCTGGTGCGCGGCGGGTCCTGCGCGTGCCAGCCCGTGGCGGTGGACAGATCGGTCACCAGCTCGGAGTGGCCGGTTCCGTACCCGCGCGCCTGGGGCGTGGAGGGCACGAAGTCGATCAGCCGGCCCTTCTCGTAGAGCGGGTGGTCCTTCCGGATCCCGCACACGGCCGTGCGCCGCATGCCGGTGGCCGTGAGGCCGGGCTCCTCGCCGCGCAGCACCGCGTCGGCCAGGTCCACGGTGACGAAATCGGCGAAGCGGGGTACCGCGACCCTCGCCAGCTCGTCGGCCGTGCGCAGCACGTCCAGGGTGGTGCCGATGCGGACTCCCGCGTCGTACAGCAGCTTCAGCCGCTCGCGCGCGGTCTCCGCCCTGCCTGTCACCGCCTGCAGCTCGGTGGAGTCGCGCAGTGTCACCACCGTGCCCTTCGGACCTCCGCCGCGATCCGTGGGCCGCTGGTTGACCGCGAGCAGCCGCTCCCCGGCGAAGTGCACCTCGTCGGTGGCCTCGCGTCCGGAGACGAGCAGTGCCACCGTCTCCTCGTCGAGGCTCGACAGCTCCGACACGAACTGTCCCTCGGCGTCCGCCGGCAGCGCGAGCAGCCGTTTGGCCTCGTCGTTCGCCAGCAGCAGCCGGCCGTCGCCGCCGATGATGAGCACCCCTTCACGCACGGAGTGCAGCACCGTGTCGTGGTGGTCGTACATCCGGGTCATCTCTGCCGGGGCCAGGCTGTGGGTCTGCCGCCGCAGCCGCCGGGCCACCAGTGCCGTGCCGCCGGTGGCCACCACCAGCGCGCCCGCCCCGGCGCCCAGGATGATCGGCAGTTGCCGGGCCACCTGGTTGCTCACGTTCTTGACCTTCATCCCGGCGGAGACGAGGCCCACCACCTTGTTCGCGTCGTTCTTGACCGGAACGGTGGCCTGCACCTCACGGCCGAGCGGGCCGTTGACGCTCTCCGTGTAGATCTTCCCCGCCAGGGAGGGCGCGATGTTGCCCACGAACCGCTTCCCGATCAGGCTCGGCAGAGGGTGGGTGTAACGGATCCCCTTGGTGTTCAGCACCACGATGAAGTCGACACCGGCCGCCTTGCGCCCGGCTTCGGTGAGCGGCTGGAGGATCTTGCTCGGCTGGGGGCTCTCCAGCGCCGCCACGACACCGGGAGAGTGCGCGAAGGTCTCCGCGACCGCGAGGGAACGGCGCTTGGCCTCGGCGTCGGTGTCGCGCTTCGACTGCAGGGCGAGCCCGAGCACGCCGAAGGCGACGAGCAGCACGACCAGTGCCACCTGGAGAACCAGCACCTGCCCGGCTACGCTCCGCGGACTCTTGCTGACCAGTGGCCTGAGTGAAAACCGTCCAAATCCGGCGAAACGATTCGCCATGTGACCTTTCTAGCACTGGTGATCCCGGGCGGCCATGGGCCACCCGGGGGCGGCTCCGCCCTACGCGGCACTTCACTCCTCCGGCCCACCTCCCGGCCGGCCCGGCCGTCGCCGGCCCCGGTGACCATGGGGCGTCAGCCGCTCCGCGACCGGTTCCCGGAGCGGGCGGTCGCGGCGTACGGCACCGTCGCCCGCACCCGGACCGCCCCTCACGTCCGGATAGTCCATGCGGGCGGATGATATGAGGAGATAAGCCACTTTTGGCCCCTCTTGGTGTCATAGTGCGGCCATGAAGATCGCGTCCGCCGCCGGCCGAGTCCCTCACAGGACCGCGCGCCGCGTGCGTCCGCGGACCGGCGGCCACGTCCACCGGCCGACGACCACTCCGGTCCGCCGCCCGCCGAGCACGGCCGCGTCACCGGGGACGGCCAGGCCCGCTCGCCCGCGGACGGCCGTGCGCCCGTACACGGCCGCGTGCGCGCGTACGGCCGCCTGCCCGTACACCGCCGCGTCCTCCTGTACCGCCGCGTGCCCCCGTACGACCACCTGGTCATACACCGCCGCGTGCCCGCGTACGACCACCAGCCCGTACACCGCCGGGTGCCCGCGCACCAGCCCGTACACCGCCGGGTGCGCGCCGGACCGTGCGGGGCGCAGCGCCTGCCGGTTCCTCCGGTGAACGCGCCGCTCACGCCGCCCTCGCCGGGAGCGGACCCGCCGGGACGCCCCCGCGGGGATCTCCGCTCGCGCCGTACGGTCCTCGCTCTCACCCTCACCGGTGCCGTCGGTATCACCGGCGCGGTCGCCCTCGCCGGCGCTCTCCCCTCCGGGGACCACCGCGACTCCGCCCGTCTCGGCATCCTTGCCCCCGGCCCCTCCCCCGCGCCCCCCGCCTCGCCCGGCGCGCTCCCCTCCCCCGGTGCTCCGGGCATCGGCGACCCGCTCATGCCGCTCGACGGAAACGGCGGCTACACGGTCCGGCGCTACACCCTCGACTTCGACTGGGCGGCCCCGAGAACACCGTTCGGCGCGAGCACCACCATCGACGCCACCGCCACGCAGGCACTCTCCCGCTTCGACCTCGATTTCGCGGGCAACACACTGCGCCGGGTCACCGTCGACGGGACGCCGGCGCGCGCCGTGCGCGACGGCGACGAACTCGTCGTCACACCCTCGCGGCCCATCCCTCACGGCGGCGCCTTCACCGTGCGGGTCGACTACACCGCCGACCCGGCACGGCAACGGCACCGGGGCGACGCCATCGCGGACTACGGCTGGGTGCCGACGCCCGACGGCACCGTGCTCTACCCTCAGCCCGACGGCGCCAAGATGATCTTCCCGGTGGACGACCACCCGAGCCTGCGGGCCCCGGTCACCTTCCACATCACCACCCCACCGGACCTCGGCGCGGTGGCCAACGGCAGGCTCGTCGAGCGCGTCCGCCGGCCCGACGGACGGATCCGCTGGACGTACGACTCCGAGCACCCGGTCGCGGCCCAGCTCGTGCAGATGGCGATCGGGAGGTTCGCGTTCGTCGAGAGCGCAGGCCCGCGCGGACTGCCCGTCCGGGACGTGGTCCCGGACGGCCTGGTCAGCGCCACCAAGGCGTACCGCGCGCTCACCCCCGCGCACCTGGCCTGGCTGGAACGGCACCTAGGCCCGTATCCCTTCCGCCGCTACGGCGTCCTGGTCGCGGACACCGACCTGCCGGTGGCGCTGGAGACGCAGTCCCTGTCCGTGGTACCGAGGGCCGACCTGCTGGGCGACCGGGTCGACGCCGAGCGCAACCTCGTCCACGAGCTGGCCCATCAGTGGACCGGCGACAGCGTCGCCATCCGGCGGTGGTCCGATCTGTGGCTGAGCGAGGGCCACGCCCGTTTCTACGAACGTCTGTACTCCGGCACACACGGCGGCGACAGCTTCGAGAGCGCGATGCGGACGGCGTACGAACGGCACGACCAATGGCGTCATGACGACGGGGCGCCCGCCGAACCCGACGGTGACACGCATCTGTTCAAGCAGATGCGGTACGACGGTTCGGCGCTGGTGCTCTACGCCCTGCGGGAGAAGGTGGGCGAGGAGACCTTCGGCAGGATCGAGCGGAACTGGGTGACGGCGTATCAGGGCCGGGCCGCGGGCACCCACGATTTCATCGCGCTCGCCTCAGGCGTCGCCGGCCAGGACCTGAGCACCTTCCTGACCCCGTGGCTGTACGGGGCGCACACCCCGCCCATGCCGGGGCATCCCGACTGGCACCCGGACCCGGTCCGGGACTGAGCCGCCGCGCCGTCCGCCGGTCCGTCAGCTCGACCCCGCCGGTCCGTCAGCTCACCGTCCCGTCGATCCGTCAGCTCACCGTCCCGTCGATCCGTCAGCTCACCGCCCCGTCGGTCCGTCAGCTCACCGTCCCGTCGGTCCGTCAGCTCCTATCGCGGCCGGTCCGTCAGCCGTCCGGCCCACCGGCGCAGTCCGCCATAACAGTCCGTCACCCCTCCACGTCGCACAGCGCCGTCGCGCCCCGCTCCGCTCGCCCTCGCGCAGAACGGGGGCCATTTGCTGACCATCCATCAGATATGAAGATCCTGCCGCCGACCGGGTGGCCTCTGCCGGGCCGCTGGTCCACACCGGTGACGCTCGGCGCGCCGTCGCGTGTCGGGCACGGAAACGTACAGGGGGTGGTGCAAGGGGCAACTCCTTGTCCTGGCCGCGACGAGCATGGTTGGAGATCCCCCGCGATGAAGAGACGTGCCGCCCGCCGAATCCCCAGCGCTGGACGAGGCCCCCGCCGGACCGTCCGTATGACCGCGTCCGCCGCTCTCCTGGTGCCACTGCTGGCCGGTTCTCCGGCGTGCGGCGGCCCGGCGGCCGAGCCGAAGCTGCAGAACGTCTTCACGGATGCCGCGGACGAGTACCACGTGCCGCGGAGCGTGCTCATGGGCGTCTCGTACCTGCAGTCACGGTGGGACTCCCGGCCGGGCACCCCGAGTGTCGCCGGCGGCTACGGTCCGATGCACCTGGTGGACACCCGTCGGGCCAAGTCCCCGGCGACCTCGCCGAGCGAGAGGGCCGACGGGCCCGCGATCGCGGCGGGGCCGTCGGCCGCTCCCCTCGGGAACTCGTCGGGCGTCCGCTCCGAGCAGCCGGCCGACCTGCGCCGCGCCGCCCTCCTGATCGGGGCCCCGGCGGGACGGCTCCGGACGGACGCCGTCGCCAACGTACGCGGCGGCGCGGCGCTCCTGGCCGCGGTACAGCGACAGCTCGGCAAGCCGCTCAGCACCGACCCGGAGGACTGGTGGGACGCGGTGGCGCGCTTCTCGGGCACGGACGACGCCGCGTCGGCCGCGACGTACGCGAACGACGTCTTCTCGCTGATCCGCCAGGGCGCGCACCGCACCACCGACGCGGGAGAGCGCGTCACCCTTCCCGCCAGCCCGCGCGTGCGCCCTCGCGCCGCCGACGTGGCGAAGGCGCGCCGGGCGAAGGAGGTCGAGTGCCCGCCGGAGCTGGACTGCGACTGGCTCGGCGCGCCGTACGTGCGGACGGACGACGGGAGTTACGGCAACCACGACCTGGCCGACCGGCCCCGGGACCAGAAGATCGACTACATCGTCATCCACGACACCGAGGCGGGCCTGCGGTCGATGTTGCAGACCGTGCAGAATCCGAAGGAGCCGTCGTGGCACTACTCGATCAGTTCCCGCGACGGCCATGTGACCCAGCACGTCAGGACCAGGGACATGGCCTGGCACTCGGGCAACCAGATGCTGAACGCCCGTTCGATCGGTATCGAGCACGAGGGATTCCTGAAACAGCCCGACACCTGGTACACGGAACAGATGTACCGGGCCTCGGCCCGTCTGGTGCGCTACCTGGCGAAGAAGTACGACATCCCGCTCGACCGGCAGCACATCCTCGGCCATGACAACGTACCGGGTCCGACCGCCTCGTCCATTCCCGCGATGCACGACGACCCGGGACCCTTCTGGGACTGGCGGCACTACTTCGACCTCCTCGGCGCCCCCCTGCGTGCCACCGCCTCGGCCGACAGCGACATGGTGACCGTGCTGCCGGACTACGCCACCCACATGCCGGCGTTCACGGGCTGCGCCCAGGCCGGAACGCCCTGCGCGCCGCACGGCTCCAGCGCGGTCCGCCTCCGCACCGAGCCCGACGCGAGCGCGCCGCTGGTCCAGGACCCGGGCCGGCGCCCGAAGGGCGAGGCCTCCACGGTGGATGTCGACGATCTGGGGGCGCGGGTCTCCGCGGGCCAGACCTTCGCGGTCGCCGGGTACGAGGGCGACTGGACGGCGATCTGGTACCAGGGCCGGCGGGCGTGGTTCAAGAACGCGAAGGACCACCCGACCGCCGTCGGCGCGAGCGGCCGGATGGTGACGCCGAAGGCGGGCCTGAGCGAGGTCCCTGTCTACGGACGCGCCCTCCCGGAGAAGGACGCCTACCCGGAGGGCGTGCCGGAGCAGCCCGAGTCGCCCCTGCCGTACCACTTCCTCGCGGGGCAGCGGTACGTGACCCAGTCCCGCCTTCTCGGGTCGCACATCGACAGGTCGGAGTTCCGCGACACGCCGAGCCCGGTCGTGGCGGGCCATGAGGAGTGGTACGAGATCCAGCTCGGCCACCGGGTCGCCTTCGTCCGGGCGAGCGACGTGGACGTCGTCGAGTCGCGGGGGTCCGGTTCCACGGCGGGGAACGCGGCGCCTCCGCACGAACGGTGACCGCACCGGCCGGGCGCGGGTCCGGCCGCGGCGCGGGTCCGGCTCGGCGGTGGGCATCACGGCCGCACGGCGAGGGATGCCTCGATGCGGCGGAGCTGATGGTCCATGGCCGTCAGCCACACTTCGAGGTCGACGAGGGTGGGCAGCCCCGGATGGTGCCACGGCAGCGGCGGGGCGCAGGGGCGCCGACCGGGCGCGGGGCACCCCTCCGTGGTGAAGCGCAGGGCGATACGGTCCACGTCCGCCGTCAGTTCGGCCGCCGTCCTGCGCGCCCACGCGCACGCGTCCGGCGGCACATCGGCCAGCGGCGCCTCGAAGCAGGGGAGCCGCTGGGCGCCCAGCACGGTGTGGTACGCCACCACGAGCACCCCGTGCCAGTCCGCCTGGGCCCCCTCCCAGGCAGCGGGGGGCTCGCTGCGGAACTGCGCGTAGGCGGCCTCCGCGAGCCGCAGATGATGCAGGGTGGGCAGGGTCGGGGGCGCGCAGGGGTCGGCCCCCGGCGCCTCCAGCAGCGCCTCGACCGTGGCGGGCACCAGCGCCCCGCAGGAGCGCAGCAGGCTCGCCATGGTCCGGCGGACCTCCCTGCGTGCCCCCGCCGGCCAGGCCAGCAGCCCGCACAGCAGGCCGATGACGCTGCCGGTGACGACATCGACGAGGCGCGCCTCCGACAGCCGCCAGGTGGTCGGGGTGATCTGCGCGAAGGCGAGGGAGACCACCAGGGTGAACAGCCCCTGCGCCCAGGCGACTCCGAGCCGCGGGCCCAGGGCGAAGGCGACGAGCATGCCCGGTACCAGGAGGACGGCGCAGGCGTCCAGGTGCCGTCCGACGGCGATGAGCAGGACACCGGCCGCGACCGCTCCCACCAGATTGCCGGCCACCGCCTCGCGCACCGCGCGCCAGGTCGCGCCGACCGTGGTGCGGGCGAGGGTGAGGACCGTCAGCAGGACCCAGAATCCGTGCGCGAGGTCGAGGGTGCCCGCGACGAGCCGGGCGAAGGCGAGCCCGCACGCGACCCGTACCGCGTTCTGGAACCACACCGAGCGATGCGTCGCGTTGCCGGCGATCCTGCGCCCCCACAACGACGCCGTGGGCAGGTCCACGTACCAGAAGAGGTCACGGGGTGAGAGCGGTGGGCCGCGGCGTCCGGCGGCGGCGACACCCACGGCGGTGACCGCGATCCACGCCGACTCCGCCAGCGTCAGGACCGCGGCCTGCCGTCGGAGCACGCGGCTGTCCACGCCCTGTTCACCTGGATCGGCGGCGCGACGGATCCGGTCGGCCTGGAAGCGCTGGATCTCCTCCCGCAGCAGGTCGGCCGGCGGTGGTGGCCGACCGGTGCGCAGGGCCGAGGCCATGTCGGCGCACGTGCCCGCGACGCGGGCCCGGAGCACTGCGGACGCCGGGTCCGTGCCCAGCGGTACGCCCTCGGACGCGGACAGCTCGGACTGCGAGGCCAGTTGGTCCAGGATCCGGCGGGCCGCGGCGCCCGCCTGTCCCAGCGCCCGGTCCCCGCGGCCCGGTCCGGTGGGGCGCTCACCGGGCGCGACCCGCGACAGCCGCATCCCCTCACTGAGTTCCCGCAGCGTCGCGACGGGGACGCCGTCCGGCGCGGCCGCCGCGGCCGCGCCCGTCTCCAGCGCGTCGGCGAGCAGGTGGCGAAAGCCGACGGCGGGCGGGCCGCGCAGAAGGTACGCGTGACACAGCGCGAGGAGGGCCACGCCCACGGCCACGCCCGTCAGCCGGCCGGCCAGCGTCTCGGGGGCGTAGGGCGGGAAACAGGCCAGGATGTAGAGGAGTTGCAGACCGGGCGCGGGTCCGGCCGCGCGAGGTCCGGCCACCACGCTGAAGGTCAACAGGAATCCGACGACCAGCATGCCCGCCACCGCGGCCGCCGTGGACTGCGCCAGTGCCGTGCCCAGGGCGACGAGAGCCAGCCCGAACGGCAGGGTCCGCAGGGTGATGCACGCCTGCCGCGGGCCGGTCCCGGGAATGGTGGACAGCAGGCCGAGCGCGATGGGGGTGAACAGCGCGTACAGCGCGGCCACGGGTTGGTGGAGACCATAGAGGAACACGTAGAAGCCGACGCTCGCCGAGCAGGTGACCTGCACGGACCGGCGTACGACCGCGGAACCGACGGGTCCGGGCCTCATGCCCGCTCGCCGCCCACACCGGCGCGCCCACCGCGGCCGGGCCGTGACGGGGGTGGCGGTGGTGCGCTCTTGCGGCTCATGGGGCACATGCGGGCGTTCCTCTCGGCAGGCGCCGCTGGTGCTCGGCGACCGGGCCTCCGCCCATTTTCGACCCGGCGGAGGACCCGCGCACGTGGTGGCGGTCGCCGCCGGGTGCAGGGGGACGGGGGGACTCGTAGCCTGAAACGGTGCGGTCGCGGGCTCGGGGGCGTCCGACGGCGCGGGCAACGGGAGTCGCCATGGCCTACCGGTTCAACGAGAACGACCAGTTCGACCACGAGGTCCTGGTCGCTCTGGGTTCCGTCTGGCAGCACGGCGCGGACGTGGGCGAGGTGCTGGCGACTTCGGCCGCCCTGTCGGACGCCGGCGGGGAGACCTGGTTCTGGACCTGGGCCGCGCTCGGCCGCCGGGTCCGGGAGCAGGGCGAGAAGAGCGCGGCCCACGGCCGGTCGGCCAGTGCCCGGGACGCCTTCCTGCGGGCCGCCGGATACTTCGGCCTGGCCCTCGTGGGCGTCGAGTCGTGCGAGGACCCCGGGACACGGCTGCGCGAGGTGTTCGGCGAGCACCGTGACTGCTTCGACCGGTTCGCGCGGGCATGGGACCCGCCCGCCGAGCGGGTCGCGATCCCGTACGAGGGAAGGACGCTGCCGGGCTACCTGGTGAGCCCGCCCGACCGTCCCGGGCCGCTGTCGACCGTGATCGTCAACAACCGCGGGGACGGCCCGGTCAGCTCGGCGTGGACGCTTCTCGGCGCGCCGGCCGTGGCCCGGGGCCACCGCGTGCTGTTGTTCGACGGACCGGGTCAGCAGTCCATGCTGTTCGACCACGGGGTGACGTTCCGTCCGGACTGGGAGAAAGTCGTCACGCCGGTCGTGGACTTCCTGTCCGCGCGGTCCGATGTCGACGCCGGGCGCATCGCGCTCGCCGGAATCGGCCAGGCGGGTTACTGGGTTCCGCGCACGCTCGCGTTCGAGCACCGGATCGCCGCGGCGGTCGCCGATCCGGGTGTCGTAGCCGTCGTGGAGAGCTGGTGGCGCCCTCTCGGCCCGGAGTTGCGCGGCCTGTGGGACTCCGGTGACCGCGACACGTTCGACCGCGTGGTCCGTGACGCTCTGGACGCGGACCCGGCGCTCGCCGCGATGTGGCGCCGGCGGGCCCGGCCGTACGGGGTCGACTCGCCGTACGACCTGCTGGCCGAGGTCTCCCGGTACGACGTGACCCCGGTGGCCGGGCGGATCACCACCCCGCTGCTGATCACCGACCCGGAGGGGGAGCACTTCTGGCCCGGGGCAGCGCGGCGGCTCTACGACGCGCTGCCCGGACCGAAGGCGCTGGTCTGCTTCACCGAGGCCGAGGGTGCCCATCTGCACGGCGAGCCGACCGGCCGCGCGTTGTTCGAACAGCGTGTCTTCGACTGGCTGGACGCTCGTCTGGCAGCCGGACCACCGGAGTGATCCGTCCCGGCGGCCGCGGACACCCGCCGTGAACTCGTGTCCCGACCAACGCGGGTACCGATCGTGGGACCTGCAGACGGTGGGGCGGGGTTCCCGGGGTCTGAGTCCGGGAACCCCGCCCCACCGGCGGCGGCAGGGGCGCAGCAGGGGCCCGCGTGCAGCCCGACGCCCCCGGCGGAGGCGCACCGAGGGGGGGTGT
>NZ_JBHVPP010000011.1:177947-280116 GCF_042887295.1 Streptomyces sp. NPDC057950
GCCCCCACCCCGCCCGCCCCCCGGTGCCCCCCCCCCCGGGGTACCCGCCCGTCGCCCCTCCCGCCGGGGGGCGGGGGACCCGGCCGTCGGTCACCGCCACCCCCGCCCCACCGTCTGCGTCAGGGCCTCAGCAGGCGCCCTCGTCCTGCCAGACGCCCCAGTCGGAGGCGACCGGAGTCTCGTTCTGGGTCCACCACTTGGCCTTCCAGTTGTGATTGCCGTACGACACCTCGTTGCCGGCGGTGTAGACGGCGGTCGAGCTCCAGGCCGGCTTGCACCCGGTGCCCGGCGGCGTGGGAGTCGGGGTCGGGGTGGGAGTCGAGGTGGGCGGTGTCACTCCGGCGAACTTCACCGAATACTTCGCGAAGTCCCAGGAGTTCTGCGCCACGCTGGAGCAAGTACCCGATGTACGGCCGCCGTTGTCGGCCGGGGTGCACTGGCGGTCCCGGTTGAGGGACCAGAACGTGAAGCGGTCCATGTGGTGACCGGTGGCGTAGTCCAGCACGGTCTGGAAGTCGGCCTGTGTGAAGTACTCGCCGGCGTCGCTGCGTCCGTTCATGCCGGAGAAGCCCTCGTGGGCGTAGGCGGTCGCCTGGTCCCAGCCGAAGGTGGACTGCAGGATCTGGTTGAAGTTGGTGAGCGCGCCGGTCTGCGAGGCCGCGCCGTTGAAACCGCCGTCGAACGGCATGATGGAGAAGTTGTTCGGGGTGAACCCCTGTGACTTGGCCTCCAGCAGCATCTGCTTGCCGAACCAGCCGGTACCGTCGGCCGTGCCCGCGGTGGTCACGGAGACGTACAGGCCGGGGTTGTTCTGCTGGAGGATCTTGGCGGCGCCGATCTCGTTCTTGATGGCGGCGGTGTTCTCGTACTCCGGCTCCTCGAGGTCGAAGTCGATGGCGTGCAGACCGTACTTGGTGATGACCTGCTGGTACGCCGCCGCCGTGGCGGCCGGGTCCGAGCACGCCTGGCCGAGCTTCGTACCGCCGTACCCGCCGATGGAGACGGAGACGTCGCCGCCCTTGGCACGGATGGTGTTGACGACCGACTGGACGGCGGTGTCCGAGGAGACCGCGGCCGTGCCACCCCATGTGGGGCTGCAGCCACCGCCGTTGGGGGCGAGGACGAAGGCGAGCTGGAACGCCTTCAGGCCGGTGGCGTCCATGATGGCGGCCGCGTCCGGCGGGTCGTTGTCGAGCGGCATCAGATAGGGAGCCGCGGCGTACCAGCGGTTGGCGAGTGCGGAGGTCGCGCCGGAAGCGCTGCCCGCGATCAGTGCGGTCGTGCCCGCCGCGGCCAGTCCGACGGCGGCGACCGCGCCCAGACATGCGCGAAGACGTCTCACTGGGTGCCTCCAGGGGGAGAGGGGGGTTCGCCCCAGCTTCGTGATGCTGTTGCGGTCATGTCAATGGATTGGCCTAGACCAGATTCCCCTTTGGACTAGACCAGGCGAAATCTTTACCTCTCCCCCGCCGCTCGCCCGCGCGGGCGAGCGGCACTCGCACGGGCGCGGACACGGGCACGCGCGCCCGGCGGGGCCGGCCGGAGTCACTCCCGTCGGTCCTCCAGCGCCGACGCCACACGCTGCGCGGTCTTCTCCCCCGCGTGCTGCTTGATCAGGCCTTCCTTGGCCACCGCCCGCACCTGTATCGCGGTGCTGTCCTCCTCGACACGGGTCAGGGTGACCGTGACCACGACCGGGTTCATCGCCGCGAAGCCCGCCCCCGACATCACGCGCAGCGCCGCCCCGTCCGCCCCGGACCGCAGCACCGACGGATCCGTACCGCCCGTCGACTCGACCAGGCTCCCGCGGACGCGTTCGAGGGCGAGATCGAAGCTCAGCGGCAGCCGCAGCTCTATCTCGTGGACGTCGTGTTTGAGGAACCTGGCCGCGAACTTCGCACCGAGGCGCCCCTGTCCGGCGATCGCGCCGAGAGCCTCTTCCAGAAGCCTGTCCTCCGAGTGATCCAGCATCCGACTCCCCTGCCCCTCACCTGCACGAATGGCCGCTCACCCTAGCGTGCGGGGCCCCTTCCCCGGAATGCGGGCGTCCCCACGGCCCCGGGGGCGCCCCCGGGCAGGGGCCCGCGCCTGCGCCCGGACGTGTGCCGGGCACCACTTCGTGCGGCTCACCGGTCACCCCGTCGGACGGGCGTCGGGTGCGCGGCCGGACACGTCGGCCCGCGCGGGTGTGACGGACCCGGACCCGGCCTGCGCCCGGTCCCCGCAGGTCACGGGCGGCACGCGCGGTACGGGACCGGGCCCCGGACCCGCCCCCGCGCCGCCGGGCGGCGCGGTCCTGCCGGGCCGCGGCCCTCCGGGGCCGGGCGTCGCGTCGGGTGGAGCCATCGGGCACCTCCGCGGCCTGAGCCGCCGTATCGGGCCGAGGGCACGAGGTGTCCCCCGGCTCGGCGCTGAGGCGAGACCTCTGCCTCTCATGCTGCGACCGCCCCTTCCCCACCGCATCCGCTGCGCCCGTCCTACCGGGAGACGCAGGTCACATCCGGCCGCACCGCCCCGATGTCACATCCCGCCGATCCGGTCCGTCAAGGGTGTGTATCCACCGACGTGACGAGGAGACCACCATGAACGCCGACGCCCGTCTCAACCTCTACGCCAGCCCCCTCACGGCCAAGTTCGCGCGGCACATCAACTCGGCGGGCAAGGCCGTCTCCGACTCGGCACTGCCCCACACGACACAGGAACTGGTCAAGCTCCGTGCCAGCCAGATCAACGGCTGCGGCTTCTGCACGGACATGCACACCAAGGACGCCGCGCACGCCGGTGAGTCCCCCCTCCGTCTCCACCTGGTCGCGGTCTGGCGGGAGGCCACGGTCTTCACCGACGCCGAGCGCGCCGCCCTGGAACTGACCGAGGAGGGCACCCGGATCGCCGACGCCGCCGGGGGCGTGTCCGACGAGGTCTGGGCGAACGCCGCCAAGCACTTCGACGAGGAACAGCTCGCCGCGCTGGTGTCCCTCATCGCCCTCATCAACGCCTACAACCGTCTGAACGTCATCGTGCGCCAGCCCGCCGGCGACTACCAGCCCGGCCAGTTCGGATGACCGCGACGGACTGACCCCGGCTCACGGCCGGTGGCGCCGGCAGCGGCGCCACCGGCCGCACGCACCACCCGAATCGACCGTCCTGATCCACCGTCCTGATCCACTGCCCGGATCCACCGCCCTCGATCACGGTCGGACCGTGCCGGGTAGTACCGCGGTACCACCCGATGGCCGTAGTTCACCCCCCGGTACCACGGCTCGCGGGGTCCCTGGCGTCTAACGTCGCAGGTGAGGCGCTCCAGAACCGGTGTGGCGCCCGGACGCGAGGGATGAGCGATGATCGAGGCACAGCAGCTGACCAAGCGGTACGGGGAGAAGACGGCGGTCGACCAGCTCGACTTCGTCGTCCGGCCCGGCACCGTCACCGGCTTCCTGGGACCCAACGGCGCGGGGAAGTCGACCACCATGCGCCTGATCGTCGGGCTGGACGCCCCGAGCAGTGGCTCGGTACGCGTCGGTGGCCGCCGCTACGCCCAGCACGCCGCTCCCCTGCAGGAGGTCGGCGCGCTGCTGGAGGCCAAGTCGATCCACCCCGGACGTTCGGCGTACAACCACCTCCTCGCGCTGGCGCTCACCCACGGCATCCCGCGCCGCCGGGTCGACGAGGTCATCGAACTGGCCGGGCTGGGCAGCGTGGCCAGGAAGCGGGCGGGCGCGTTCTCGCTCGGCATGGGCCAGCGCCTCGGCATCGCGGCGGCCCTGCTGGGTGATCCGCAGACGGTCATGCTGGACGAGCCGGTCAACGGTCTCGACCCCGAGGGTGTCCTCTGGATCCGCAACCTCCTCACCGAGCTCGCCGCCGAGGGCCGTACCGTCTTCGTCTCCTCGCACCTCATGACCGAGGTCGCGCTGGTGGCGGACCACCTGATCATCGTGGGACGGGGCCGGCTGCTGGCCGACACCACCGTGCACGACCTGATCCGCGAGGTGGGAGGCGACACCGTGAAGGTGGCCACCGCCGATCCGGCCCGGCTGCGGGAGGTGCTGGCCGGTCCGGGCGTCGACATCACCGGCCACGCGGGCTCCGAGGAACTGCACGTGACGGGTGTGACGGCACGCCAGATCGGGCTGAAGGCGGCCGAGCACGGCATCGCGCTGTTCGAACTGAGCGCGAAGTCCGTGTCACTGGAGGAGGCGTTCATGGACCTGACCAGGGATGCCGTCGAGTACCACGGCTCCACCACCGCGACCGGCGCCGGCGTCGAGACCCCCGGGAGGGCCGCATGAGCACCATCACCGCGACCGAGACCTCCGCTCCCCTACCCACACCCGCCGCACGCCCCGACTACCGGGTGACCGGACGCCGCGTGCTGCGCTCCGAGTGGGCCAAGCTGTGGTCCCTGCGCTCGACCTGGATCACGCTCGGCCTCGGCCTGCTCTTCCTGGTGGCCTTCGGCCTGATCGCCGCGGCCCAGTTCAAGTCGAGAATCAACTCCGGCCACCACATGGACCCGGACTTCGCCCACTCCACCGCCGTCAGCCTGTCGCTGTTCGGCACGAACTTCGCGCAACTGGCGCTGGGCGTCCTGGGCGTGCTCGTCACGGCGGGCGAGTACTCCACCGGCATGATCCGCTCCACGCTGGCCGCGGTGCCGCGCCGGCTGCCGGTGCTCTGGTCCAAGTCGGCCGTGTTCGGTCTGGTCTCCCTCGCGGTGGGCACGGTCGGCGCGTTCGTCGCCTTCCTGTTCGCGAGCGGCATCGTGTCCGGTACGAGCGCGGCCATGACGTTCTCGCACCCGGGTGTGGTGCGCAGTCTGCTGGGCGCGGGCCTCTACCTCGGTCTGGTCGGTGTGATCGGCGCCGCCCTCGGCGCGCTGCTGCGCTCGGTGGCGGGCGGTATCTCGGTGCTGGTCGGCGCTCTGATGCTGGTCCCCGGCCTGATCTCGCTCCTGCCGAGTTCCTGGCAGGACGACATCAGCCCGTACCTGCCCAGCAACGCGGGCGAGTCGATGTTCGCCCTCACCCACGACAGCACCACCCTGTCGCCCACCGCCGGGCTCGTCGTCTTCCTCGGCTGGACGGTGCTGGCGCTGGCGGGCGCCGCCTACCGGCTGGTGCGCAGCGACGCCTGACGGTCCGCGCACCCCGCGTATCGTCCGCTGTCGGTGCGGTGCCCGGCTCATCCGGGTGCCGCGCCGCACTGCCTCGCCCACGATGGACAGGTGACACCCGTGACCGCCGACGACACCGCCGGTATGAGCCCGCTGTTCGCCCGGCTGACCCGCGGCGGACAGTGGCTTCGGCAGGCGGACCGGGCGCGTCCGTGGGTGCTGGACACGGCCGTGGTCGTGCTGGTCTTCCTGATGTTCTGTCTGGCGGACCTGGTGCACGGGCACGACGGCCGGCGTGAACTCGCCGCGAGGTTCACCCGCCCGCCCCTCGCCGGGATGCTGGCGCTTCAGGCCGGACTGGTGCTGCCGCTCCTGTGGCGGCGCAGGAATCCGTCCGCGGCCTTCGCCGTCATCATGGCGGTCTTCCTCCTCCAGTGGTCGCTCGGTGTGCTGCTGCGCGCCGACGTGGCGCTGCTGATCGCCCTGTACAGCCTGACGCTGCACGGAACGCTGCGGCATCTGGCGTGGGCCTGTGCCGTCACGGCCGTCGGCCTGGTCCTGGTCGCCGTGCGGGCCTCCGCCGTGGTGTCCGTCTGGGACGCGCTGTTCTTCCTGTTCAGCGCCGCGATCGCGGCCGTCGCCATGGGGATGGCGGTGCGCATCCGACGGGCCCAGCTCGCCGGACTGCGGGAGCGCGCGGCCCGGCTGGAGATCGAACGCGACCAGCGCAGCAGGCTGGCGGCGGCCACCGAACGCACCCGGGTGGCCCGCGAGATGCACGACATCGTCGGCCACAACCTCGCCGTCATGATCACCCTCGCCGACGCCGGTGCGTACGCCTGCGAGGTCACCCCCGAACGGGGCAAACAGGCGCTGCTGCTCATCGGCGACACCGGCCGCCAGGCCCTGGGCGAGCTGCGCCGTATGCTCGGCGTGCTGCGCGAGGAGGCCGAGGCTCCCGCGCTCAGTCCCCAGCCGGGCATCGCCGACATCGACGCGCTCTGCGCGCGCATCCGCTCCGCCGGCCCTCTGATCACCTACCGGACGGCCGGTGACACGGACGCACTGGACGGCGGCGTACAGCTGACGGTCTACCGGATAGTCCAGGAAGCGCTGACCAACAGCCTCAAGCACGCCGGCGCCGACACGCGGGTCCATCTCGCGATCGGGGTGGAGGGCGCGCGGGTACGGATCCGCGTCCAGGACACCGGGCCGCCGGACGGCACACGGCCGGCCGGTCCCCCGAACGAGGAGGGGCACGGGCTCGCCGGCATGCGCGAACGGGCGGCGCTCTACGGGGGCACGGTCGACGCGGGGCCGGTGCCCCGCCCCGGCCGCGGATGGGCCGTGCGGGCGACCCTCGACCTCACCCCGCTCCCCGGCTCCGAAGGCGGCACCTCTTGACCACCGTGCTCATCGTGGACGACCAGCCCCTGCAGCGCTTCGGCTTCCGCATGCTCCTGGAGTCCGTCCCCGACACCGAGGTGGCGGGCGAGGCCGCGCACGGTGCCGAGGCCGTGCGCCAGGCGGCGGAACTGCGCCCCGATGTGGTCCTCATGGACGTCCGGATGCCGGGCATGGACGGCATCGAGGCCACCCGCCGCATCATCGCCACGGGCGGCCGCTCCAGGGTGCTCGTCCTGACCACGTTCGACCTGGACGAGTACGCCCACGCGGCCCTGCGCGCCGGGGCGAGCGGCTTCCTCCTCAAGGACGCCCGTCCGGAGGAGCTGTTGGCGGGCATCCGCGCCGTCGCCGCGGGGGACGCCGTCATCGCCCCCGCCCTGACCCGGCGTCTCCTCGACGCGTACGCCCAGCATCTGCCGGGTCAGGGCGTACCTGACGCGGACGCCGACCCGAGGCTGCGCTCCCTCACCGACCGCGAGCGGGAGATCCTGGTGGCCATCGGCAGGGGCTGGAGCAACGGGGAGATCGCCACGCGCCTCGTCCTGTCGGAGTCCACCGTCAAGACCCACGTCGGCCGGGTCCTCGCGAAGATCGGCGCGCGCGACCGGGTCCAGGCGGTCATCTTCGCCTACGACCTGGGCCTCGCCCGCCCCAACAGCACCGCGTGACCGGGCCGGGAGGCAGGCCCGCCTCCCGGCCGCGGGTACGGGCTCGGACGACGTCGTAGTGTCCCGGAGGCATAGTCACTACGCTCCTCGAGGGGAACATCCGTGCGGATGGGGGACGTCCACGGCGCACCGGAGACCGGTGTGGCTGTGCCGCGGAGTCGTCGCCACGGGGCTGTTGCCGGCCGCCTCTTCGGGGCCGGGGAACGGGCACACCGGTGGACCCACCGCTTCCCGGAACCCGACCGCGAACCGCGGCGGGGGCGCCACCTCAGCCCCGGCCCCCAGCACCACCCGGCCCGACTTCAGACCCGATCCCGGCCACGCGCCGCACACCCGCGCACAGGGCGTACGCCTGGCCCGCGCCGTCGCGGTGGCACCCGTCGACTGGGGCCCGGCTTCGTCAGACGCACCCCGTGCGAAAGCGGCCCCGGCGAACCGGCCCGTGCTCGACACACACTGCGTCTGGCAGTGCGAGTCCCCGCCCCGACGGTGCTCGCCACCCTCACCCGCTACAGCGAACTGCCCGCGGAGCACGGCAAGGGCCCGGTCCGGGTCGCCGCCGTGGTCACCGCGCACCGACCCGTGCGGGACGCCGAGTGGGAGATGGCCGAGACCCTGGAGGAGGCGCTGCGCTGCCCCGACCAGGAGCTGCGTCAGGGCGAGCGGATCAGCGGACTGCTCTCTCGGGGGTCGGACTTCGGTCTGCTGGGCAACTCCACCTCCGAGGACACCCTCGCCGGCCGCTACGACCGGATCGGCAGGACCTGACCCCGGAACGTCGCCGTGTCCCCGCGCGCCTACGTCCTGGCCGGTGTCCGCCGCCGGAGCAGGTAGAGGCCCGCGACGGCGACCAGGACGGCCATGCACGCGATGAACACCAGCCCGGCGCCCTCCAGCCCGATCCGGTCCGCCAGTACTCCCGCGCCGATCACCGGCAACGAGATGCCCACGTACGCCACCACGAACAGCAGGGAGATGACCGCCGCGCGCTGGTGGTCGGGGGAAGCCTGGGCCACCGCGGACAGCGCCCCGCGAAACGCGATCCCCTGCCCGGCCCCGCCGACGATCGCGCTCAGCACGACCAGCACCAGCAGGTCCCACCGCAGCGCGCCAGCGAGCAGCGCGAGCCCCGCGAGGAGCGCGGCGCAGCCCACGGGCAGCGATCGACCCGGCCCGATGACACCGACGGCGAGTTGTCCCGCGGTGGAGGCGAAGAAGGCCAGCGCGACGACCAGTCCGCTCACGGCGCGGCTGTGCACGTCCAGGGAGTGTTCGAGGAAGGCCGGGCTGACCGCGGTGAACACCCCGAACAGCGCGAACCCCACGAACGCGGCGATCGCGGCCGGTCCGAAGACCGCCCGCACCTGGGCGGGCAGGCCGGGCCGTTGCGGCCGTACCGTGCGCAGCGGCCGCCGCTCCCCCACGGTCTCCGGCAGCCGGAGCAGCACGGCGGCCGAGCAGGCCACCAGGACGAGATGTACGGCGAAGGGCAGGTACAGCGGCCGGGGGGCGTACTGCGCCAGCAGTCCGGCGAGCAGCGGACCGCAGCCGAGGCCGCCCATGTTGGCGGCCGTCGCCACGAGCGTGCCCCGGGAGCCGCTGCCGTGCGGTGCCAGATCGATCACGTAGGCCGTGGCGGCGCCGGTGAACAGACCGGCGGACAGTCCGGACAGCAACCGTCCCGCGTAGAGCCAGCCCAGTCCGGTGGCGCACAGGAAGCAGACGGCGCTGACCGCCGCGAAGCCCAGGCCGCACAGCAGCACCGGTCGTCTGCCCACCGCGTCCGAGGCGTTGCCCGCCAGCAGCAGCACGCCGATGACTCCGAAGGCGTACACGGCGTACACGACCGTGACCATCAGCTCGGAGAACCCGAACTTTAGCTGGTAGAGGTTGTAGAGGGGGGTCGGCAGCGTGGTGCCGGCCATGCACACCGCGAACACCGCCCCGCCGAGCACACACTGGCGCCACCCTCGGCGAACACCGTCCATGCCGCCGACAGTAACCCCGCGATCCGGCCCGGACCGGTTCGGCGTGCCCGGCGTGCCGGGTGTGCTCCGCGGTGCCGCTCGCAGGGGGCACGAGCCGGTGAGTAGTGGCTACCGATCCGCCGCCCGCCGGACTCGTCCACGGTGCTCGTGTGGCGACGACGGAGGGATCACCCATGGGACAGGGATCCGGGCAGGGTTTCGCGGAGTTACCCGGGCCGCGGGAGACGCATCGGGGAGGGACGCGTGCACCGGCCACGCGGCAGGGCGGACGCGGTGTGCTGGAGGGCGCATTCCAGGTGAGGGCGGTGCTGGACCAGGCCGGCCAGGCCGGATTGACCAGCGTCACGGCCCAGAGCGGACTGCCGAAGTCGACGGTGTACCGGCTCCCGGGGCAGTTGGCCGAACCGGGCGCCGTGGAACGCGGGCCGACGTCTACCGGCTGGGGCCTCGGATGTTCCGGCTCGGGCAGGGATGGCAGCCGTATCCGGGGCCGCGGACCGCGGCCCGGGAACCCGTGCAGCGTCCGGTCGCGGCCACGGGGGCGACCGTGGGAGTCAACGTGCTCAGGGAGGGGCGGACTCTCGTCCTGGACTGGGCGGCCGGCCAGGACACGGCGCTCGCCCCGCTGCTGGACGCGGCCTCCTGGCCGTGGTTCACGGCGGCGGGCAAGGTCCAGGCCGCCGGGCTTTCGGACCCGGGCCCGGACGCGCCCGCTTCCTGGCCCCGCGAGGCGGCGGCCATCCGGGAGCGCGGCGTGACCCTCGACCGCGGTGAGGTCGTGGAGGGGGTCTGCTGCGCGGCGTGGCCCTCGACCGCGGTGAGGTCGTGGAGGGGGTCTGCTGCGCGGCGCTGCCGCTGCTGGGCGCGGGTGGCTGCGCCGTCGGAGCGCCGTCTGTCCTGACCACGGTCTCCCACGCCTGGAACCGCTCGCGGACATCGCCCAGCGGGCCGGGGCCGCGATCACGGCCCGTCTGTGCCAGAGACGGCCGGCAGCACCGGTTCCGTCCCCGTCCGTCCTGCGCCGTTCACTCGCGTGAGCCGCGTGAGCCGCGTGAGCCGCGTGAGCCACGTGAGCCACGTGAGCCACGTGAGCGAGCGTCCGCGTGTCCGGGTGTCCGCGTGTCCGAGCCCCAAATTCTGGACTTGCAGGTCCATTTTTTCGATCGCACAGTGGACCTCACGCCCTGGCCGTCCAGGGCCCCCGTCCGGTCGCGGGCAGTGCGCGTTCGGCCGAGCGGGTTCACGGTGGAGAACCAGACAACGGAGTGGATCATGTCGAAGCGTCTTGGGGGCAGGACCGCCTTGGTGACCGGGGCGACCAGCAACATCGGACGGGCGATCGCGGAGGCCTTCGCCGCCGAGGGGGCACACGTCGCGGTCTCCGGCCGCAGCGCCGAGCGGGGCCAGGAGGTCGTCGACGGGATCCGCGCGCGCGGCGGCCGCGCCGAGTTCGTCCGGGCCGACCTGGACGGCAGCGCCGCCGCCTCGCGGGCGCTGGCCGAGGAGGCGACGCGGGTCCTCGGCGGCCGGATCGACGTCCTGGTCAACAACGCCGGCATCTACCCCGGTGACACCACGACGGCCACCGACGAGAAGACCTTCGACCAGGTCTACGCCGTGAACGTGAAGGCCCCCTTCTTCCTGACCGCGGCCGTCGCCCCCGCGATGGCGGAGGCCGGCGGCGGGGCCGTCATCAACCTGGGCTCCTGGATCGCGCGCCTGGGCATTCCGGTCGGCGCCCTCTACAGCTCCACCAAGGGAGCCGTGGAGACGCTGACCCGGGCCTGGGCGGCGGAGTTCGGGCCGCAGGGTGTGCGCGTGAACGCGATCTCCCCGGGTGTGGTCCTGCCGCCCGCACCGGGCGAGGAGCGCCCTTCCGCGATCATGATGAAGGGCACCCCCGCGGGCCGGATGGGCACTCCCGACGAGATCGCGAAGGCCGCCGTGTATCTGGCGGGCGACGAGTCCTCGTTCGTGCACGGCATCGTGCTCGACGTCGACGGCGGCCGCACCACCGCCGCCGTCATCGCCGCCTGACACACCTCACGGACCCGGGACGCGCCCAGGTCGCGCCGTCACCACCGGCAGGCGGCGCGGTGTCTCACACACTCCCGCACCGCCCCCTGAGCGACGGTCGCCCGACTGCCGCGGACACCGTCCCGCGAAGACGGACCGGGGGCCCTCATGTCCGTACCGTCGCAAGCGGGTTGACCCGGTGCAGGGTCAACCCGCCTTCGGCACCGGGCACCCCGGCCGCCACTGCCGGGGCACCCCCCGACCGACGCCTGCGCGGTCCGGAACCGCGTCGCACACGGCCGCGGACCGTGCAGGTCTGCGGCGTAAGGGAATTGACACCCTGGCCGGCGCATCCGAAAGCCCCCTCGCTCCGGAAGTACGGCACCAGAAGCGACAACGCGCGCGAGGATCACGCCGAAAGGTGCCGGGGGCCATGCCGAATCCGCAGCCGGGGCATCACAGCCCCGAGGACGTGTACATCAGTCACGTCGGCAACTGCCTTGTCTGCAAACGGGAGTCGGGCCGCTGCCCACGCGCCGAGCGGCTGTGGCGCGTGTACCAGGAGTGGCGCGCCACCACACGCGGCCGCTCCGACTGAGCGGCACACCGACGGCCGCGGATGCCGACGCGCGCGGAACGACGGCGGCGCCCACGAGACCGCCCCGGGGTGCGCTCGGATGGTGGATGGCGGTGCCGGAACCGCGGGAGCCTCCGGGCGAGGGCCGGGTCATCACCCGCCCGGAGGCGTAGGGGGAGGGCGGTGCCCGTTCACAGCCCCACGTCGCGGCTGCGGATGTCGTCCAGGGACTCGCGGCGGACGAGCAGACGGGCGTGGCCGCCCCGCACGGCGATCACCGGTGGGCGGCCGACCATGTTGTAGCCCGACGCCATGGACAGGTGGTAGGCGCCGGCGACGGGGACGGCCAGCAGGTCGCCCGGACGTACGTCGGCGGGGAGTTCGACGTCGGTGGCGAGCACGTCGCCGGCCTCGCAGTGGCGGCCCACGACGGTCACCGCGGCCGGTTCCGCGACACTGTGACGGCCGATCAGGCGGGGCCCGTAGCGCACGCCGTACAGCGCGGGCCGCGGGTTGTCGCTCATGCCCCCGTCGACGGCGACGAAGACGTGGTCGCCGCTCCGTTTGACGGCGAGGACGTGGTAGAGGGCGACGCCCGCCGGTCCCACGACGGCGCGGCCCGGCTCGATCATCAGACGGGGCACGGTGAGCCCGGCGGCCGCACACGCCTCGGTGAGTTCGCTCCGGACCCGGCGCGCCAGAGCCGTGAGGTCCAGCGCCTGTTCACCCGGCCGGTAGGCGATGCCGTGACCGCCCCCGAGGTCCAGTTCGGGCAGGACGAGGCCGTGCTGCTCACGCAGGCGCGCCATCAGCCCCACCATGCGCCGCACGGCGACGAGATACGGCTTGACGCTACTGATCTGCGATCCCAAGTGACAGTGCAGACCGGTGAGTTCGAGCTGTGGCTGGTCGAGGATCCGGGCGATGGCGTGCTGGGCGTACCCGTCGGCCATGGACAGGCCGAACTTCTGGTCGTCGGTACCGGTCCTGATCTTCTCGTGGCCGCCCGCGCTGATGGCCGGCACCACCCGCACCATGACCTTCTGGTGCCCGCCGGGCCCGACGGCGGCGGCCAGCCGCGCGATCTCGGAGGGACTGTCGATCACGATGCGCCCGACGCCCAGACGCAGCGCGGATTCCAGGTCGTGCGGGGACTTGGCGTTGCCGTGCAGCACGATCCGCTCGGGCGGGAACCCGGTGGTGACGGCGAGCTCCAGCTCACCGGCGGAGCAGACGTCGAGGCCGAGGCCCTCCTCCTCCACCCAGTGGGCCATGCCCCTGCACAGGAAGGCCTTGGCCGCGTAGAGGACATCGGCGTCGGGGAAGGCGTGCCGGTAGGTACGGCAGCGCTCGCGCACCTCGCTCTCGTCGAGGACGTAGGCGGGGGTCCCGAAACGGTCGGCGATCTCGGCGAGCGGGACGCCGCCCACGGCCAGGTCTCCCCGGCGCGCCTCGGTGGCCGAGGCGGGCCACACCGACAGGTCGTCGCCGGTGGTGCTGACGGCGGATTCGTGAACAGTGGTCATCGTGCGTTCCCTCTCAACCGATCCACAGCGCCAGTACCGACACGAGCGCGGCGGCGCCGGTCACCCGCAGCACCCCGACAGCCTGCGGATCCCATGTGCTCGTGCGGGTACGGGGTGCGGACGGCTCCCGCGCCGCGGGGGCGGCGTTCCCGAACCGCTCGGGGGTGACCGGCGCGGCCGGAGCCGGTGCGGAAAAGGAGGGATCCACCGTGACCCTGGTGACTCCCAGCGGCTCGGCCAGCGCGCGCAGGGCGGGCTCGGCGAGCCTGATCCACGCCTGCTCGGGGCCGAGTGTCGTGGTCAGTCCGCGCTCCGAGGTGAAGCCGACGGCCGTACGCTCGCCGAGCGGTGTACGGAAGAGCCGGGCGGCACACCCTGCCGACCCCGGCCGGACCGGAACGAACAACGCTCCGGCCGGGAATCGTTCGCAGGGCTCGGGGTCTTCACCGCACGAGAGTTGTTGCATGGGATGCCTCCTGGAGGATCCGGGACGGTTCGGTGAGCGGCTCGACACCTCGGACACGAGGCGTCGAGCCGCTCACATCGAAAGCTATGCCCGTACCCCGCGGTTCGCCGACACCTCATGACGCGACGCTGACGGCCGTCGAGTCGACGCTGACGGGGTACTGACGCGGGGACGACGGGCTCGGGGGAAGGCCGTCAGGACCGCGACAAAAAGGGGCGTACGGGGTGTCGGAGCGCCCCGGCCGGGAGTGCAATGGGAAGCGGTCCCCCGCGGACCACCCGCGGGAGGGACCCGTGGACGCGTGCGAAGAACGGTCGAGTCATGTCTGATTCCGGCGCCCCCGCAGCCGCTCGTGTCGTGGTGGGGGTCAGCGGCTCCCTCGGCAGCCTCACCGCCCTGTGCAGGGCCGCCGACGAGGCCCGGCGGCGGAGTGCCGAGCTGTGGCCCGTCCTGGCCTGGGAACCGCCCGGTGGCGAACTCGCCGCCCGCCGCACGCCGGCCTCGTACGTGCTTGTCGACGAGTGGCAACGGCTGGCGCGGCGGAACCTGCTCACCGCGCTCGACGACGCCTTCGGACACTCCGGCCCCGGGGTGCCGATGCGCGCCCTCGTCGCGCGCGGCACCGCGGGCCGGGCGCTGGTGGAGAGCGCCGACCGCGAGAACGACATCCTCGTCGTCGGCGCCGGCCGGCGGAGCGGCTGGCACCGGCTCTGTTCGTGCTCGGTGAGCCGCTACTGCCTCTCCCACGCCGTCTGCCCGGTCCTCGCGGTGCCGCCGTCCCCGCTGGAGGCGGAACTGACCAGCGCGCACCGGCGCAACCTGTGGCGCCTGCGCCTGGACACCCGGCGCCTGGCGGAGCGGGCCGAGGAGACCGTGCCGCCGGACGCCTGACGGGCGGGGACTGACGGTGGTCCAGCTGGCTGCGCAGCGCCTTGACATGGGTGTTGACGGTCCCGGTGATGACGCCCGGTGCCGCCGCGATCTCCGCGTCGGCCAGGCCCGCGGTGATACGAAGCAGCACTTCCCTTTCGCGCGGGGTGAGTCGGCCGAGGGCGCCGGTGACGGCGGGCGGTGGGGGCGCCGCGGTCAGATCGGGTTCGGCGTCGACGACGGCGGCGAATCCCGCGCGGACGACCGCCCGGTCGTCGACGACCCTCACACGTGTGGCGACGGGGGCGCCTCCCGGACGTGGACCTGGGCCGGCCGACCGGCCGTGGCAGCAACGTCCTTGCGTTACCAGCCGGTTCGAGGTCGACGACCCTCACACATGTGGCGACGGGGGCGCCTCCCGGCGTGGACCTGGGCCGGCCGACCGGCCGTGGCAGCAACGTCCCTGCGGTACCAGCCGGTTCGAGGGTGAGCCGGCAGCCGACGGCCGCGGCGCGAGCCGCCGTTCGGACTCCGGAGCGTGAGAGGGACTGTCGCCACACGCCCCAGGGACACCTCCGCTCCGCGAGGAAGAACGACCGGCGGCCCTGACCGTCGCCTCCGTCCTCCGACACAGGAACCGCTCCTCCGTCATGCCGACGACGCGTCCGCTGTCCGGCGGAATGCTGGTGGCCATGGACATCACCGCACTCGCCGTCGTACTCAGCGTGGTCGTCATCGTCGCGGCTTCCTTCCTGACGGCCTCCAACACGCCTCCGCTGTGGGCCTTTCCACTCGCCTGCCTGGGTGCGTGGCCCCTGAGCAGCGCCCTGTTCGACATACCCGCCTTCGCCTCCACCGTGGGGCACAGCGCCCCCGCCCAGTGGGTCGTACGGCTGGCCGTGGCCTCCGTCCTCACCGCCGCGCTGAGCTTCTTCGTCGGCGGGGAGAGGCGGACCGGTGACGCCGAGGACGACGACACCACCGACGGTCCCGCGGCCCCGCGGCGGACCCCGGGCGCGGCGGGCGACGTCCCGGCGGGCGGGGCCGGGGCGTGACAGCCGTACCCGCGCGACGCCCGGCCGGGAGTCCCCGGCCGGGCGCCTGTGTGGAGCGGGCGCGCCCCGCCTTCCGGCGGTCGGCCCGGTCCGCTCAGCTGTGGGAGACGGTCAGCCCGTAGAAGGCGACACGCGCGCCCTTCGTGGTGCTGTCTGAGGACGACTGGTTGTACGAGCCCGCCTTGAAGTACTGCTTGTACGGGTCGAAGGACGACGGGATGGAGTAGTGCGTGGTGGTGCCGTTGACCGTCAGGTCGATCGTGTGACCGCCGGAGACCCCGATCGTGTAGCTCCACGTCTTGCCGATCGAAACATGGCCGACCGTGTGGGTCGTCTGGCCACCGGACGGCGAGTTCTCCGTGCCGAGGACGATGTCCCCGTTCGAGTGGTAGTACAGCTCCAGCAGCGGCTTGGTGGAGCTGCCTCCGGTGCCGAGGTGGATCTGCCCGACGCACACGTTCTGCGTCACCGACACCACGCGCAGGGTCGCGCTCATCCGGTGGGTACCGCTCAGCGACCAGTTCGCCGCGCTGCCGCTGCGGTTCATCTCCCGCAGCTCGGAGCGGGCGTAGTTGGAGTTCGGCGTGGTGACGCCCTTCTCCGGCGCCCAGAACGTCATCGCGCCGTCGCGGGTGTCGGTGTAGAAGTACGAGTCCTGGAACCCGTTCACCCCCTGGAGCCGGGACGACGGGATCGTGGTGGGCGAGCCGGGCGAACCCACCGGCTCCTGGAGCTGCCAGACGGACAGGTCGAAATTGCCGCCGGGCGCCACGGACGGGTCTGCCAGGACTCCGGCGGTGGCGTCGCCGGTGCCGAGCAGGGCGACGGTGCCGGCCATGCCCGCGGCGGCGGCTATCGCGAGAAGCTTGGAACGGATCATGTGGGGGGTCCTTCGACGATCGAAGCGATGAAGGGGCGGAGCGGTGAAAGGGCGGAGCGGTGACGCGATGGAGTGATGGAGTCAGGTCTAGTCCAATAGGACGTCCCACTTGAGTAACACGACCCGGCTCTGCCGTCAACGAGGCCTGGTGTACGGGGAGTTGACACTCCCCCGGCGGCCGGCCGGTTGCCCAGGGGTCCCGCCGACCGAACACCCCAGGGACACCCGAGGGGACCCGGGGCGAACGCACCGTGGCCCGTCCTCCCCGAGGGAGGACGGGCCACGGTCGGTTCATGCGGGGGCCGGGAGGCGAACCGCTCGATCGCGACATCGGTCCGCTCCGGCGACGCCGTCGATCTCCTCGGTGCGGTCACTGCCGGCCTGAAGCCGGAGAACCCGGCCCGATTGCAGCGGGCCGGGTCCTCCATGCGGTGCGGATGGCGCGGTGACGCCTTCACTACCAGTCGCGGTGGTGGTCCTCGACGACGCGGAAGCTGCCCACGACGCCGTTCCTGACCTTCACGCTCCCGTGGACGCGGAAGGGCATCACACCGTTGCTGCTGCTCCACGGGCCGACCGTGGCGACGGGCGAGCCGTTGTCACAGGTGGCACCGCGGAAGACCTCGACGGTCTTGTGGCTGTCGTTGCGGACGTTGAAGCTGCGCGAACCGAGGCCGCTGACCACGGTGATGCAGCCCCAGCTCTGGGCGGAGTAGGAGCGCTCGTTGAAGTCGATGCGACCCTCGTAGTGGCCCCGGCCACCACGGTCGCCTCCTTCATTGCCCTTCGACTGCCCGCTGTCGCCACCCATGGGAGCAACCTGCTTGACGACGGGGGCGGCCTCAGGAGCCGCGGAGGCCGAGGCGTAGGTGACGCCCGTGGCGACGAGGGCCGTAGCAGCCGCGACAGCGGCCGTCACGGCAATGTTGCGCGTGGTCATGTCACTTTCCCCTATCTCTGAGACGTCGGCCGCACCGGCCGATCTACGAGAGAACGTACCGATAATCCCTTTATCCGGAATATCGGACACGCAGAAGTCCCGTGACAGACACCCGTTTGGATGCACACACCCCGTTCACCCCCACCGGGCCGCCCAGGTGACTCTCCACCAAAAGGTGTTTCGGCACGGGCAGTTGACGCCTCCGCGACCCGGCCCGGACTGGCGGGTCGAGCACGGGGAACGTCGACACACACGGAACCCGGGGCGCCGGGTGCGACCGGCCCCTCGGCGAGCACATGACCCCAACACCCCCGGCCCCACGCGGGACCGACCCCCGGACGCCCGACAGTCATCACGGCGCCACGGCCGCCCACGCTTCGAGCGCGGACCCGATTCCGCTTGCCCGGGGTCGAGTTGGTCAAATCATCCCAATACCGGTCGCCGGGCCACCGCGCCCCTCACGGCGTCCCCGCACCTCAGCCGCCCAGTACACCACCGCAGAGGCGAACGCGATCGGATCGTTGTACGTTTGGTGGTGCTGGTTCAGTTGTGCCGGCCGCGTGACCGCCGTCGACGGCCGAGCAATGGCGCGCCCGTGTCCGCGGTCCGGCGTACCGGAAGGGGCTCCGCATGACATCGCAGCAGGCGCCGACGCATGGATCACGGCGAGCGCCGTCCCGCGGCCCGAGGCGCAGGAAGGCCCTGTGGCCTGTCCCCCTGCTGGCCCTGTCTCTGGCGACAGCGAGCCTGGGTGTGACGTACCCTTCGCATTCCTCGGCCGCGTCGCGCTCACCCGAGGCGGCGGCCGCGAGCTGCGTCGACAAGGTCTACTCGGCGATGACCGGGCCGCAACGCGTCGGCCAGTTGTTCATGGGCAGCGTCACCGCCTCCAAACCGGATCAGGCGCGGATCCAGGTCCTGCGGCAGTACCACGTCGGATCGGTCTTCCTGGCCGGACGCAGCAAGGCCGGCACGAAGGCGACCAAGTCCCTGGTCGACAGCCTGCAGGCGAAGGCCGACACGGTGTCGAAGCATCGTGTGGGCCTGCTGGTGTCCACGGACCAGGAGGGCGGCCAGGTACAGGTTCTGTCCGGCCCCGGGTTCTCCACCATGCCGAGCGGGCTGGTGCAGGGAAGCTGGTCGACCTCGAAGCTTCGCGCCCAGGCCGCCACATGGGCGAAGCAGCTCAAGGCGGCCGGTGTGAACCTGAACCTCGCGCCCGTCGCCGACGTCGTGCCGCTGAGCCTGGGCAGGAACAACGCGCCGATCGGCCGGTACGACCGCGAGTACGGCCACACGGCCGCTGCCGTGACGCCTCACACCAACGCGTTCGCCGCGGGTTTCGCCCAGTCCAACGTGCTGGCCACGCTGAAGCACTTCCCGGGACTCGGCAACGTGCGCGGCAACACCGACACCACGGCCAACGTGGTGGACACGGTGACCACGACCAAGAGTTCGAGCCTCACGCCGTTCAGCTCGGGGATCAAGGCGGGCGCGCCGTTCGTCATGATCTCCTCGGCCACGTACAGCAAGATCGACTCGAAGCACCGGGCGGCGTTCTCCTCCACGGTGATCCAGGGGCTGTTGCGCAAGACGATGGGCTTCAAGGGTGTGGTCATCTCGGACGACCTCGGGAACGCGGTGGCGGTGAAGTCCGTACCCCCGGCCGACCGGGCCCTGAACTTCCTCTCCGCCGGCGGAGACCTGGTGCTGGCCGGCGAACCGAACCAGGTCCCGGCCATGACCAAGGCCGTGACGGCGCGGATGGCGCAGAACTCGGCCTTCCGCACCCAGATGGACCAGAGTGTCCATCGCGTCCTGGCCGCCAAGCAGAAGGTGGGTCTGCTGACCTGCAGTTGATCGCCCGATCGGAGCGGCTGCCCCGAGTCGCGCGATCAGCCCGACGGATGAGGTTCGCAGCCGGGTCGGTTCCCACCGCTGACGCGGTGGGAACCGATCCGGCTGCGTTCACCCGACCTCTTGCTTCTTCGAGTTGAGTGCCTGCGCGACGGCGTCACGGACGCGCGCGTCCTCGCGGCGCCTGCGCCGGGCCCGGCCGCGGCGCACGACGAGGAAGGCACCGACCGCCGCGGCGGCCAGCAGCACGACGAGCAGCAGCAGCGACCAGGGGACGGTCCAGGTGTCCGCCGTGGCCAGGACCGGCTTGAGCGACGTGGTGGAACCCGAGGCGTCGGTGAGCAGCGGGACAAGGTTCACGGTCGCCGTCAGCCGGACGCCGGGTGCCACGCCGTGCACGGGCACCTTGACCTTCCAGTGCTCACCGGGCAGCAGCTCCGGAGGCGCGGGGACGGTGCCCGCGTCCGTCCGCCACCATCCGAAGGGACCCGTGGTGAAGACGGTCTGACGGGCCGACAGAATGGCATTGCCGGTGTTGTGGATCGTGTACGTGACGGTGGCGTCGCCGGTGCCGAAGGGGTTGGCCGTCCCGGTGTAGTCCACGCCGAGGTCCTCGACGGCGAGACGCGGCTTCAGTTCACCGCTGACCCGGAGCTTGACCCGGATGCCGAGGCGCCGGTCCACGTTGATGCCCTGCGCGTCGTCGGACTGCCGCAGTGAGGTGAGGACGCCGCCCACGTAGTCACCGGGAGAGGCGTTGCCGGGCACGGCGATCTGGAACGGTACCTCGACGGACTTGCCGGGACGGACCACCACCGTGGCGTGGTCGGCGTGGACCCAGCTGCCGACGGCGACCGACTTCTTGTCCTTGGTGACCAGGTCGAGTTGACCGGTGTCCGTGGTGAACCCGTCGGCGGCGTAGACCGCGAGGGTGAGCGGCGTCTTGCCGTGGTTGGCGACGACCATGGCGTCCTTGATCCGGCCACCGGGGTTGACCCCGTAGCTGAAACTGGAGCGGTCGTCGCCGTACCCGTTCGCGGCCGTCCTGACCGTCCAGGTGACGTCGCCGTCGGCCGCCGCGGCGGGGACGGCCCGCAGGCCGACGAGTGCGCAGGCCGTGAGCAGGGTCAGGGTGACGACGCGGACGAGTGCCGTGACCGTGGTCGTACGGCGCGATACGGGCGGGTGCATGTCGGGGATCTCCTGGGAGGGGGGCGGGGCGGACACCCGCAAGGTGCCCACCCCGCCCGGTGGAACGGGTCGGATCAGCTGCTGAGCGCGGTGATCGTGAGGGTGGCGCGGTAGCCGCCCTTCTCGACGCTGTCCGGGATCTTCAGATCCAGGTCGGCGCCGAGGCGGGCCTCGCCGCGCGGGTGGCCCTGCTCGGCCGATCCGAGCGCCCGCGAGAGGGCCAGGCCCTGACCGTGGTCGTCGTAGCCGGAGGCCACCGGGTCACCGGCCTTGGCGCCCGCGCCGCCGTCGAGGACGAACGGCGTCCATCCGAGGTTCGCACCCGAGAACGTCTTGTCGGCGTCCCGGAAGTCGCCCACGTTGGCCGAGATGGACCAGGGCGCGAGCGAACGGCGGCTGTCGGAGACGAGCAGCGGGTTGATCTTGCCGGTCGCCGTGAAGTGGTCGCCGTCCTGCTCCTTGGCGGTGCCGAGGTCGACCAGACCGTTGTAGCCGTCGATCGTCCAGCCGAACTCACCCGGGGCCGGGTTGGGCACGTTGACCTGGAGGTCCTGCTTGTCGCCGTGGAACGGGTGCACGGTGACCTTGTCGACCGCCGAACCGACCGGCTGGTCGGCGGTGGTGTTGCTGCACGACAGACCGTGCTCGACCTCGGAGTTCGGGGCCGCGCACGTACCGCTGCGCAGGTTCTCGACGACGAGCTTGTCGTTGCGCACCTGGACCTTGACGTAGGAGCGGACGTGCTCCTGGTTCTGGACCGAGTTGTACCAGTAGCTCTTCGGGTTGAGCGGGTCGGCGCCGTTGCCCGCGCCGCTGGTACCGCTGTTGTCCGGAGCGGTGATGTCGTAGTACTTCGAGCCCGAGGCGGAGTTGGCCGTCACATAGAGGACGCCACCGGGGCCGGGGTACACGTCGGCGGCACCGGGCTGCTCGGCCGGGTTCGCCTTCTCACCGTTCTTGATCAGGTAGCTGCGGGAGTAGCTGTGGTCGTGACCCTGGAGCACCAGGTCGACGCCGAGCTTCGAGAAGGTGGTCGGGAAGTCCGTACGACGCGTCTTGTTGTCGCCGTCCTTGGCGTGGGACGCCGGCGAGTAGATCGAGTGGTGGTAGACGAGCACCTTCCACTTGGCCTCGGAGCCGTGCTTGTTGATGACGTCGGAGACGTAGTTGATGTGCGCCGCGTCGCCGCCGCCCCCGGTGGCCGGGTTGTAGCTGTTGCTGTTGAGGTCGATGAACAGCACATCCTTGTAGATGTACCAGTAGTCACCGCCCGAGGTGTTCGACGCCGGGTTGCCGTTGGAGTAGTACGAGCCCGAGCGGTCGGTGTTCGGCGTGGTGAAGTGCTGCTCGTACGCCTTGCCGCCGACGTCGTGGTTGCCGATGGTGGCGGCCCACGGGTACTGGCGCAGCTTGTCGGGAGCGAGGAACGAGTTCCAGTTGGACTCGGTGTTCGCGGTCTCGACCTGGTCGCCGCCGGACACCAGGAGTTCGGCGTTCGGGTTGGCGGCCAGCGAGACGTCCAGGGTGTCCTGCCAGCCGGCCTGGTCCTTGGCGAGGTCGCCGGACGAGCCGATCTGGGGGTCTCCGTAGAACAGGAAGTCGTAGTTGCCTTCGAAGTCCTGCGTCTTGAAGGAGTACACCGAGGACCAGTTGCCCTCGGTGCCGACCCGGTAGGAGTAGGCGGTGTTCTCCTTGAGGCCGGTGATCGTCGCGTGACGGTTGAAGCCGCCGCTCGTCGCGATGTTCGCCGCGCCGGTCGCGTCGAAGGCCGCCGCGTCTGCCGGGAAGTCGCCGCCGGCGAGCTGCGCGGTCGGGACCATCTGGACCTTCTGCGCGGTGTCGGCGGAGGTGTACCAGGTGACCGTGCGCTGCGACTCGTTGGCGCCGACGCCCAGGACGATGCCGGTGACCGCGTCGGTGCCGGCGGCCGAGGCCGGGGATGCCGCCAGGCCGGAGCCGAGGGCCACGGTCAGGCCCAGGAACGCCGCCGCGGCCCCCCGGGCCATACGGCGCTGCGTGGGCTCGGAAGCCCGCGCGGAATGGTTCGATCTCATTGCTGTTTTCCTTCTGTGCACGGGAGATGTGCATGGTGTGGAGATCGCCAAGTTCGCGGCCCAGGGTAAAGAAAAGTTAAATGCGACGTCCGGGTTGACTGAACAGCGCAGGATGTCTGGGCTGGTCTCACACCGTGGACACGCGCTGCACGAACCACAGCAGACCCATCGCCGCGACGCCCGCGGAGATCGTCCCGGTGGTCCAGACACCGGTCCTCGGTGCCTGGCGGCGGATCAGGATCAGCAACGGGAAGACCAGGCCGATGATGGCCAACTGCACTGCCTCGATACCGACGTTGAACACCAGCAGCGACCACAGGAGGGTCCACGACCACGCGTCGTGGATGCCCAGGGCACCCGCGAATCCCAGCCCGTGCACAAGACCGAAGCAGAACACGACACCCAGCCGGGTCCAGCCCGCGCGGTCCAGACCGAAGTGACCTTCCCCCGTTGCCGCGAGGTCGGCCGCCGCGTCACCACGCCGCCACACCCGCCACAGGTACCAGCCCGCGACCACCGCGATGGACAGGGCGATGACCGGCTCCACCACCGCCGGGGGCACGTCCACCACACCGAGGGCGGCGAGCAGGAACGTCACCGAGTGCGCCAGCGTGAAACTCGTGGCGGCGAGGACGACTTCACGGGGGCGCCGCGAACCGGCGATCAGCGCCAGCAGGAAGAGGATGTGGTCGATGCCGGTCAACAGGTGCTCCGCGCCCAGGCGGAAGAACTCCCAGAACCGCTCGTACCACGACTGCCCGATCGAGAACGAGGGATGCTCCCCGTCGAGCGCCGCGCTCCCCGAACGGCCGCCGACCTCGTAGGTCACGATCGTCTTGGCGTCACGGACGTAGCGCTCCCCGTCGGGGAACAGCGTGCTGCGTACGACGTGGTCGGCACTCTCCGCCGGGCAGGACCAGTCCAGCACCAGCCCCGCGTACGGCACGCCCTCATGACGGCCGATCGTGAAGTCACCCGTGCGTGTGGCACGGCAGGCCGTCCCTCCCGAGGTGACCGAGAACCGGTCCGTCACGTACTTCACGGCCGAGCGTGGGTGAGCGCGCAGGGCCGCGGCCTGCTCGGCGGCGTCTCCCGCGTCGAACGCGGCGGTGCCGGAACGGAACAGCGGGTCGTCGTGCTCGGAGTCGGCGGCGGACACGACGAAGAGGTCGTACTCGACGTCCACCGCCGTCCGCAGGCGGCCGCCGTCCCCTTCGGTGACATGGACGTACACGGTCGAGCTGAATCCGTGCGCGACGGCCGGGCCGCCCACGCACAGGAGGGTGATCACCGCTGCGGCAAGGGCGAGGAGGGCGCGGCGGAACAGTCGTGACATGGTGCTCCTTCAGGTTTCCCGTGCACCGTCCATGCCATCGGTGAACTCGCGCCGCCACGTCGGCGAACCCCACAAGAACAACCATGCGATCGGGGCTTCCGAGGCCGGAACCCTCGCCCCGGGATAGCAGGATGGGGGCGTTCCACCCACCACCACCCGAAGGACGATCACCTTGCGCCCCCCGCTCAGCGCCCTGGCCGCACTGGCCGCGGCCGCCGCGCTGGTCACCGGATGCGGTGCCGGCGACGACTGGTCAGGTCCGCACCCCAGGCCCACCGCCATAGGTGCCCTGGGTGCCGGATTCGTCGACCCCGCCCGACGGCCCCAGCCCGAGGCGACGACCACGCCACGGCCCGGCTCCTGGAACGGCGTGCACCCGCCGAAGGACTACCGGGTCGTGCTGCTCACTTCCGGTCACGACCGCCCCACCAGGACGCTCGTCACCGCGGTCGAGTCCTGGGCCGAGGCCGAACACGTCTCGCTGCGCACCATCACCGCCTCGGACCCCTCCGCTCTCGTCCCGAGTGTCACCAAGGCCCTCGACATGCGGCCGGACCTCGTCATCAGCGCGGGCAACGATCTGATCGACCCCCTCGCGATGGTCACCCCGAACCATCTCGCGCAGCAGTTCCTCGTCGTGGGCGCCGAGTTGGCCGAGCCCACCGGGAACGTGACGGCCGTCGACTGGTCCGGCGCGTCCTTCCGGGGCGAGGGCCTCGGCATGTCGTCGACCTACGACGCGCGTTCGTTCACGGACCGGCGCTGCGCGGCCGCCGTCAGGGCCGGTGTGGCGGCCGTGCTCCACGACCTGACGGGGATCGTGCTCTGGCTCGACCAGGTGTAGCGGCCCGGTCCTGAGCCTGCCCCGGCGGCGCCGGCTCCCGGCGGAGGGGGTACGGGGTGGCCCCACGACCAGGGCCCCCGTCGCCTGAACGGGGGCCCTTACGAGCGGTTCCCCACTCGGTCCTACGGTCGGTGCGGCCACTGCTCGCGTACGGCGGGGAAGGCCAGGTGCGCCGGTCCGGTGCCGGCCGCCGCCCCTCACGCCTCCACCCCTGTCGCGGTGGACGGGGTGCTCGCGCCACGCGTCATCGTCGGTGCAGGCTCGCCACCAGTGCCGCCCCGCGGCTCCGGATCTGGTGCGGGGCGGGGATGTCGGGGTCGGGCGTCGGGGGGTTGGGATCGGGCAGTTCCCGACCTGCCGGGTGCCGGCTCGACGACGGGTGCGCGAGCGCGGCGGGAATCATCCTTTCCTCCCGGTCCGACGCCGAGCCGCTCTCCAGGACATACGGCGTCGACGGCGGTTCGGCCTTGCGCGCCGTGCCGGTGATGATCCGTGCCGGTCGGCCGTTCCCCTTGACCCGGGCGATCGTACCGGCCATACGGCCGTTCCCGGCCGGGAGTGCGAGGGCGTCCTTGCGCTCCTGAATGTGCTGGAACCGGCGGAAGATTTCCGCCGCGTGCGAGAAGTCGGCCGTGGATCCCGAATCGAGGCGGCTTTTCGCCGCCAGAAGGTCGCCGTAGACGGCGCTGTAGGCACTGCACAGTTTGATGGCTTCGTCGGCGCGATCGCTCAGCCCGCTGGCGTGAGGGGCGACGATCACGAGTGCGGCGAAGCCCGACAGCGCGGAGACGACCACCTGGGCGCCGAACTGCGAGGATTCGGCGATCGCGGGCCAGACGAGCAGTCCCGCGGTGAGGCTGAGCCCGGCCGAGGCAAGGGTGTAGATCCGGACCTTCCGTACCAGCCTGGCGGCTTCCCTCGGCATGCGGCCGGCCCAGTAACCCGCGTCCTCGGCGCTTTCCTCGAGGAGCCGCAGCATCACTTCGTCAGCCGAGTTCTTCGGCTGTCTGAATACCTTGGACAGTAGTTTCATAGCACTCTCACGATTGATGGACAATGCATCGACAGTGATAGCACCAGATCCCGACCCGGGACTTCGACGCGCATATGGTCTGCTAAACAATCATCCTATGTGGCGATTCCGTGCCGCGAATGAGGTGTGGGCGAGGCCGGCGACGGCAGGCCGAGGAGTCGGGATGCCCGGGTCCGGGCGCAGCGACACGCGGAACGGCCGAAGAACACTTAGTATGGCGTAACAGGTTTTACCGGGCGCAGGGCTTCCCACGGATACAGGGCTCCACGCCAGGGACGCCCCTGGAACACCCACCACATGCCGGAGACTCCGGCCCGATTGCAGCGGGCCGGAGTCTCCATATGGTGCGGACGTTGCCCGTGAGGACTAGTCGCGACCGCCACCGCCGAAGTCGCCGCCGAAGCCGCCGCCGTCGCCACCGCGGTCGCCGCCGCCGTAGCCGCCACCGTGGTGGTCCTCGACGACACGGAAGCTGCCCACGACGCCGTCCCTGACCTTCACGCCACCGTGGACGCGGAAGGGCACGACACCGTTGCTGGTGCTCCACGGGCCGACCGTGGCAAGCGGCGAACCGTTGTCACAGGTGGCACCACGGAAGACCTCGACGGTCTTGTGGCTGTCGTTGCGCACGTTGAAGCTACGCGAACCAAGACCGCTGACCACGGTGATGCAACCCCAGGAGCGAGCGGAGTACGTACGCTCGTTGAAGTCGATGTGACCCTCGTAGTGGCGACGGCCACCGCGGTCGCCCCCACCTCCTCCTTCGTTACCCTTCGACTGGCCGCTGTCGCCACCCATGGGGGCAACCTGCTGAACGGCGGGAGCGGCCTCAGGAGCCGCGGAGGCCGAGGCGTAGGTGACGCCCGTGGCGACGAGGGCCGCAGCGGCCGCAACGGTGGCAGTCACCGCAATGTTGCGCGTGGTCATGTCGCTTTTCCCTATCTCTGAGACGTCGGCCGCACCGGCCGATCTGTGAGTGAACGTACCGATAATCCCTTTATCTGCAATATCGGACACGCGGGAGTTCGTCGACAGACACCCGAATGGACGCACGGGCGCACGGACCCCGGCCCGTCGACGCCCAGAACGCGCCTGATGAGCGCCCAACACCCCTTCCATCGTGGGTACTTGACGCTTCACGGGAGGGGTGGGCCGACGGGACCACGCAGTCGGCCGCCACGGCGGGACCCGTGCCGCGGGCCGGGCGGCGTACCGGCCGCCACGACCGGCCTTCACCCGACCGGGCTACCCAAGACCGCCGGTGCGGTGCGGCGCACCGCTCATGACGGCCGCCCGCCGAACCGCCAGTCATGCACCTCGACGGAGGCGTACCGGTCCACCGTCAGTACGGCGCGTGCCGCGTCCGGGTCCGTTGCCCGGACCAGCGCCGCCGTGCCCAGCCGGCCGGCGCCGTCGTCGGACAGCAGCGGCCCGTACGCGATCAGGTCCTCCCGGCCGGGCGGCACGGCGAGATCGACGGCCCGCCCCGTGCCGAGGCCGAGCACCAGGTACCTGTTACCACCGGTACGGCCACCGGGAAAGTCCCACATGGTGCGGCCCAGCGTGTTGCGCCACCGGCGCAGCAGCACGTCCCGGTACACACCGGCCTGGTAGCCGGGCTCGTCGAAGGCGAACGCACGGGCGGCGGCGGGGTCCGGCAGATCGACGATGTGCACACTGCCCGTGGGTGTGTCGTCGTCGGCGGCGACGAAGGTCGGGCCGCGGGCGATCATCTCCTTCGCGTAGCGGTCCATGTAGGACCAGTGCTCTTCCAGCAGCTCGTCACGCAACCCGAGGGAGCCGGGCCGGTCCTGGTGGTAGCAGAGGAACTCCATGCCCACGGACTCTCCCTGCTTCAGGGCCGCATCTCAACGGGATTCGGCGACGCCGACGGGAGGAGGTGCCCGGGGCGCACCTGTGCGGGCGTCGGACGACGAGGAACGCACAGGTGCGCCGGTGCGGCACAGGCGGGTGGGTCAGCCCAGTTTGCGGCACAGGAGGGCCGCGGGGCCCGGGTTGGCGCCCAGCCGGGTGGTGAAGGCGATCCCGGCGGCGTACTCGTCGTCGGCGCACTGGCCCTTGTAGTCGCCGTAGGCGAAGTCACCTCCGGCGGCGTCGGCGGGCCGGTTGTCGGACCGGTCGAACCACACCGTTCGCCCGGCGCCCCCCAACGGGACGCGGGCAGGGACGCACAGGTCCGCCGAGGTCCGGCCGCCGCGACGGCTGTAGCCGATGAGGAAGTTCCCCTCGGGGCACTGGAACTTGGTGTATCCGGAGGCCCAGTCGCCGCCGGCGGGAACGTAGCGCTCGTCGGTGACGACCGTCTGGGTGTTGCCCGCGGCGCGCAGGTCGCCGGTGGTGACGTCGGTGCACAGTCCGCGACCGCCGCTGTGGCCGAGCCCGGTCAGCCGCTGACCGTCCGGGCAGGCGGCCTTGTAGGCGCCCGGGTTCCAGTCGCCGCCGGCGCGCACCCGCAGCGACTGCACGTGGTCGCCGTGGTCGGTGGCGAGCATGTGCCAGCCGGGGACCGTGGCGACGGGTCCGGTGCGCGACGGGGACGTCATGAGCCGGTTCCACGCGGTGCCGCGCCAGTCGGCCTGGTCGAGGATGCCGTACCGGTTGCCCGCGGTGTCGTAGCGCAGCAGGGACCAGTCGTCGTGCCCCTCCCACCCGACGAGCGGCCAGTAGGCGAAGTCGGTGTCGTGGTCGGCGAAGTAGTCGGTGATGTTGCCGAACCACGTCCGGGCGGCGGCGCCGGTCTCACCCGCACCGATGCCGAACTCGCTGACCCAGACGGGCGCGGTGAAGTGCCGGCCCCCCTGCTCCGCGACGAAGAGGGCCTCGTCGTCGAGGGTCTGGTACAGCTGGTCGCGGGTGAGGTCCTGGTAGCGGGCGTCATGGGTCTCGCCGATCCCGGTGGCACCACTGTGGTGGGGGCCGGTGTATCCGTAGAAGTGGGCGGAGTACACCAGTTTGTGGGCGGCGACGAGGGTGTGCGAGAGCGTGCGCGCCGGGGCGAGGGTGGGGCGGTCGTGCGGCAGTCCGTCGACCGGCAGGCCGGTCCAGTTGATCCCCTCGATGACGATGAGCAGGTCGGGATCGGCCTCGGTCAGGATGCGGTCCGCGGCGAGTTGCGCCGCCGCGTACCAGTCATGGGCGTCGCCCTGGCCCCAGTTGGGGTCGTCCAGCACGTCACGGCGTACCTCGTTGTAGAGGTCGGCGCCCACCACACCGGGGTCCCCGGCGTAACGGCGGGCCATGAAGACCCAGTCGTCCGCCCAACTCTGCGTGGACTGGCCGCTGTTCCACCGTTCGTTGCCGTCGATACCGCAGCACCAACGGGAGGTGTTGGTGTGGTTGTTGAGGATGACCGCGAAGCCGTCCCCGGTGAGGGCGGCGACGACGGCGTCGTAGACCTGGAGCGGTGTCCTGCCGCGCAGTTGCGGGTTGGCCGTGACGGCGGCGTCCGGCACGGGCGTCGTCCCATGGATCATCTCGTTGGAGAACGGCAGCCGGATGCTGTTGATGCCGAGCCGGTGGAAGTCGCCGAGAAGCTGGGGCAGGGGGACACGGTCCAGGCCGAGCGGGATGCCGTAGGAGTTCTGGCCTGCGTGGTGGTCGGCCGGGTCGGCGGTGCTGCCGCTGCCGGTCCAGGAGCCCTGAGCGCCGTCCCAGTTGGCCGACTTGAGCCGGAAGCGGTTTCCCGCGGCGTCGACGATGTAGCGCCCGCGGGTGGACAGCGGCGGTTGCCATGTGGCGGCCGCGTGGGCGACGGCGGGGACCGCCGGTTCGCCCGCCGGTTCCGCGGTGGCGGCGACGGCCCCGGGCGCGGTGGCCAGCAGCAGGAGGGCCGCGGCGGTCAATGTCAGGTACTTGCCAAGTCTGCGGGTTGTCACGGGGCCTCCGCGAGTGGGGGTCGGTGCACGGACGGTGGGGTGTGCGCGCCGGATGTCACCTCGGAGGTACGGGGTCCGGCGACGCCCTCCTGGATCGAGGCGACGGCCCGAACGCCGGTCGCGGCGAGGGGACTTGACCTTCCCGCTGATCGCGGGCGCGGGGCCGAGCCTAGCGGGAACGGCGCACCCGGGTCTGCCGGTTGTTCATGTGACGGAGAGCCGCACACCCCTTGCCTGGTTAGGCATGCACACGCCATCATTACCCGCGGGTATCTACTCGCATAGATACCCGCTTCTCCCCATTTCTCCCGCTTCACCTGCTTCGCCAGTACCACCAGCTCCGCTGACAGCGACCATCCGTCCCCCGCTACCTGGAGGATCGCCCCAGTGAGACCCCGTCAATCCCGTCGGCGCGGCACCGTCGCCGCCCTCGTGGGATCCCTGCTCGTCCTGTCCGCCGGCCAGACCGCCGGCGCCCTGCAGGCGACCGCGGCCGCCCCCGCTCCCACCACCGCGGCCTCGGTCGACGCGACACAGGACCAGGCCGCCCGCGCGATCGCCCGCTCCCTCGCCGACTCCGCCTGGCGCGCCCGCGTCCAGCACGCCGCCCTCACCTCCGACGAGGTACCCGTCACCACCCTCGCGGGGCGGGCGGGCGGTGGCCTGAAGGCCACGCTGGCCGCGGCCGACCGCCGGATCGCCACCGCCAAGGGCCTGGACACGAAGGTCGGCCCGCTGCTCCGGCTGCGCCTAGGGTCCGACAGCATGCGCGGCGCCCTGACCTCCGGCACGGCGCCGTGGGTCGCCCCGGCCACCTCCGACGACGCCACCACCACCGTCGTCGCCTACGACAGCCACGGCCGGGCGCACACCCTCGACGCCCGCCACACCCCTTCCCACCCCGTGTACGTCGTCGACATCGACGGCTCCAAGGCACTGGCCGCCGGCCTCGGCGTCCTCGACGAGCAGTTCCGTCGGTACGGCCTCAACTCCGCCACCCCGACCGCGGCATCGCGGGCGGACGGGACCAAGCGGGCGCGGGCGGCCGGCGCGGGCTTCTGGACCAGCCGCATCACCGCGGTGGAGCTCTCGGACGACGAGGAACCCTGGGTGAAGGGCGACGCCGAGATCTACACGCTCGTCACCGGCTTCGGACAGGACGGCCAGGTGCGGGTCGACCCCGTGGACATGCCGTACCTCGACAACGACGGCACCGTCTACCGGCCCAACCAGATCCTCGTCAACTGGTCCAACTACAAGTACGACCTGGCCGACGCCGTGATGATGGAGGAGGACGGCAGCACCAACTACCGCGACCTCGCCAAGGCCATCGCCACCGCCTTGCTGACCATCACGGACCAGGGCACCTACGTCCCCCTGGTGAACGCGGTGCTGGACGCCATTCCGAACGACTGGTGGACCGACGACCCCGACTACGTCGACTCCTGGTACACCCTCGCCCAGAGTGACAACGGCACCCGCTACGGCGCGCGCGGCAACGGCTGGATGACCGTGGAGCCGTACTTCGTGCAGCAGTTCTGACCCGGCACGAACCACACGAACCAAAGGAGCCGTGCCCGGGGACCCCCCGGGCACGGCTCGGCCGCGATACGCCGTCCCTCACCGCGCGGTGACCGGCCGGCGGACCGCGGCCAGGATCAACGACCCTTCTTCTTCAGGAAGATGGGGTTGGTCAGGGCGGCCATCGGACCGAACATGAGCGCGGCGCCCATGGTGTTGCCCTGGCCGGGCGTGCCGTCCGCCATGGGGTGGCGGACCTCGGCGCGGACGTACGCGGCGAGCGATGTGGTCGTCCGCCAGACGACGGTGCCCTCGCCGGAGGCGCCCACCGACTCCTGGTGCATCTGACCCTCGTCGGTGATGAAACGGACCGTGCCGTTGGGCACGCCCTTCACGTCGAGACGGACGTCCACGGGCGCGTCGGCGGATGCCTTGAGGGTCTCGCCGATGCCGGCCTGCCTGGCGTCACCCGAGACGGTGAAGGTCAGCTGGACGGCGGAGGTCTCCGCGATGTAGCTGCGGCCGGCGCGGATGCCGTCCATGATCGCGTCGGTGGCCAGGTCGTCGGCGAGGACGACGTTGTGCGGCATGCCGATGACCTGCGGCTCGCTGTGCGCGTCGCTGTTGCCCATCGCGGGGACCCAGCGTCCACCGCTGCGGACCGCCTCACCGATCTTCTGGTCCCAGGTGCTGATGGCGTGCTCGTCGTCGTACGTCCACGGGCCGGTCCACACCTCGGTGGCGTCCGTGTCCTCGAAGCCGAACTTCCACTGGCTCGCGACGTACGCGCAGTACATGTGCGCGGGCACCACGATGCCGCCGCTGCGGCGCACCTGGCGGGCGAAGCGCGGGAACGCGTCGTCGCGGTTGCGGTAGCGCCAGTCGATCCACTCGCCGGGCTCCAGACCGAGCGCCAGCCAGTGGCCGTTGCGGGTGGTGACCTCCTCACCGGTGATGATGAGCAGCTCGGAGTCGGCGTACTGGCCCCAGACACCGTGCGAGGACGAGGTGTTGTGGTCGGTGGAGACCATGAAGTCGAGCCCCGCGGCGCGCGCGCCGGTGGCCACCTCGGCGGGCTGGCGCTTTCCGTCGGAGTGCACGGTGTGCAGGTGGCAGTCGCCCCGGTACCAGGCGCGGCCACGGCCCTTGGCACGCCGCGGCGGGAAGTTCCTGACGGCGGCCGGGCCGGGCTCGCCGTAGGTCAGGGTCACCTGCACCCGGTAGTTCAGGCCCTGGGGCGCGACCTGGTACGGGCCGAGGACGATGTGCCAGGTGCCGCGGCCGACGGGGCCGGGCAGATAGCCAGGGGTGGCCTCGCTGTTGCTGATCTCGAACGAGGTGCGGAAGCCGCCGGACCAACCGCGGAAGCCACGGCCGCCCAGCTCGATGCCGCGCTCGTCGAAGACGCCGATGTCGCAGGAGTTGCCGGGCGTGCCGGACGGAACGGCCGGCTTGTCGTAGGAGTACGACACGGCGATCTTCTGCACGCCGCGCGGAACCTCGACCGGGAGGTACACGAAGTCGGCGACACCGGTGGGCAGCAGCCCGGTGATGACACGGGTCTCCTCACCGGTCTTCGGCGGCGCGCCCGCGGTCGTGCCGTCGGCCGCCTGCGCGAACGAGACCGGGGCGAGGGTGATGGCCGCGGCGCCCGCGACACCAGCGGCCAGCAGCCGGCGACGGCCCAGCGAGCCGTTCGCCTCGCCGTCACCTCCCGCCTCGGGCTCGAAGATGTCCGCGTGGCTTTCGCAGTGTCCGTCAAGGCACATGTATGTGTCCTCAGCAATGTCTTCGTGGTGGGTACATGGGATGTCCTGGACTCTCATACGCCTCGGTGAACGACACATGAGTCCCGTATGGCCCGGTCGGCAACTGCCCGTGGCGTACTGCTCCGCGTTGCCGCAGGTCAGGACCAATGGCGGGACCAGTACCCGGGGACGGGTACGACGGACGTCCGACGTATCCGGCGCGTCGCCCCGTCACGGACCGGGCCGCCGCCCGGTCCGTGAACACGGTCGCGGCACCCGCCCCGCGCGTCGTCGACCGGCGCGTGGACGGGTGCCGCGGTCCTCACCCTCGGACTCGTGCCATGTGCCGGCTCACCCCGCGGGCTGCACAGCGGGCGGGGCCGCGTCGGGGGACGTCCCCCACGCGGACGGTTCGGCGCCGACCGTGAAGGAGAGCGACCGCAGGTGCCGGAGCGACTCGGTCGTCAGATACGTACGGCCGTAGGAGGAGCCGTCCACCCGCGCCGACCGGATGTAGCGGTCGCGGTCCGAACTGCCCGGCGCGCTCACGGTCAGCGTGCCGCGCGGGTAGTAGCGCCGGTCGAGCGTCAGGTCGACCCGCTCGAAGACCGGTGTCGACAGGCCCCAGGTGTCGTAACCGGGCTGCACCGGGAAGATCCCGATGGACGAGAGCACGTTCCACGCGGACATCGTGCCGAGGTCGTCGTTGCCGGTCATGCCGGTCGGCGCGTCCGTGAACAGCGTCAGCGCGGCGTGCACCACGTCGGTCGTCTTCCAGGGCTGTCCGGTCGACAGATACGTGTACGGGGCGATGAGGTCGGGCTCGTTCTGCGGGTTGTACTTGTCCGCGTTGTAGTAGTCGTACGGGCCGTTGACCCACACCTCGCGGGCCGTCTTCGCCGGGTCCTTCACCAACTGGTCGTACGCGAAGAACGAGTCGAGGCGGTCGTTGGCCGCCCGCGTGCCGCCGATCAGGTCGACCATGCCGGGCAGGTCCTGCGGCACGAGCCACTGGTACTGCCAGGCCGTACCTTCGTGGAAGCCCTCGCTCAGGGCCGGGTCCGCCGGTCCGGTGAAGGCGCCGGAGGCGTCCCGCGCGCGGAAGAAACCGGTCGAGGCGTCGAAGATCTTCCGGTAGTTCCGGGACCGTGCGGCATAGCGTGCCGCGTCCGCGTCATGGCCCAGATCCCGTGCCATCGCGCCGAGCATGGCGTCGGACAGCGCGTACTCCAGGGTCGCGGAGGCTCCGTGGTCGTAGTCCGAGTCACCGGGCTTCGCGTGCGGTCGGTCCTTGACGTAGGGCGCGAAGCCGTTCGCGAGGTACTCCTTGTTGGCCTCGCGGCCCACCGCGGGCGAGTCGGCGGGCGGCACCCCGTCGGCGTTCCTCTTCAGGGCGCGGTAGGCCCGCTCCTCGTATCCGCCGGCCCCCTTGAGCAGTCCCTGCTGGTAGGCGTTGGTCAGGAACGGGGTGACCGGGTCACCGGTCATGATGTTCGTCTCGACCGTTCCGTAACCCCACTTGGGCAGCCAGCCGCTGTCCTCGTCGATCTTGATGACGGAGATCGCCATGTCCCGGGCCTCACGCGGCGCGAGCAGGGAGAGCAGTTGGGACTGGGTGCGATAGGTGTCCCACAGGGACCAGTTCTGGTAGTAGGTGAAGCCCTGTGCGCGGTGGATCCGCTGGTCCCAGCCGGTGTAGCGGCCGTCGGCGTCGCTGCCGATGTTGGGTGCGAGGAAGGACCGGTAGAGCGACGAGTAGAACGTGCGGCGCAGAGTGTCACCGCCGCCCAGCGCCCGTACGGTACCCAGCCGGGCTTCCCACGCGCGGTGCGCCGCACGCCGGACGGAGTCGAACGAACGGCCCCCCTCGGAGCGGAGGTTGAGGGCGGCGCCGCGCGCGTCCACGTACGAGAGCGCGGTGGTCGCCTCGACCGTCCGGTCCTTGGTCGTGTCGAAGCGGACGAAGGCGCCGCCCCGTCCCGTGCTCACGGACTCCTTGGAACCCTCGGTGACGCTGTCGCCGTTCCAGGTGCCCGAGGTGGTGAACGGACGGTCGAAACGGGTGACCGTGTAGACGGTGTAGGGCTTGGTGTCCTGGCAGAAGCCGCTGCCGGTGATGGCGGTGCGCACCGTGCGGCTGTCGAGGATCTCGACCTTGGTGGAGATCGTCCTGTGCAGTGACTGCCCGGCGTTGAGCAGGACGTTGGCCTTGTCCGTGGCCGGGAAGGTGTAGCGCTGCACACCGGTGCGGGCGGTCGCGGTGAGTTCGGCCTCGATGCCGGTCTTCAGACCGACCCGGTAGGAGCCGGGGGTGGCCCGCTCGCTGTCATGACTGAACTCCGCTTCGTACTTGGCGTAGTCCGTCTCGGTGACGTCACCCGTGGTCGGCAGCACGGGCAGGTCGCCTCCGAGGCCGCAGCCGACGCCCGAGAGGTGGACGAGGGAGAAGCCCCGGATGTGGTTCTGCGAGAAGTCGTAGCCGGTGTTGTGGCCGGTGTCCGGCGAGAACTGCACCATGCCGAAGGGCACGGCGGCACCGGGGTAGGTGTTGCCCTCGTTCTCCGTTCCGATGAACGGATTGACCAGATCGGTGAGCGGGGAGCTCGGCGGGGCGGCCGCGCGGGCCGCCGGAACCGCCAGGGAGCTGCCGAGGAGCATGGCGGTCGCCACCGCCATCCCCGCGCCGCGCAGCCGTTGAGTCCATCTCATGGGCGGGAACGCCTCCTCAAAGCCTGGACAACGTTGTCAAAGCATGGAGCGCGATCATTCTTCGTCGTGTACACGTAATCGTCAAGTGCGCCGGACCGGTGGGCAGTTCATGTGTCGCGACGCCAACCGGGTCATCCCCGTGTGCCGTTGCCCGCCGGGTCCGCCGCCCACGCGCCGCGCCGACCGGTCACGGCGTCGGAGTGTTCAGCCCGTTGTCTCCAGCCAGTTCTCCGAAATCGCCAGAGCCACCGCCATGATGCTCAGCTGCGGATTGACCTCGGGGCAGCCGGGCAGGACCGAGCCGTCCACGACGAGGATCCCCTGGGCGCCGCGGAGCCGGCCCTCGGGGTCGACGGGGGCGCGCTGCGGGTCGCCGCCCGCGGCGGCCGTGCCGGTCGGGTGGAACGCCGAGAGATGCAGATTCCGCGCGGACACCCGGGTGAGCAGTTCGTCGAGTTCGGCCAGCGAGCGGGCGCGCGGGGCGGAGGGGACGCCGGTGAGGACCTCCTCGGCGCCGGCGGCGAAGAGTACCCGGCCCATGGCGCGCACGGCCGTCATCAGTCGCGCCCCGTCGCGGGGGTCCAGGTCGTAGCGGACGAGGGTACGGTCCCGGCCCCGGACCCACCCGGAGGGGCGGTCCGCGATCATGCTGCCGAGGGTCGCGAGGCGCTCCGCGTCCTCCAGTTCACGCCGCAACTCGCGTCCGAGACCGGGGAGGACGAAACTTCCCATGCCGGGCGGGCTCGCGGTCGCCTCGATGAGGATGCCCTGGTCGTGCAGTTCCTCGATTCCGGCGCTCTGCAGGACGCCCCGCCAGGCGGTGACCGGCTCGGCGAAGCGTCCCGCGACGCTGGTGGCCGGGTGCACGCTGAGGTTGCGGCCGAGCCGCGGGTGTCCGGCGAGTCCGGAGCGGCGCAGCAGCGGCGGGGTCCCCAGCGCGCCGGCCGCGGTCACGACGAGCGGGCTGAGGATCTCCAGTTCGCTGCCGTCCGGCCGCCGCGCCCGTACGCCGGCCGCGCGCGGGATTCCCGGCCCGTCGGCGTCGAGGAGGATACGCCGGACCCGCGCACCGGTGACGATGCGGGCTCCGGCGGCGCACGCGGCGGGCAGGACGGACAGCTGCACGCTCTGCTTGGCGCCGGTGGGGCAACCGACCACGCATTGGCACGAGCCCTTGCAGCCGGGGGCGTTGCGCCGCAGCGCACCGGCCCGCCAGCCGAGCCGTTCGGCGCCGGCGAGCGCCAGCAGGCCGTTGTTCCCCAGTACGTCGAGGGGTTGGGTGGCCACGCGGAGGGTGCGCTCGACCTCGTCGAGACGGGTTTTGAGGCCCTCCGCGAGACCGAATCCGTACACACGGCGCCACCGGGCCAGCACATGCTCCGGGGTCCGGTAGCAGGTACCGGAGTTGACCACGGTGGTGCCGCCCACCGCGCGGCCGACCGGCAGCAGGAGGGGTGGGTTGCCCAGCGCCGCGGTGGCACCGCCGTCCCGGTACAGCTCGGTGAAACGGTCGAGCGGCGCCCGGCGTCCGAAGGATGCCGTCGAGTGGTGCTCGCCCTCCTCCAGGACGACGACGCTCATCCCGGCGCGCGCGAAGGTCCGCGCGGCCACGGCGCCGCCCGCTCCGGACCCGATGACCACCACGTCGGCGGTCGAGCGCGCGGGCCAGGCGTGCGCCGGAGTGCAGTCGAGGGGAGGATCCTGCGGAGCAGACACGGGAACCGGCACGGCCGGCCCGCGTTCGGTGCCCGCGGCCAGCAGGACCGGCACCTTGAGGACGTCCAGCAGGGGCACGAGACGCGGGTGTGCGCCGAGCGACCGCAGCACGCCCTCGCGTTCGTCGGGGCCGAGTACGGCCAGCCGCCTGCCGGTGCGCAGCAGGGCGTACGTCTCCACGGCCGCGACGGCGGTGTGCACCCCGGCCCTGGCCGGGCGGGGCAGCGCGGCGAGCACCGTGTCGAGGCGGCGCGGCACGCGGGCGGGCCAGTCCTGCTCGCCGTCGTCGGCGAGCAGCGCGGCGATGAGTCCCTCGGCGGTCATCGCTCGCCCGCCTCGGCGTGCGCGGTGCCGTCCAGCACCCAGGACTGCTCGGGGCGCCAGCGGCCCCACCAGCGTTCCAGTACGACACGGGCGTCGGCGGACTCGCTGTTGCGGCACACCGCGCGGGCACCGTCCGGGTCGCGGTACTCCAGGGTGAGGGTCCGCTCGGCGGGCTGTTCGACCTCGACCCGGATGCGGCGCAGCGCTGTCCGGCCGGTCACCGTCCATCGCGGCAGCCCGAATCCGGCGCGGAACCGTCCGAGGCCCAGCCAGCCGATGGCGGACCGCTCCGCCCGTCGTGGCCAGGTCCGGTCTCCCCGGCGCAGGCGCAGGAAGACGAGCGGGGGAAGCCGTCGCAGACCGGGCCTGGTGGACACGGCCGCGACGATCTCCAGGACGTCGCCGCCGCCCAGATCCGCGTGCAGCCACGTCCACCGGTGCGCGTTGCCGTGCCCGTAGATGCGGGCGGAGGCGCCGGGTGCGCCGCGCAGGGTCAAGGTGTCCTGCCCGTACGAGAACACGCCGTCGTAGGTGGCCCGCGCGGCCGGCAGCATCTGGGCGGCGGGGAGCAGCGGCCGGCGCCAGGACCAGCGCGGAAAGGTGAACAGGCTCGCCCCCTGCGGGCGTTCGGTGATCTTCCACTGGAAGTCGTCGGCGCTGCCCGCCAGTTGTCCGGGAGCGGCGGTGACGGAGCCTCCCTCGAATCCGTCCGTCGGCCGGGTCCAGGGGACGGGCCCGAAGCGGGCGTGCCGCACCTCTCCCTCGCGGGGGAACGCCGCGACCCATCCGTGGGCGAACGCCTCCGAGCCGTCGGCGGGCGCGGTCACCTCGTGGTGCAGCCATACGCCGGTGCCGCTCGCCGGGTCGGTCAGCGTGGTGTACCAGACCTCGGTGCGGCCCGGTGTGCCGTTCCAGCGCGGTGCGAAGTGCTCGGCGTGGTCCTCGCGGCGGGGGAAGCGGAAGCTGAGGAGGAACGGCGCCAGCCCGGTCGCGAGGGGGAACCGCAGGACGCCTTCGCCGACCCGCGTACCGTCCTCGTACAGCGTGACCGGCAGGACGGTCATCGACGCGACCGGGCAGCGTGCCGTGACGGACTTCCAGCCGTCCAGTACGAGGGTGCGGCCGTCGGCGGTGAAGGTGAGCCGGTAGCGGATCCGCCGCCGGGCCAGCGGTGAGATCTCCAACTCGCCGTCCTCGCAGGGCGCGTCGGCGAGACCGGTGATCCGGACCCGGCCGGTCAGGCGGGCCCGCGTCGTACGGTGCGGGCGCAGCACCTCCTCGGTCTCGGCGCGCAGGTCGAGACGTATGCGGCGCTCCCGAGGGTCCGTGTCGAGCCGCACCGTGCCGAGCATCGTCTCGGTGAACACGGTGCCCCTCATGCGAGGTTGTCCAGCATGATGCGCTCGGTGGCCGCGAGGTAGGCGTCGGCTGCCGCGTGTGCCCCGGGAGCATCCGTGGCCAGCACCGCCTCCACTACGGGGGACAGCCGTTCATGGGCCGCCGCGGGGTCGGTGAAGGGGGCCCTGAGCAGGGAACGGACGGGCAGGTAGGCGTTGAACAGCGTGTTCGTCAGCAGGACGTAGACGCGGTTTCCGGTCGCCCTGGCGAGGGCTCGGTGCACTTCGAGGTCGGCGAGCTGCACCGCGTCGGCGCCCTCCGCCTCTCGTACGGCTTCCAGAAGCGTGCGAAGCTCCGCCCGCTGGGCCCGAGTGGCGCGCGTCGCGGCCCGCTCGGCGATCAACGCGCCGATGCTGCGCCGCACTTCGAAGATCTCGCGGACCCATTTCGCGTCGTGCCGGACGAGCATGGGCAGCAGATCCGCTCCGCCCAGCCGCGCGTAGTCGCGCACCCGGGTCCCGACACCGTGCCGGGTTTCGAGCAGGCCGGCCTGGACGAGCCGCCCGAAGGCGTGCTTGAGCGTGGTGCGGGTGACTCCGTAACCGTCGGCGAGCTGGCGCTCCGGTGGCAGGTAACTCCCGGCCGGGTGACGGCCGTCGAGTATGTCGGTGCGCAGTCGCCCCTCCAGGACGTCCACGATGGTCTCGCGGGGCAGCGCCTCCACGGTTCCTCCTCCGGTGAGTGCCCGATTCGTTCAGTGGCTGAGCCACTGAACCAGTGGAGTGCGCTGCGGGTCAACCCCCATCGTGGCACGGTGCCGTTGACCTGCGTGCCTCGGAACGCCGCTTCATGTGCACTCCGTGGCCGCGGAGTTGGCGGGCCGACCGGCCCGTGGAGGGCGTGACGGGGGCGCGGTCCCCGTGCGGCGAGGGCGGTGCGCCACGAGGCCGGCGCGTGTCCCCGCCCGTATCCAGGGCGACGGCCTCCCACCGGCCGGGACCGGCCCCGCCGACCCGGCCCCGCCCGGACCGTCGCCCCCGGCCCCGGACCGTCGCCCCCGGCCCCGGACCGTCGCCGCCGACCCCGGACAGGCCCGGCCGACGGCGGCACGCCGTACGTCACCGGTGTCCGCCACCTCCGGTCGCAGGGCTCCGTCCTGGACAGGTCGACGGCGCCGGAGCCGGTCACCCGCCGGACGCACCCTCCGGCGCCCCTCGCCGCAGGACACTCCGGCGGCCTAACCCGGCTGGTCGGTGACCGTCGAAGCGAACAGGCTGACCTGGGGGAACCTACGATCACGTTGGGAATCCGCACACATGACAGCCTCGCAACGACGGCCGATATCCCGCAGGACCCGCGTCTGCGTCCTGGTCGCCCTCCTGGCCACCGCCGGCGCTGCGCTGAGCGCCTGCGGCGGCGATCGCGCCTCCGACAAGAGCACGACGCTGACGGCCGCCGTGGGCGACCAGATGAAGGCCAAGTACGTCGCCTGCGGCACACCGCCGGTGACGCTCGAGAAGACCGACCAGGACTTCCTCGACGGGCTGGCGGCAGCCGGCGGCCCTCCACTGTACGAGATGTCGTACAACGCCGCCCGCGAAGTGCTGAACAAGCTGCAGGCGGGGCCGGTGGACATGCTGCCCGCGCGCATCAGCGAGCGGACCGTGCCCGGCGGCCCGACCGGCCCGGTCTCCGTTCACGTCGTCCGTCCCGACGGGGTCAAGGGCGACCTGCCCGGCATCGTCTACATCCATGGCGGCGGATGGGTCCTGGGCAACTTCACGACCCACGAACGCCTGGTCCGGCAGCTGGCCGACGGTGCCCACGCCGCTGTCGTCTTCGTCGACTACACCCCCTCCCCCGAGGCCCAGTTCCCGGTACCGGTCGAGCAGGCCTACGCCGTCGCCAAGTGGCTGGCCGGTCACGGCCGGGAGATCGGCGTGGACAGCAGCCGCCTGGCGGTCGCCGGCGACTCGGTGGGCGGAGACATGACCGCGGCTGTCACCCTGATGGCCAAGCAGCGCGGCGGCCCGCACTTCCGGCAGCAGGTCATGCTCTACCCCGTCACGGACGCCGACTTCGGCACGGCCTCCTACAACCGTTTCGCCGAGAACTGCTGGCTCACCCGGCCGGCCATGAAGTGGTTCTGGGACGCCTACGCGCCGCGCGCGGCCGATCGCGGCAACCCGTTGGCCTCCCCGCTGCGGGCCACCGTCGACCAGCTGCGCGGACTGCCGCCCGCCCTGATGATCACCGATTCCGATGTGCTGCTCGACGCGGCCGACGCCTACGCCGCCAAGCTGCGCTCGGCCGGTGTGCCGGTCACCTCGTCCCACCACGGCGGCGTCACCCACGACTTCATGATGCTCAACGCGCTGGCGGGCACCGAGGCCGCCAAGGAGGCCGTCGCCCAGGCCGGCGCGACGCTGCACGACGCGCTGTACGCGCCTGCCGGCACCGGCACCGGCACCGGCAAGTAGCCGAACCCCCGTCGTCCCCGTGGTCCCGCGGACGTGGCCGGCGCGCCCTCCGGCTCCCCGGCGGGTGCGCCACCGGCGTCGAAGGCGCCCCGGGTGCGGGGCTCCGCACCGCGAGCGTTCCGCGACCGGGGGCGACCCGTGCGTCCTTACAGCGGCGGGTCGCGATCGGACGCCTCGTCGTATCCGTGTATTTGTCTTAGTGATGGAAGGCGGAGCCGAGGAGCGCGCCGGGCACGGGGGCGGCGAGTGTGCCCGGTCCGAAGCTCACCGACCCGGTCGCGGTGACCCCTGAGGCGTTGGTGGCGAAGACCCACACCGCGCCGGAACCGGTGTTCTCCCGCGGCGCCGAGACGACGACGTACCGGCCGACGACGGCGGTGCGGCTGCCGAACCGGTCACCGTTCTCGACGCTACCGGGCACACCGGCCGTGTTCTGGCTGAAGACCTGGGCGCCGGTCCCGGTGAGACCCGACGCGCTTCCCTTGAGGACGGCGAAGGTGCCTCCGTCGGTCCGGCCGGCGAGGTCCTCGCCGGGGATCCCCGCGACGACGTCCGCGTACCCGTCGCCGGTGACGTCGCCGACCGAGACACCGGTGCCGAAACCGTCGCCGCTCTCCCCCGTCCCAGGGACACCGGCGGTGTTCTGGCCGATCAGCGTGGCCCGCGACGCGAGCCCGCTCGGCGTGCCCCGCACCACACCCACGAGACCGCCGCCCGCCGCCGTGCTGCGGCCGAAGACGACGTCCTGGCGACCGTCGCCGTTGACGTCGCCGAGGGCGATGCTGTCCGCGGACACGGTGTCGGGGGAGGCGATGACCGGCCCCGCCACCAGGCCGTTCCTGGTGCCCCGGAGGAGTTGCAGATGCGGCGGCGGGACCTTGCCCCCGGCGACCGGGTCCCGCGGACCGCTGCTGACGACCAGGTCCGTCCTGCCGTCGCCGTCCACATCGCCCGCCGCCATCCCGTAGAGCCGGGCGTCCAGGTCCACGAGCGGCCCGGTGCGAGCCGCTTCGCCCGTGCGGCCGAAGGGCCCGTAGCGCATGCGGTCGGTCGTCGCCAGATCGAGATGCCCGTCCCCGTCGAAGTCACCGGCCCTGGTCTCCGACCGGCCCTCGCCGATGACGGAGGCGTCGATGAGCCCGCCCACGCTTCCCCACAGGACCGTGTGCCGCCCGGCGTCCCGCACGCCGCCGATGTCCTCGCCCGGGGCTCCGACGACGAGGTCGGTGAAGCCGTCGCCGTCCAGGTCGGCCGCCGTGAGGTCGCTGCCGAAGTGGTCACCCGTCTCCGCCGTACCGGGTATCCCGTAGCGGTCCTGGCTGATCACCTGGCGTTTGACGCCCCTGGGGCCGTCGGCCATGCCGTAGACGACGGTGAAGTATCCGGCTCCGGACCTGCCGTTCACGGTGCCGCCCGGAGCGGCGATCGCGAAGTCGGTGTATCCGTCACCGTCGAAGTCGGCCCGCACGGAGCCCGCGGCACCGGCCGCGGGAGCGCCGGAGAAGGCCGCTTCGCCGTAGGACACCGCGGGACTCGCGCCCGTCACGGCGACGACGACGGCCGCGGCCGCGGTGGCGGCGGACCGGTGGAATCTTCGAGAGGACAAGGTGAACCCCTTGGGCTGGAGGGTGGGCCGTGCTTCGCGCACACTCGGCAACCACCTTGACCCGCAAGGGGCGCGAAGGGTTGTACGGGGTGTACGCCGTCACTTCACCCCGGGTTCACCTGACGGGGCCGTGATGCCGGAGTCGGATCAGGCCGGTCGGGCCTGTGCGGTCGATGAGGCGTCCCGAGCCCGCGCAGGGTCCTTGGGTGACGGGCCGGACGATCGCGCCGGTGCCTCCGGTGGCGGTCCGGGGGGCCGCCGCCGTTGAGATCGGTCGCCGTGCGGCCGGGATCGGCGGCGTTGTCGACGAGGACGTCGATCACGCCTTCGTGCGCGGCGACGTCGGCCGCCGCGGCGGCCACGGACGCGTCGTCGGTGACGTCGATCCGACGAATCCCGTGCCCAGCGCGGTGGCGGCGGCCCGTTCCGGATCGCGGGCTCCCCTGATCACGTTGCGGCCCCCGTCGCCGGCACGGCCGACGGGGGCGGGCCCGTGTCGGTCCCGCCCCACCGTCGCCCGCGCCGGTGGCGTCCGCGCGCTGTTCGAGCGCCCCTTCGTCAGCCCACCGAGAGGCGCAGCCTGATGGTGCGGGATTCGGGGCGCAGCGCGAACTCCGGCCACACGTCCGGTCCACAGGCGCGTGAGCCCAGTCCGTGCTGGGCCGCGTCGACGATCAGGTGACTCGTGGTCGAATCCGGCAGCTCGAAGGGGTGTGCGGCTCGGGCGATCTGCTGCGGGGTGTGGCGGCTGAGCGTGAACCCGGGGCGGCGTCCTCGGGTGTCCGGCACGGTCGCGAGACGCAGCACCTCGGTGCCGGCACTCGTCAGGGTCAGCTGTCGCACCTGGGAGCGGTGCCCGGTCTCCTGGGGGCGCGCGTAGTCGACGGACAGGTCGCGGAGGGCGGAGGAGAAACGCCCGGTGCGTACCGCCCGCAGGCTGTCGGGGTAGGACTCCAGTGGTCCGAGGCCGAACCACTCGGCGCCGTCGACGGGCGCCGTGCCGTCGGGCAGGTCGAAGCGGATCCCGATCCGCGGCCACACCGTCCGCCAACCGCGCGAGGGCTCGATCTCCACCCGCAGTTCGAGTTCGTCGCCCTCGACCGACCAGACGGTCTCCACCGTCACCGACGATCCGGAGTTCGCGGCGGAGACCTTGGAGATCGTGCGCAGGGCTTCGGCGGTGCGCTCCACGGACACCTGCCGTACGGTCAGCCGGTCGAGGCCGTCGGCACGCCACAGTGCGGCCTGGGAGACCCCGGGCACGGCGGCGTCGCTCTCCTCGACCTCCTCGGACGCGGCTTCGTCGTTGTCGGTCGGGGCGCGGAACAGTTCGAGGCGCGGGCCCGCCACGGGCCGGCCGGCGAGCCGTACGAGGGACCCCTCGACGAATTCGGCGATGCCGAGGGTCAGCGTTCCGTCGCTGTGCCGCCAGTCGGTACGGGGTCGGACACCGGGCGCGGGGCGACGCGCCGAACGGTCGAGCTGGGCGGTGGCGATCACATGCCCGGCGCCCGCCCAGGCGGTGTCGGCCGCCAGGACGGCGTCGACGGTGAGCCATGTCTCCGCGTCGTGCGCCACCGTGACCGGGGGAAGCTTCACCCGCCCCGACCCGCCCGCCGCGACGACGGGAACCTCCATGTCCCCGGAGTCGACGAGTGTCCCGTCGTGCTCGACCCGCCAGACGAAGCGCAGGTCGGAGGTGTCGGCCGAGTGCCGCAGGTTGGTGACCGCGACCTCGCCGGCCTCGGCGTCGAAGATGAAGCGGACCGGCTGCACCACCGCCTTGTACTCATGGAGACTTGGCGTCGCGACATCGTCGCTCAGGAGCATTCCGTCCATCACGAAGTTGCCGTCGTGCACGGTCTCTCCGAAGTCGCCGCCGTACGCGTAGTAGGGCGTGCCGTCGGGGGTGGTCGTCAGGATGCCGTGGTCGCGCCATTCCCAGACGAAGCCGCCGTGCAGCCGGGGATGCTCGTGCACCAGCGCCTCGTACTGGTCGAGCGCTCCCGGCCCGTTGCCCATCGCGTGGGCGTACTCGCACAGCAGGAACGGCTTGGTGCGCTGCCGGGCGCTCTGTGCGGGAGTGCAGTTCATCAGCGGCGACCGTGAGTCGTCGCTTCCGATGCGCTCGGTCTCCGGCACCGACGCGTACATCCGCGAGTAGAGGTCGGTGTACTCGCCGGTGTGGTCGCCCTCGTAGTGCACGGGCCGCCCGGTGTCGCGGGCGTGGACCCACGCCGCCATCGCGGCCAGGTTGCCGCCGGTGCCCGCTTCGTTGCCGAGGGACCAGATCACGACGCTGGGGTGGTTCTTGTCCCGTTCGAGGGTGCGCCGCATGCGGTCGAGGTACGCGTCGCGCCACGCCGGGTCGTCGCTCGGGTTGCCGGCCCAGTCGACCTTGTCGAAGCCGTGCGTCTCCAGATCGCATTCGAGGACGACCCAGAAGCCGAGTTCGTCGGCGAGGTCGAGCAGTCGGGGATGCGGGGGGTAGTGGCTGGTGCGGATCGCGTTCACGTTGAACCGCTTCATGCGGGCCAGGTCCTCGCGGGCGTGCTCCTCGTCGAAGACACGGCCGCGCTCGGGGTGGGTCTCGTGGCGGTTCATCCCGTGGAACACGACGCGCCGGCCGTTGACGAGGAACCGGTCGCCGCGGATCTCGACCGTACGGAACCCGACCCGCAGGGCGATGCTCTCCGCGGCGCTCGACACGGTGGCGTCGTACAGGCGCGGCTGCTCGGCCGACCAGGGTTCCACCGCGCCGACGTCGAACGGGACCACGTCGGCCGGCGTGGCCCAGACCTGCTCGATGCCGAGTTCGGGGAGGCGGACGGTGACCGGGAACGCGGCCGCGCCGGCGGTGATCTCCGCCTCGATCCGGCCCCGCCCGCGCTCGTACCCGGCCCGCAGCCAGACGTCCTCGATGCCTCCGGCCGGCCGTGCGATCAAGGTGACGTCGCGGAAGATGCCCGGCAGCCACCACTGGTCCTGGTCCTCGAGATAGCTGGCCGCGGACCACTGGTGCACGCGCACGGCGACGACGTTGTCGCCCGGACGCACGGCCGACGTCACGTCGAATTCGTGGGCGAGCCTGCTGCCGCTCGCGCCGCCTATCTCCTCGCCGTTGACCCACAGCCTGAAGAGCGACTCCACACCGTCGAACCGCAGGACGACGCGCTCGGCCCCCGACCAGTCGGCGGGCATGTCGAAGTGGCGGCGGTAGTCGCCCGTGGGGTTCTCGTCCGGGACGTGCGGCGGGTCGATCGGGAACGGGTACTGCACGTTCGTGTAGATCGGCCGGCCGTAGGCTCCGTCGCCCTGGAGCACCCAGTGGGACGGCACCGGGATGGCGTCCCAGTCGCCGTCGTCGAAGCCTTCGGCCGCGAAGTCCGCCGCCACCGGCACCGTCGGTGACAGCCGGAACCGCCAGTCCCCGTTCAGCGAGCGAGTGGGGGCGTCGGAATGCAGCCACGAGCGCGCCGCACGCAGCGCGCCACGCCCCGGGGCGGTGTCCGAGATGTATGCGGAGTTCTGGGAGGGCACGAGGTCACAACTCTTTCTTGCTGAACTGGACTGGGGGTCCGAACGCCGGCGGCGTCCGCCGGCTCCGCTGATCGGGGCTTGGTCGCCCTCTTCGCACGCGGTCGTGGGCTACCGGACCACGACTGTTCGGATCTCCCAGGGGCCGAGGGCGAGTTCGAGTCCGTCCGCGGCCGGTGTCGTGGACAGCGGGCGGCCGAGCAGGTCGACCGTGGTGGCTTCGGTGAACGCGCCCGTCACACGGACGGCCGATCCCGTGTCGCTCATGGCCACCAACCGCATCTCGGTGCCGGGTCCGCGGTCGTCGTCGCCGACGCGGCGGACGCTCGACACGAGGACGTCCCTGCCGTCGACACGCACGCCGGTCGCGGCGGCCGGAAGCCGGTCCTCGGCGGGTGCGGTCCCGCGGGTGACGAGCACGTCGTTGCGGAACTCCTCGGCGAGGGCGACCGCGTTCGCGCCCTGCCACCCGGTCGCCGAGGGTACGACGGCGAATCGGTTCTCGACGCGCACGCCGAGGTCCTGTGCGCCCGGTGCGGGAATCTCGCTCGCCGCGGGCTCGTCCCGCAGGGGATGGATGTTGACGCTGATCGAGCCGATCGCGCGCAGCAGCGTGACGGCGAGTTCCGAGCCGTCGCCGACGAGTTCGTACTCGGTGGCGTGGTCGAGCAGGACGTTGGCGGCGCCGGCCGACACGAACGCGCTCGCGGGGAAGGTCGGGATCGGGTACTCGCCCCAGCCTCCCTCGGCGGTGAGCCCGCGCTCGGTGACGGCGAACTGTCCGGCGGACGCGGACCCGGCCGCCGGCTCGGGCAGCGGCACGTGGAAGCGCAGCCGGTGGTCGGCGGACTGGTTCAGGAACGACGTCGAGACGCGCACGAACGGTTCGCCCGCGCGCACCTCCACGAGGGTCTCCACCGGGGTCGGCACGGTGCGGGTGTCGCGTACGTCGCGCTCGCGGGAGAGCGCGGCGGGCCACTCGTAGACGCGGGTGACGCGGATCCTGGAGCGCAGCGGGCCGTCCTCCAGGAGTTCGGTGGCGACCTCCGTCGGCTCCGACACCAGTACGTCCTGTGCCGGAGGGGCGTAGTTGTAGCTGTCGCCCCGGTCACCGCCGTCGACGAGACGGCCCACCGCGCGAAGTACCGTGCCGTCGGCCCCGGTCACGTCCAGGGTGCCGTCGGCGGCGACCGTGACCTCGACCAGTCCGTTCGACAGGGTGCGGTCGGTCGCCGTCGCGGGGGCGGACGCCGTCGGGTGCGCGGCGGCGCTGTCGCTCGGCGCGACCCGGAAGCTCGTGAGCCCGGACGCGGGGACGTCCACGGGTACCAGCGCGGTCGCGCGGGCCTCCTCCAGGGTCAGCACCCGCCACTCCCCCGGGTGCGCGGCGGCCGCGGCGGCGACCTCGCGGCGCAGGATCAGCAGGTCGAACGGTCCGCTGCTCGGCACTTCGGCGAGGTGGAAGACCAAGGACCCCGGGGTGAGTTCGTAGTGGTCGATCAGACGGCCGAAGAGCTCGCGGCGGTGGATGCGGCGCAGTACGCGTTCGAGCTGCGAGGCGTCCATGCGCTCGTCGGCGAGCACGGTCGGGGCCTGGGAGACGAGCTGCACGGCGTGGGCCGAGCCGTCGTCGGCGGTCGCGACGAGGACGGTTCCCTCGGGCGGGGCCACGACGTCCACCTCGGCCAGGGCCGTACGGGGGAAGGGCAGCGGGTTGGCGACCAGGTAGCCGTCGCTCGGCACCCGCGCGGCGGGCTCGGCGAGGGCGGCGTCGCGGACGGCGCGGGCGGTCTGCGCTGCCTCGGCGAGCCGCGCCTCGACCTGGTCGGAGGTCTCGTCGGTGCCGGAGCCGACGACCGAGTCGTGCGCGGACGACTCGATGATCTTGTGCCAGGCGAGCGAGAGGAAGGGCGAGTCGTCCCGCTGGGACCACAGGGCGTTCATCCGCTCGGCGTGGTCGACGGTGCGCTCGGCGACGGCCATCCGCTGCTTGAGCGCGAGCCGCACGGAGAGCACGCCCGGGAGGATGTTGCCGCGTACATGGCTGCGCAGTTCACCGGTGACGACGGCGGACACCTCGTCGCGTACGTGCTCGCGGATGTACTCGTCGAGCGTCGCGATGGTGATGGCGCGCTCCTCGCTCGACGCGCGCCGCAGCCAGGCCGCGAGCTGCGGGTCGGGTGCGTTGTGGTCGGTGCCGGCCATCGCGAGCAGCGGGTCGCCGCCCCACCGCCCGGCCGTCATCTCCGCGTACTCGCCCAGCGCGCGCCCGATCTGGTCGGGTACCAGCAGGACGTCGAGGCCGTTGTCGTAACCGTCGAAGAGGAACTCGGTGCGTACCTCGGAGCCGTCGGGGGCGCGCCAGCGGAAGGCGTGGCCGTCGACGGAGCCCGGCACACCGCGCCACAGTGCCGCGTGCTCGATCCCGGCGCGCGCCAGGATCTGCGGCATCTGCGCGACGTGGCCGAACATGTCGGGCAGATAGCCGATGGGCATCGAGCCGCCGAGGTCCGCCGCGGCCTCCCAGCCCATCCGCAGGTTGCGCACGATGGTCTCGCCGGAGCAGAGGAACTCGTCGAGCAGGATGAGCCAGGGCCCGATGGCGAGTTGACCGCCGGCGACCAGGGCCACGACGCGGTCGCGGTTCTCCGGGCGCATCTCCAGGTAGTCCTCGATCGCGGCCATCTGCCCGTCGACGGTGAACCGGAAGTCAGGGTTCGCCTCGGCTGTCTCCAGCACGGTGTCGAGGGCGGTGACGAGGCGGTGCCGGAACACCTGGAAAGGCTCGTACCATTCCCGGTCCCAGTGGAAATGGGGCACGAAAACGGCAGAGTCGGCGGAGTTCTGCATAGCGCGAGCGACCTTCTCTTGGCGGGTGACGCGGAGGGGGGAGGCGAGTGGGGGGCGCGGTTACTTGAGGGCGCCGGAGGCGAGTCCGGTACGCCAGAACCGCTGGAGGAGGATGAAGAGGATGATCACGGGCACGATCGAGACCAGTGAGCCGGTGATCACGGATTCCTGCAGGAGCGGGGCGCGGGCGGTCTGGCCGTTCCACTCGTAGAGGCCGAGCGTGATCGGGAAGAGCGACTCCTTCTGCAGCATCACCATCGGCAGGAAGAAGTTGTTCCAGATCGCGACGAACTGGAACAGGAAGATGGTCACCAGCGAGGGCGCCATCAGCCTGATCGCCACCGAGAAGAAGGTGCGGAACTCACCGGCGCCGTCCAGCCGCGCCGATTCGAGGATCTCCTCGGGTACGGAGGCGGAGGCGAAGATGCGGGCGAGGTAGACGCCGAACGGGCTGACGATGCTGGGCAGGAACACCGCGAGGTAGGTGTTGACGATCCCGGTCGCGGAGAACAGCAGGAAGAGCGGGAGCGCGAGCGCGGTGGTGGGTACGAGGACGCCGCCGAGGATGACGGAGAACAGGAACTCGCGGCCCCGGAACGTGAACTTGGCGAGCGCGTAGCCGCACAGCGCGGAGATCAGGGTTCCGACGGCGGCGCCCAGCACCGCGTAGATCACGCTGTTCAGGGCCCACTGCACGAAGATGCCGTCGCTGCGGCTGAACAGGGTGCCCAGGTTGTTGAACAGGTCGAAGTGCGAGAACGCGAGTCCGTTGGTGGAGGCGAGGTCGCGCTGCGGCTTCGTCGCCGCGACGATCAGGAAGTAGACCGGCAGCAGGAAGTAGATCGCCAGGAGGAACATCAGCGCCATGACGGCGGTCCGGCTGGCGCGGCTTTCGCGGATCATGTTCTGGTTGCTCACAGTCCGGCCTTCTTCGAGGTCAGTCGCATGAAACCGAAGCTCAGGACGAAGGTGATGACGGCGATGACCACGGAGATCGCTGCTGCCTGCTGGTAGTTGTTTCCGGAGGCCACCGCATACGCGAGCATGTTCGGTGTGTACGTGCTGGAGATGTTCGAGGAGATCTGCCGCAGGACGGCCGGCTCGGCGTAGAGCTGAAGGGTGCCGATGATCGAGAACACCGTGGTGAGGATGATCGACGGGGCGATGATCGGGACCTTGATCTGCCACGCGATCGCCCAGTTGCTCGCGCCGTCGAGCTTGGCGGCTTCGTACAGCTCCTGCGGGATCGACTGCAGTGCCGAGAACATGATCAGCATGTTGTAGCCGGTCCAGAGCCACGTGGAGACGTTCGCCGCCGACCACAGCACGGCGCCGGGACCGAGGAAGTCGGGGTGGAGACCGACGCTCTTCAGCCCGTCGACCAGGGGGCTGATCTGCGGCGAGTACAGATAGGACCACATGATCGCCGCGATGACACCGGGCACGGCGTACGGCATGAACGCCGTGATGCGGAAGAACGACTTGAGCTTCAGCAACGGGGTGTCGAGCAGCAGCGCCATGATCAGCGCGACGAACAGCATGACCGGGACCTGCACGATGCCGAACAGGCCGATGCGTCCGATGCTGGACCAGAACTCGTCGTTCTGGAACACCTTCGTGTACTGCTCGAAGCCGCCGAAGGTCGTGTACGACGTGCCGTACTGGCCTCCGGTGCGGCGCACGACAAGGAAGCTCTGCCAGATCGCGTAGCCGACGGGGACCAGGTAGAAGAGCACGAACGGGAGGAAGAACGGGGTCAGGAACGCGGCGATGGTGCGGCCCCGGGGGCCGCCGCCGCGGTGACGGCGGCGGCCCCCCGTAGACGCCACCACGCGGGTCGCGCGAGGTGCGATGTCAGTCATTCCCTGGTCACTTGCCCGCGGTCGCCGGGATCGCCTGGTCCTTCATCGACTTCAGCGCCGTCGCCTGGGCGGCCGAGAGCGCGTCGCCGAGCGTGCCGCTGCCCGCCGCCGCCTTGGCCATCGCGTCCTGGAGCGACAGGTTCACCGTCTTCTGGGTGGGGCCCCAGGAGAAGTCGGTGTCGATGTTCTTGGACGAGTCGGCGAAGACGTCGAAGATCTTCTCGTTGTTGTAGTAAGGGACACCCTGCGAGAGCGCGGGAAGCTTCGAACCGGCGGTGGCCGCCGGGTAGAGGCCGCCCAGCTTGTTCTCGAGTGCGAGGGCCTCCGGGTCGGTGTTCAGCCAGGAGTTGAACTTGACCGACTCGTACAGGTGCTTGTTGCCCTTCATGAACGCGACGGTGGAACCGCCCCAGTCACCGGAGGCGGCGTTCGCACCCCAGGTCGGCATCGGGACGATGGACCACTTGCCGGCCTGGTCGGGCAGGTTGTCGCGGAACATGCTGTAGCCCCAGGCGGCGCCGACGTAGCTGGCGATCTGGTTCTTCTGGTACGCCGTGTACATCTGGGTCGAACCGTGGGCGAGGTCGGTGCGCACGAGCTTGGCGTCGATCAGCTTCTGCCAGTAGTCGGCGACCTGCTTGCTCTGGTCGGACGCGACCGAGACGTGCCACTTGTCACCGGCGTACTTGTACATCTGGGCGCTGTTCTGCCAGAGCAGTCCGTTGAACGCCTCGGCGTTGTTCGGATCGAAGAAGGTGATGCTGAGTCCGGGGTCCGCCTTGTGCAGCTTCTGCGCGTCCGCCGCGTAGTCGTCCCAGGTCTTGGGGATGTCCAGACCGTGCTTCTTGAAGATGTCGCTGCGCACGTAGAGCGCCATCGGGCCGGTGTCCTGCGGGAACGCGAACACGCCGGTGCCGCCGAAGCTGGACTGGGACCAGGTCCAGGGCACGAACTGCGACTTGGCCGCCGTGGCCGCCGAGCAGGCCGAGGCGTCCACGAAGGCGTTCTGGGTGCGCAGGAAGGGAAGTTCGTCGTAGCCGACCTGGGCGAGCTCCGGCGCCTTGCCCGCCTTGAGGGCGTTGCCGATGGTGCCGTACTGGTCGTTGGAGATGTTCTTCATCTGAACCTGGATGTCCGGGTTCTTCTTGTTCCACAGGGCGACGACCTTGTCCATGCCCGGAACGGTGTTCCAGTACTGGAGGGTGACCTTGCCCTTCGCGGGCTCGCAGGAGGCCGCGGATGCATCACTCGACGGAGCGGGCGAGGAGCACCCGGCGAGTACGGCGACACCGGCTGCCGCAGCGACGACGGCGAGGCGGTTGCGCGTGACTGTGTTGCTCATATCTTCCGTTCCAGAGAACGACTAGCGACGGCGCTAGGCGGGTCGACGTTGACACCTCAGGCGTGAAGCCTTCTGGTTGGAATGGTGGGACATCACGGTGTCGACGCTGAACGCCGGGCGCCGTGGTGGGACTCAGCAACCTTGCAACGCGCCCCGTGAGCGTTCCCGTGAACGTTCACGGGAGCGCTCACGGGAACGCGGTGAAGTGTTCGGAAGTGTGCGCTCCGGCGTGTTCGAGTGTCAAGACTTTCGAGTCGCGCACGAGTCCGGCAGGTTAAGCGGAACCGCCGAGTCGCAGCTCGGCGCGGACGACGAGCTCGTCCTCCGCCAGCGGGTCCGCTCCGGTCAGCAGCCGTGCGACCTGCTCGATGGCGAGCGCGCCGAGCTTGCGCGTGTCCAGGGCGACGCTGGCGAGCGGGGGTTCGACGAGCGCGCCCAGTTGCAGGCCGTCGAAGCCGATCACGGCCAGATCCTGCGGGACGCTCCTGCCGAGCCGGCGCGCCTCGCGCAGGACGCCGATCGCGATGATGTCGTTGAAGGTGAACACGGCGGTGACGTCGGGATGGGCGTAGAGCAGGGCCCTGAGCGCCGCTCCACCGCCGTCGGCCGACTGGTCCGCGCCCACGACCACGTCAGCGTCGATCCCGTGCGATACCGCGGCGGTCGTGAACCACTCGCGCCGGATGCTGGGGTCGACGCGACCGTGGTGGTCGAGCATGCCGATCCGTGTGTGACCCGCCGCGACCAGATGCGCGACCGCGGCGTGGACGCCCTCCTCGCCGTCGATCCGGATCGAACTGAAGCGCGCGGTGTGATGCTCACGGCCGATGAGCACCACCGGCATGCCACGGGTGAACAACTGGAGTTCGTCCTCGGGGCAGCTGAAGTATCCGACGACCGCGTCCACTTGCGAGCTGATCACCTGGAGTGTGCCGCGTTCCTCCTCGGCCCTGTCCGCCGTGTCGTACACGACCACGTGCCAGCCGCGTGCCCGGGCCGCCTCCAGGGCGGCCGCCGCGACCTCGGTGAAGAAGGGGTTGAGCAGGTCGGGTATGACCAGCCCGATGGTGGTGGTGTCCTGCCGGACCAGACCACGGGCGAACCGGCTCGGCCGGTATCCGAGCGCGCGGGCGGCGTCGAGGACGCGCTGTTTGGTGGAACCGTCGATCTCGTCCTTGTCGTTCAGTGCCCTCGACACGGTCTGCCGGGACACCCCGGCGGACCGGGCGACGTCATGGATCGTGACTTTCCGGGGCTCCCCCGACACCGACGACGAGACCATCGCCCACCTCCTGCTGCCAGCGGACGCCGATGCGCCCGCAGGGCCCCGAGTATGCCTGTGCCCGGCGCGAACGCGCGACGTCAGGTCTCCTCGCGGCCGTACGGCGTCGGCGGCGCGGTGGGCTTCCCGGCGTCACCGGGAAGCCGCCGTCCGGTTCGGCGCAGGGAAACCCCGGCCCTTTCCGACGGCCCGCGCGTTCCGGCGTCCGCGGGGGCTCGACGCGGGGAGGTCCGCGCGGTCCCTCCCGAGCCCGTGCCTGGTCAGGGCGCGCCCGACGGGTTCAGGGGTTCGTAGCAGTCGTAGTTGCGCCGGGCGACGATCAGGCCGTCGCGGAACTCGAGGAACGTCGCGATGTGGGCGCGCATGACGTGACCCGCGGGCAGGTCTCCGAGGGGCGCGGCGAAGGCTCCCGTCCGCAGGACCTCCAACGCCACCTGGTCCTGTGAGGCGATCGCGCGGCCTCCACCGGCCGCCTTGCGGTCGTGACCGACCGTGACCGACCGGCCGACTCCGGCAGAGGGGGTGGGTCGGGACGCGTGTCCGACGGCACCCCCTCCTGGACGGCCGCTCCTGTACGACCGGCCGCCTGAACCCCGGCCGGTGTCCCGCTCGCCCGTCCGGCGGATGTCTCAGCCGGTGAAGGCTTCGACCAGGGTCCAGACGGCGAGTCCGGCCATGCACACGGCGCCGACGCGCTGGACGTTCTTCAGGGGGACGCGCTGGGCGATGAAACGGCCCACCAGCAGGGCCAGCGCGGAGACCGACATCAGGGCGAGGGCCGAGCCGATGGCGGTGGGCAGCCAGCCGTTGGTGGCGGCCAGGTTGGCCGTGGTGATCTGGGTGAGGTCTCCCCATTCACTGATGAAGACGGCCATGAAGGCGGTGGTGTAGACGGGCCAGAAGCCGGTCACGGTCTTCGCGCTGCCGTCCTCGTCGTCATCGTCTCCCCCACGCAGCAGGACGAACGCGCCGAACGCGAACAGGGCGGCGGAGACGAGCTTGACGGCCATGCCCGGAAGCATGCCGAGCAGACTGCCGGCGCCGACGGCGATGGCGACATGCACGATGAAGGCGGTGGAGGTGCCGAACCACACGTACAGGGGCCGCATCCTGGTGCCCATGGCCAGTGAGGCGAACATGGTCTTGTCAGGGAGCTCTGCGAGGAAGATCAGCCCGAAGGCGGTGATGAGCGCCAGGGGGTCGAAGGTCATTCCCTTGCTTTCTGCTGGGGGCCGGGCCGACGGCTCGTACGGCACCCACGGGGCGACGGGAGGAACCACTCGGCCCGGCACGACGGAGCGGCCCACATGGATGCGGGCCTGGTCATGCCTGGCCGAAGGTCTCGTCCGCCCCGCACTGAGTGCGGTGGCCCGGTGGCCGGGGCTCCCTAGGGTTCCCAGTGTGTCGACCAGCGGTTCTCGGGACTACTCCCCTTCGCTGCTCTTCAGCCTAACAGGCGCTCCCCACCGCCCGTCCCGGCCGCGAGGGAGCCTGGCCACGCGGCAGACACGGGTGGGCGTGGCCGGGCGCGGGTGGGCGTGGCCGGGCTCCTGTCGGCTCGGGCGAAGACCGCATCGCGGTCAGGGAGTGTCGCCCGACCAGTCCCAGCGGGTACCGTCGCCGGGGCGCGGGTCGTATATCGCGCGCCCGCCGGCACCGAACCGCCCCAGCTCCGTCTCGAGCGCGACGCCGGTGCCGGTCTCCTCCGGTGTCCAGCCGGTGATGTCGAGCAGCAGCCCGTCCAGCGGACCGCCGACCAGCTGGCCGTAGACGTGGCCCGGCCGAGGGCCCCGCCGGGGATCGTCGTGGTCCACGCCGTAGACCCGGCCGCGCAGCAACTCCTCGTCCCTGTCCATACGCCCCAGGATTCCAGGCACCACTGACAACGGGGGCTCGCCCGAGGTACTCGGCGGGCCCCGGTCACAGCAGTCGCCTGATGTCTCCGCGGACGCGGTAGAAGCCGCCCGCCGCCGTGTGCAGGGCGTCCACGACGTAGCGCGCCCCGGGCTCCCGTATGGTCCGCGGGAACTGCACGTTCCAGGACGTGTCGTAGCCCTCGGACACCACGTGCACGCGCAGGCGGCCGCTCGTACTCACGCACTCGACGACGATCGCCCCGGGCGGGGCATGGGTGACGGTGGTCACCGCGTCCACGGCGGTGGCCGGTGCGTAAGCCGGCAGGGCCGCGGCGAGCTTGACGTCCCGTGCCACCGGCACCGTCCCCTGCTGGGCCGCGGCGACCGCGGACTCGCTCGCGTCCACGCACACCAACGAGCCGTCCGTGGTCACGAGATACAGCCGCTCGTCGCGGTATTGCATCGACAGCGCCGAGCCACCGCCCGTGCCGAGCTTCCACAGTCGTGTCCCGTCCCGGTCGAAGCAGTAGACGGACGACGCCGCGTCACCGGCGAAGACGAAACGTCCGCTCGGCGAGGTGGCGCACGAGTAGACCGCGCTGTCGCAGGTGTAGGTGGCCTCGATCGTGCCGGTCGCCTTCGACAGCCGCTGGACCGCACGGTGCGCGGTGCCCGCGTACACGGCGTCGTCCTCCTGCCAGCCGAACAGAAGGCGACGCGTGTGCGCAGGCTGCTCCGCCGCACGGCTGTGCCCGGCCGGAGGTGTCGAAGCGGGCGGAGGCCGGGCCGGATGTGTCGAAGCGGGCGGAGGACGGGCCGGAGCCGGGCTCGCGGCTGGTCGGCCGGGCCGGGTGGCTGCTGGTCGTGTGCGGGTTCGTTCTGCTGCCCTGGCTGTACGTGCTGGCGACTGGGCTGCCGGACACCGCGACCGCTGCGCACTGGCCGGTCGCGTGGGTGGGCCTCGACGCGCTCGAGGCGGTCGGCCTGATCGCCACCGGCGTCCTCGCTGCCCGCGGCGACCGGCGGCATCCCTTGGCGGCCACCGCGGTCGCCACCCTGCTCGTGATCGACGCCTGGTTCGACACCACGACGGCGGCCGCGGGGAGCGATCTCGCCACGGCCGCAGCGATGGCGCTCTGCGCCGAGCTGCCGCTGGCCGCGCTGTGCGCGTGGCTGGCGGTCCGGGCGCCGGGGCAGCGGGCGTAGGACCCGGCCCCGCTGCTTCGTCGAGGCCGGTCCTCCCCGCAATATGGTGGAGGCCGTCGTCGGGACACCGGTCCTGGACCGGTCTACCGAAGGCCGACCCGCGCGGGTGGAGCTTCCCGGTCACGACGCCGGATCGACCTCGTTCACGTGGTGGTGTCCCGCCTGCCTCGCGACGCCCGGCACGCTCCCCCACTGCCTCGAGGGCGTGGGAGGTGCCCCCACTCGCCGCACCGGGCCAAAACCCGGGTACGTCCCGTACGCGGGCTTCCGCCCGGCACACCGAGAGCACGCACCGGACGCCGCGAAGCCCGCCCTGCGGGCGGACGACGGGACTCTCGCAACACGCCCTAGCCCAGGTTCCGGGGAGCCTCCGCTGACCGGGCGGTGGGGGACGGCACGTCCACGCCCTGGGCCGAGTCCGGTCCGGCCGCCTTCGGTTCTTCGCCGCCGGACGAGGTGATCACTACGGAGCCAGGGCTGCCCCGGTCCATGAACCCGCCGGTGAAGGCCAGGCCGAGGCCCGCCAGCGCGAGAGCCGCACCGACCAGATTGGGCGAGGCCCAGCCCCAGCCCGCCGAGATGGCCAGGCCGCCGAGCCAGGCGCCGCCCGCGTTGGCCAGGTTGAAGGCGGAGTGGTTGGAGGCCGCGGCCATGGTGGGAGCGTCCTTCGCCTTGGCCATGAGCAGCATCTGGACGGGTGTGGTGATGAGGGATCCCACCGCGCCGATGAAGGTGATCGTGACCAGGGCCGGCACGGTGCTGTGGACGGTGAAGTAGAACGCCACCAGTGCCGCGGCGAGCAGGGTGAGCCCCGCGTACAGCGTCGGACGCAGGGCGCGGTCCGTGAGGGGGCCCGCGACCAGCGTGCCCAGCGTCATACCGACGCCGTAGAGCGCGAGGACCAGGGTGGTCGAGGAGTCGGAGATGCCCGTCAGGTTCGTCAACATGGGAACCAGATAGCTGTAGACGGCGAAGAATCCGCCGAATCCGACCACCGCCGTGGCCAGACCGATCGCCACCTGCCTGTTCCCCATAGCCCGTAGCTCGTGCCCGATGCCCGCTTGCCGGCCGCGCGGCTGATGAGGCACGAACAGGGCCAGCGAAGCGAGCGCGATGAGGCCGATGACGGCGACGGCGGCGTAGGCCCACCGCCAGCCCAGCTGCTGCCCGAGGATCGTTCCGGCCGGGACGCCGACGATGTTCGCGACGGTGAGACCCAGGAACATTTTCGAAACCGCGCGCGCGGCCCGATCGGGCGCGACCAGCCGTGAGGCCACGACGGCGCCCACGCCGAACAGTGCGCCGTGCGGCAGACCCGCCAGAAAACGCGCGGCGAACAACAGGCCGAAGCCGGGTGCGAGAGCGGACGCGAGATTGCCGATCACGAACAGCCCGGACAGAAGCAGCAGCAGCCGCTTGTGGGGGACGCGCGCACCGATGCCCGTCAGTACGGGCGCGCCCACGACGACACCGAGCGCGTAGGCCGACACGAGGTTGCCGGCGTGCGGTACCGACACACCGACACCGTCGGCGATCTGGGGCAGCAGCCCCATGGTGGCGAACTCGGTCGTACCGATACCGAACGCGACGACAGCCAGGGCCAGCAGGGCAAGTGGCATGGCGCAGAAGAACCCTTCGAAGACAGCGATCCAGGAACCGGGGAGCAGCAGGAAGGGCCTGGATCGTGTCCAGCTCCCGTCACCTGGCGGGCACCATTGCCCGGCATCCCCTCGGAACAGGGCAGGGCCCTCAACGCGGCAACAGTGTCGGGGACCCGCGCATTCCGGGATCGAGCGGGCCACATCATGACCTACGTCACTCCACCTCGCGGCCTTCTGCGCCGGTGCCGGAGGGGCGGGCCCCGCCCCTCCCCCTCACCTGTGAACTCACCGACCGGGAATGGGGCCTGCGTCAGGCGAACAGGCGGCTGTGGTGGGAGACGCGTCGGGCCGTGGCCAGCAGGGCGCGGATCCTGGGGCCGGCCTGGTCGATGTCGCCGACAGGCGTGGCGAACGGCAGCCGGACATCGCGGTGTGCGGTGGGGTACTCCAGGCGCAGAGTCACGCCGTAGCGGTCGACGGCCAGGGGAACCGCACGGATCATGCCTCTCACCGGCCGCGGCCGCACGAGGCGTACCAGGAGCGGGACGAGTTCCTCGTGGCTGTCCACGAGGTGCGTCAGCATGCTCGCCTCGCTCGTGGCCATCGGGTCCGGGCCGACCGCCTGGAGTTCGTCCAGTGTGACGAACCGACGGCCCTCACCGTCCTCGATGACCGCCTGCCCGAACTCCATACAGGCACTTCGGGGTGACCCGCTTCCGTACGGGGCCGCGAGCAGCCCGTTGAGGGTGACGCGGGCACGCAACCGGTCGCGTACGGCCGTGGGTGCGATGTCGGTGAACTCGAGCCGGACCGGAACGCGCGGACCGGCCCCGGCCGGGGCGCTTTCCGCCGGAGTGTGAAGGTGGACGCGGCCCGTCGCACCGGTGCCGTCGAGGCGGTGGACCTCGGCATGACTCCCGTCGCTCACCACGGTCATGGACTGGGCCGCGTACAGGACGGACTGCACGCGCTCGGCGGGGGTCGGCCGTGTGACGCGGGCGCTGTAGGGACGCATACGGGTTCTCCAGGGCGGGGGAAGCGGTCGGCGAGGTCGAAGCGGTCCAGCCAGCTACTTAGGTAAGCCTCACCTAATGCCAAAATGACAGGCAGGACACTCCCCCGCACGCGCTCCGTACCCGGACGGCCGCCCCGCTCACCGGGCCGACCCGACCGAGCGGGCGGGGTCGGAGGCACGCCGTCACTTTGCGGTTACTGTGCCCCGACACGACCCCGGAGGACCGCCATGCATCCCGTACTCGCCGAAGACCGCGCGCGCCTCACGGAACTGCTCCGGTCGGTGGGTGAGTTGGCGGGCCGGGAGCTGGCGGCGGTCGACGCCCGCCCCGCCGCGCGGCTCGCCCCCGCCCCGGAGCCGCAGCCGCTTCCCGCGGAGGGCACGGGCACCGAAGGCGCGCTGGCCCGTTTCGCCGAGCGGTGGTCGCCGGGCTTCTCCGGCAGCGCGGGGCCGCGCTACCTCGGTTTCGTGACCGGTGGCGCGACACCCGCCGCCCTCGTCGCCGACTGGCTCACCGGCGTGTACGACCAGAACGTCGGCAGCGGTGTCGGATCGTCCGCCGCCGCACTCGAACGGGAGACGTTGGCCTGGCTGCGCGAGCTGTTCGGGCTGAGCGAGGCCCACAGCGGGGCGTTCGTCACCGGTGCGACCATGTCGAACACGGTGGGCCTGGCCATCGGGCGCGAGTGGCTGGGGGAACAGCGGAACGTGTCCGTCGCCGACGACGGCGTGGCCGCGCTCGGCCCGGTCACGGTGCTGTCCGGTGCACCGCACTCCAGCATCGGGAAGGCCACGTCCGTCCTGGGCCTCGGCCGCGCGAGCGTACGGCGGGTCCCGCTCCTGCCCGGGAACCGTGAGGCAGTCGACGTCGCCGCTCTGGCGGACGCGCTGGAGAGGATGGACGGCCGGCCCGCCATCGTCGTCGCCAACGCCGGAACCGTCGACACGGTCGACTTCGACGACCTGCGCGCGATCGCGGCGCTCAAGGAACGGCACAGCTTCTGGCTGCATGTCGACGGCGCCTTCGGGGCCTTCGCCGCGCTGCTCCCCTCCCACTCCCACCTGACCGACGGCCTGGACGCCGCGGACTCCGTCTGCCTGGACCTCCACAAGTGGTTCAACGTCCCCTATGACAGCGCGGTGGTGTTCACCAGGCGACAGGACCTTCAGGTCCGGGTCTTCCACAACTCCTCGCCCTACCTGGGTCCGCCCTCCCTCCCCGACCCGGACTTCCTGCACCTCACTCCGGAGAACTCCCGGCGGCTGCGGGCCCTGACCGCCTGGTTCTCCCTGGTCGCCTACGGCCGGGACGGGCATCGCGAGATCGTCGCCCGCAACACCGGTCTCGCCCGGCGTCTCGGCGACGCCGTCACCGGCGTCCCGCACCTGCGGCTGGTGGCGCCCGTACGCCTCAACACCGTCTGCTTCACCCTCGCCGACGATCCGACACCCGACCGTCTCCAGGCCGCCGCCCGTGCCATCGCCGCCACGGGTGAAGTCTTCGTCACCCCGACCGTCTACGGTCACGTGCCCGCCCTGCGCGCGGCGTTCAGCAACTGGCGCACGACACAGCCGGACATGGAACGCGCCCTCATGGCGATCACCGACGCGACGGCACCGGTCTCGTAGCCGGCGTTCCTGAGGACCGGCGAGGATCCTCACGGCCACCCCTCACCCGGCGGTTCCTCCCGCGCGCGACGGTCGAGCGTGCCCGGTGTCGCGGCACGGGGCGCGCGTCACCGGCGGGTGCCTGCCGCCGACCACCCCGGACGCTCCCCGCCCCGATCTGCTCGTGACACTCGCCGCAGGCGGTACCAGGTGCGGCGGACCCTCTTCGCCTCAGCGGCCCGGCTGCCGCTCCTCGCGGTGGGCGTCCTGCGCCCGCGTCACCCGCGCCCACTCCCCGGCGGACAGGTCGAGAAGCCGCCGTACGGCCTCCGGGCCGGGCAGCGGCCCGTGGTCGCCGGTCACCCCGAGGGCGGAGACGGCCGTGATGTGGCCGAGGCGCAGGGCGCGTGTCAGGGTCTCGCCGCGGAGCAGACCGGCCAGGAATCCCGCGGCGAAGGCGTCGCCCGCGCCGACGGCTTCGACCACCGGCGTGCGCAGCGCCGGGACCACGACCACGTCTCCGTCCCGTACGGCGGCGGTGGCGCAGTCGGCGCCGTCCTTGACGACGACGATCCGCGGGTGCGGCAGCAACTCCCGTACACCGGCGGCCGTGAGGCCGGCACCCCACAGGTTCTGGGCCTCGTCCAGGCCGACGAAGACGACGTCCGCGCGGTCGGCCAGGTCCCGCAGGACGGTGGCCGCCGTGTCGTCGTGCCACAGGGCGGGGCGGTGGTTGACGTCGAAGCTGACGGCGTACGGCCGTTCGGCGGGTGCGGGGGCGAGCGCGCGGCTCACCAGGTCCCGGCAGGACGGGGACAGCGCCGGGGTGATCCCGCTGAGGTGCAGGAGGGACGCGGCGCGTACGGGCCGGGTGTCCAGCAGGGCGGGCCCGAGGGCGGAGGCGGCCGACCCGGAACGGTAGTAGTGGACGTGGGTTCCGTCCCGGTGGGGGGACTTGAGGAGCAGGCCGGTGGGTCGGTCGGGGTCGGTGCGGACGTGGGTGACGTCGACACCGGCGGCTGCGACGGCGGCCCGCACGCGTCGGCCGGGCGCGTCGTCGCCGAGGGCGGAGAGCCAGGCCACCGGTACGCCGTGGTCGGCCAGGTACATCGCGACGTTGGACTCGGCCCCTGCCACCGTCAGGCGCAGGTGCTCGGCCTCCTCCAGCGGGCCGACCGGGTCGGGTGCCAGGGCCGCCATCGTCTCCCCGACGCACACGACGGGTCCGGGGGCGGGCCGCCACGGCGCGGTCACGCGGGCCCCCCGACCGGGAACGGCGGTACGGGCGCGGTGTCGTGGAGGCGGAACGCGGGCGTCGGCGGGCCGGGCACGTCCACGCGGACGGAGAACACGGCGCCGTCCTCGGGACGCGGATCGGCGAGTCCCACCCGGGCGGAGGTGATGTGCAGGACGTCGTTCTCCAGACACACTCCGGCGGGCAGGCTCGCGGGCAGGGGCACGACGCGGTCGGGGGTGCCGTCCGCGAGGAAGCGGCGTACGGTGCCGGTCCCCCACACGGCGACCCACAGGGCGCCCTCGGCGTCGACGGTCATGCCGTCCGGGCTGCCGTCGTCCATCGCGGCGAAGACCTCGGGTGTGCCGAGGGCGCCGGTGTCCGGGTCGACCGGGTGGCGCCGGATCACTCCCCGGGCGCTGTCGGCGAGGTACATGGCCTTGCCGTCGGGTGTGAAGGCGGGCCCGTTCGGGACGGTGACGCCGTCCAGGACCCGGACCACGGTGGCGTCGTGGTCGACCCGGTACAGCGAACCGGCGTTCTCGTCGGCGTCGTAGCCCATACTGCCCGCCCAGAAGCGGCCGGAGGGATCGGCGACCGCGTCGTTCATGCGCGTACGGACCGCCGCGCCGTCCTCGGGCCGGGCCAGCCAGTTGGTCGCGCCGTCGGGCGCCAGCAGGCAGACGCCGGTGTCCGCGGCGGCGATCCAGGTGCCGGGACGCCCGGCCACCGGGGCCACCGCGCCTACGGGGAAGGGGAGTCGGGCCAGCGGCTCCAGAGGACCGGCCGGGTCCTTCGGCGCCCTGAGGAGGCGGCCGGCGAGGAGGTCGACGAGGACGACCTCCTCGCCCGTCCAGCGGATGCCCTCGCCGAGTTCCAGGCGGTCGGGGCGGGTGACGTGCGCGGGGGTGCTCATCGTCCGGACTCCTCCGCGATGGCACGGAAGGCGCGGGCCCGGTCGCGGAGCGCGGCGAGACTGCCTCCGTCGGCGGCGTCGCCGACCAGGGGTGAACCGACTCCGACCGCTGTCGCGCCGGCTGTGAGGCAGGCGTGCGCGGCGGACTCGTCGATCCCGCCGACGGGGACGAACGGCACGTCGGGGAACGGGCCGCGCAGGGCCTTGAGGTAGTCCGCTCCGCCGAAGGGTGCGGCGGGGAACAGTTTCAGGGCCTCGGCTCCGAGCGCGCCGGCGGCGATGACGTCGGTCGGGGTCAGCACCCCTGCGAGGACCGGCAGGCCCAGGTCGCGGGCCGCGCGGACGCCGTCGCCGAGTCCCGGTGTCACCACGAAGGTGGCTCCCGCACGGTGTGCGGCGTGGGCGTCGTCGGCGCTCAGCACCGTCCCGGCGCCCAGGAGCGCGTCGGGTCCGAGCGCGTGCCGGGCCCGCTCGATGACGGTGAGGGCGTCCGTTCCGCTCAGGGAGACCTCGATGAGGTCGACTCCCTCCTCGGCGAGGGCCAGCACCGTGCGCAGCGCGGCGTCCGCGTCGCCTCCGCGCACGATGGCCAGCAACCGGCGGGCGGCCAGGGCGGCTTGCAGATCCACGGTAGGGAACTCCTAGTCTCGACTGCGGTGTTCAGCGGCAGCGGCAGGCGGTGCCGAGGGTGAGGCGCCAGCGCACCTCGCCGGAGGCGGGGACGCGGGCGGCGTCGTCGGGTCCTGCCTCGGCGAGGTCGAAGACGCGGCCGAGCATGGGTTCGACGCCGGTGCTGCGGTAGGGGGCGTGCCGGGGGAAACCGCCGAGGTTGCGCCACAGGGCGACCGACACCGGCTGTTCCTCGGTGGTCAGGGCGAGGTGGAGGCGGTCGGGCCCGTCGTGGACGCAGACCTGCCGGGCGTCGACGACGGCTCCCACGGCGGTGCCGTCGTCGGGCCCGAGCCGGTCCAGCGGCACTCCGTGCGGGGCCGGCCAGGCGCCGGTGATCCACGGGGCGCCGTCCGGCCAGGGGCCGTCGACGAGCGCGGCGGCCTCCGGGAACAACCGGGTGGGCGCCCCGTGGGGCAGGTGCAGGGTGGCCGCGGCCGACAGGTCGAGCAGGGCGTGCGCGGCCCAGACGAAGCGGTAGCCCGGCTCGGCGGTGAGGACGTAGTCGGCCTCGGCTCCCCCGGCCGTGGCACGGAGCGTACGGCGGAGGGTGAAGTCCGCGTGGCGTACGGACTCGGCGGCGCCCTGCCGGGTCCAGGGCCGGGACCAGACGTCCCCGTGGTCCGGGGTGCCGCGGACGGTGGGTACGCACTCCTCCAGGCCGCCCGCGTCCACGAACGCCGAGCCGGGAAGGGCCTGTTGGCGCGCGGGGTCGGGCCGATGCCAGAGCCACTCGCGGCCGGATGCCGCGAGTGAGGTCCACCGGCCGCCGTGCAGTGGGTCGGTGACGATGTCCAGCGGCATGCTCACCACTCCGCGAAGGAGCCGTCGGGGTGCCGCCACACGGGGTTGCGCCAGGCGTGGCCGGCGCGGTCGGCGGCGCGGACGGCGGCCTCGTCGACGGTGACGCCGAGGCCCGGCGCGGTACCGCGTGGTGCGTGCCCGTCGACGAATCGGAAGGGCTCGGGGTCGACGACGTACGAGAGCAGGTCGGCGTCCTTGTTGTAGTGGATGCCCCTGCTCTGTTCCTGGATGAGGAAGTTGGGTGTGGCGAAGGCGACTTGGAGGCTGGCTGCGAGGGCGATCGGGCCGAGGGGGCAGTGCGGGGCGAGGTGTGCGCCGTAGGTCTCGGCGAGGGAGGCGATGCGGTGGACCTCGGAGATGCCCCCGGCGTGGGAGAGGTCGGGCTGGGCGACGGCGATGCCGGCGGTGAGCGGGGCGAGGAACTCGGCTCGGGAGTACAGGCGTTCGCCGGTGGCCAGCGGCACCGGGCTCGCGCCGACGAGTCCGGCCAGCAGGTGGTTCTGCTCTGGGAGGACCGGTTCCTCGACGAACAGGGGGTGCAGGGGTGCGAGTTCGTTCAGGACGCGGCGGGCGTTGGCGGCGGTGAAACGGCCGTGGAAGTCGACGGCGACGTCCCGGTCGGGTCCGAGGACGTCACGGGCCGCCGCCACGCGGGCGACGACCGCCGCGGTCTCGGCCATCGTGGCGGCCGGCCCGACGCGTCCGGCGCCGTTCATCTTCACGGCGGTGAATCCGGCCTCCACCTGCGCGCTGATCTGCTCGGTGAGTTCGGCGGGTTCGTCACCGCCCACCCAGGCGTAGACCCGGACCCGGTCGCGCACGGGGCCGCCGAGCAGGGCGTGCACGGGGGCGCCGTAGGTCTTGCCCGCGATGTCCCACAGCGCCTGGTCGAGTCCGGCGACGGCGCTGGACAGGACCGGGCCGCCCCGGTAGAAGCCGCCCTTGGTGAGGACCTGCCAGTGGTCCTGGATACGGAGCGGGTCCTGGCCCAGGAGGTATTCGGAGAGGACCTCGACGGCGGTCCGCACCAGTTCGGCGCGGCCCTCGACGACGGGTTCACCCCAGCCGGTCACGCCCTCGTCGGTCTCCACGCGGCAGAACAGCCAGCGCGGCGGTACGAGGAAGGTTTCGACGCGTGTGATCTTCACCGGCCACCGGTGCCTTTCGGGTCGTCGGGTCCGCCGATCCGGTCCAGGTCGCGTCCGGCCTGGTCGAGCAGGGCGCGCATGGCCGCCTCGGCGGCCCGCGGGTCCCGGTCGCGTACGGCGTCCAGGACGGCGCGGTGGGCGGGTACGGGGTCCTCGCTGTGCGGAGCGCTGTGCACGATGCTGTCGCGGTGGGCGAGTCCCGACTCGATCACCACCTCCATGCGTTCCAGGAGTTCGTTGTGGGTCGCGGCGAGCAGGGCGCGGTGGAAGGCGAGGTCGGACTCGACGGCGTGGGCGGCACCGGTGCCGTCCTCCCCCATCGCCGTCAGGGCGTCCTCCAGGGCGGTGAGGTCGGCGTCGGTACGGCGCTCGGCGGCCAGCCGGACCGCGGCCGGTTCGACGATGGCGCGTACTTCGGCGAGGTTGCGCAGCAGGCCGAGGTCGGCCTCGGCGGAACCGGCGCCCTGGATCTGCCAGCGCAGCACGTCGGCGTCGAGCAGGTTCCAGTCGGAGCGGGAGCGCACGAACGTGCCGCGTTTCTGCCGGGCGTCGACCATGCCCTTGGCTGCGAGGACCTTGAGGGACTCGCGCAGGGCGGTGAGGCTGACGTCCAGCTCACGCTGCAACGCCACGAGGTCGAGCGTGGCCCCCTCGGGGATCTCGCCACCGAGGATGCGGCGTGCGAGGAACTCCACGGTCTGACCGTGCACGCCGCGGCGGGCGTAGGGCGTCATGTCGTACAGCCTTTCAGTGGTCGGGGCTCGGTCATGCGGAGGCCTTCAGGACGCTCCAGCCGCCGTCGACGACCAGGTGCGACCCGGTGACGTAGGAGGCCTCGTCGGAGCCGAGGAACGCGATGGCCGCGGCCACTTCCGCGGGGGTGCCGAAGCGGCGGGCCGCCGTCTCGGCGACGCTGCGTTCCCGGTCCTCGGGCGGTACGCGGTCCCAGGCGGCCGTGAGGATCGGTCCCGGCAGGACGGCGTTGACGCGGACCTCGGGCCCGTACTCGACGGCGAGCTGGCCGCACAGGGACAGCAGGGCGCCCTTGGACGCGGCGTAGGCGGGATGTCCGGGGATGCCCTTGTGGGCGTGGACGGACGAGGTGAGGACGATCGCGCCGCCCCGGTCGCGCAGGTCGGGAAGGACTGCGCGGACCCCGAGGAAGCCCGCAGTGAGGTTGACGTCGAGCTGCCGCCGCCAGGAGGCGAGGGTGAGTTCATGGGCGGGGTGGACGTCGACGGTGTAGGCGTTGCTGACCAGGACGTCGACGGGTCCGAAGGAGTGGGCTGCGGCGACGACGCGGTGCCAGTCGTCCTCGGCGGCGACGTCCGCGGTGACGAAGCGGGCCCGGCCGCCGTCCTCGGTGATCCGTTCCGCCTCGCCACGGCCCCGGTCCTCGTCGATGTCGACGAGCACGACGGCGGCTCCCTCCTGGGCGAGGCGTGCGGCGGTGGCGGCTCCGATGCCGGAGGCGGCCCCGGTGACCACGGCCGTGCGGCCGGTGAAGCGGGCACCGCCGCCTCGTACGGGCTGGTCCATCGTGGGTTACGGCTCCTTCGGGTCGGGCACGGAATACGTGCCCATGGGGCGGGGTGGGTCGAACCTACGCCGGTCGCCGGCCCGGATGGCGCGTCAGCACGACCAGTTCGGCGTCGTGATCGGCGGTCCAGGCGAACGGCAGCCCGTAGTGCGTGAGGTGGGCGCCGCCGTAGATGGCGCCGGATGCCTCGTCGCGGTAGCGGGCGTCCGGATCGAGGCCGCGCGGGCGCAGCCGGGCGGGACGGCCCGGCACCAAGGGGGCGCCGTCCAGGCGGCCGGTGTTCAGGGCGGCGACGACGGTCCGGCCGTCCGGGCCGTCGTACTGGACTCCGCAGGTGGCGTCGTCCGGGCTGCCGAGCAGGTGGGTCTCGCCGTGGTGGATCACGTCGCGTACGTCCTTGTAGCGGGCGATCCACCCGGCGGCCTCGGCACGTTGCCGCGGGGACCAGGTGCGCAGGTCGGCGCCGATGCCGAGGACACCGCACATCGCGGTGACGAAGCGGAAGGCGAGGCTGCGCGGGCGGGGGTCGAAGACTCCGGGGGCGTCGGTGACCCAGGAGCTCATCACGTGCGGGGCGTGGGCGTGCAGGAAGCCGTACTGGATGGCGAGCCGGTCCAGGGGCGCGGTGTTGTCGCTGGGCCAGACGACGTCGGTGCGGGCGAGGGTCGTGTGGTCGATCCGGCCTCCGCCGCCCGCGCAGCCCTCGACGGTCACATGGGGGTGGGCGGTGCGCAGGTGGTCGAGGACACGCAGGTATCCGTGGACGTGGGCGGCGTCCAGGTCGAGGCGTTCGGCGGGGGTGGGGCCGGGCCGGCCGCGTTCGGTGGGCGGCCGGTTCATGTCCCACTTGAGGTAGTCGATCCGGTGCTCGCCGAGCAGTCGGTCCAGGGTGGCGAGGACGAAGTCCTGCACGTCCGCGCGGCCGAGGTCCAGGAGCAGTTGGTTGCGGACCAGGCGGGCCGGACGGCCGTCGATCCGGTAGGCCCAGTCGGGGTGTTCGGTCAGCAGCCGACTGCCGGGGCTGACGGCCTCGGGTTCGATCCACAGGCCGAAGTCCATGCCGAGCGCGCGGACGTCCTCGACGAACCGGTCGAAGCCTCCCGGGAAGGCGGCCGGATCGGGATACCAGTCGCCGAGGCCGGCCGTGTCGTCCGCGCGGCCGGTGAACCAGCCGTCGTCCACGACGAACAGTTCCACGCCCATGTCGGCCGCGGACTTGGCGAGTTCGAGCTGGCCGGCCGCCTCGACGTCGAAGCCGGTCGCCTCCCACGAGTTGTAGAGGACCTTACGGGGGCGGTGCAGCCGCTCTCCGCCGAGGTGGCGTTCGTAGCGGTGCCAGACGCGGGAGAGACCGTCGAGTCCGTCCGCGCTGAACGCGCAGGCGAGGCGGGGCGTGGTGAGTGTCGCGCCGGGGGCGAGGAGTACGGCGCCCTCGTGCGGCACGCGTCCGGCGCGGACCCGGACGGCGCCGCCGGGTTCGGCCTCCGCGGTGATGTGCCAGTTGCCGGCCCACTCCAGGGCGAGACCGTAGGCGGGCGCGTCGTCCGCGGCGAGGTCCTGGACGGCGAGCCAGGGCGCGTAGGCGTGCCCTGGCGTGCCCTGGGTGCTGCCCATGGTGAAGGTGCCCCGGGTGAGGGCGAGTTCGGTGTGCTGGAACTCCTGCGACCACTGTCCGGTGAGGTAGGTGAGCCGGGCTCCGGAGGTGACCGGCACGTTGACGGCACCGGAGTCGAAGCGCTCCAGGCGCAGCTCCTCCGCGCCGGTGCAGGTGAGTTCGGTCCAGCGGTGCAGGACGTCGGTGCCCGGCACGACGGCGTAGCACAGCGTGGTGCGCAGGCCGAGGAGGTCGTCGGTGAAGGTCAGCCGGAGAGTGCCGGCGTCCTTCTCCGCTCCGTTGAACTCCCACCAGACGCCGCGTTCCCGGCCGGGGCGGCCGGCGATCAGGTCGGCACCGGTGAAGGGCCGTTGTCCGTACGGCAGATACTCGGCGGGGGCCGCGTCGGCCGGGGTGATGAAGTGGGTACGGTGCGACCAGTCGAGGACCGAGGGCCCGTCCTCGGCCCCGTGCGGCCCCCACGCGTCCAGCTCGGCCCAGGGTCCGTCGGGCGACAGCCGTACGGTGTAACTGGTGTTCTCGGTGCGCAGGGTCCAGCGCTCGTACGACGTCACTTCACTGCTCCGAGGTTGAGTCCGGCCACGAAGTGGCGCTGGAAACGGAGGAAGACGGCCACCGTCGGCGCGGCGGCGATGACGGAGCCGGCCGCGATCACGTTCCACATGGACACGTACTGGCCCTGGAGTCCGATGAGGGCCGCGGTGATGGGCATCCGGGTGTCGGTGCGCAGGACGGTGATCGCCCAGAGCAGGTCGTTGAAGATCCAGGTGAAGGACAGCGCGCTGAGCGCGGCGAGGGCGGGCCGGGTGAGGGGGAGGATGATCCGCCAGAAGATCTGCCAGGGGCTCGCGCCGTCGACGACCGCCGCCTGCTGGATCTCCGCGGGGATGGACCGCATGAAGCCGTGCAGAACGAAGACGTAGAAGCCGACGCCGAAGCCGATCTGCACGCCGATCAGCGCGGGCAGGGTGTCGTACAGGCCCATGAGTTCGCTGAGTTTGGAGACCGGGATCAGCAGGATCTGCGGGGGCAGCAGATTGCCGCCGAGCATGAGCAGGAGCAGCGAGCGGCGGAAGGGCATCTCGTAGCGGCTGAGTCCGAACGCGGCCATCGCGGCCAGTGCGAGGGTCACCAGGACACAGGGGACCGTCACGAGCAGGCTGTTGATGAGGGCGCGCTGCTGGCCGCCGTCGACCCATGCCTGCCGGAAGTTGCCGAGGGTGAAGGACCGGGGCCAACTGCCCAGTCCGTGCGCGGCGATGTCGTCGAAGGAGCGCAGACTGGTGACCAGGACCAGGATGATCGGCAGCAGCCACAGCAGGGACAGGACCCCGGCGCCGGCGTGGAATCCGGCGGTGGACAGGCGGCGTCGGCGCAGGGCGGCGTCGGAGGTGTGCGAGGTCGTCATCAGTCCGCCTCCCGGAAGGCGCGCACGAGGTAGGAAGCGATCACTCCGAAGGCCAGCACGAAGATGACGACGGCCAGGGCGGAGCCGTAACCGAGCCGCAGGGACTGGAAGGCGGTGGAGTACATGTAGGTGCTCAGCAGTTCCGAGGAGTGGTAGGGGCCGCCGCGGGTGAGGGACCACACCACGTCGAAGGAGCGCAGCGAGTCGATGACGATGACGGACAGGACGACCGCGTTGACGCTGCGGAGCTGAGGGAGCGTCACATGACGGAATGCCTGCCAGCGTCCGGCGCCGTCGACCTTGGCCGCTTCGTACAGGGCGGGGTCGATGCCCTTGAGGCCGGCCAGGTAGAGCACCATGACGTAGCCGATCTGGCGCCACAGGGCGGGCACGATGACGGCGTACAGGGCCGTGTCCTGGTCGGCGAGCCAGGCGTGGCGCAGACTGCCGAGGCCGACGGACTGGAGGACCTGGTTGAGGACGCCGTCGGGCTGGTAGATCGCCTGCCAGACGAGGGCGGTGGCGACCAGGGAGAACACCACCGGCAGGAACAGCGCGGCGCGGTAGAAGCCCACGCCGCGGCGCTCCTGCTGGAGCAGCAGGGCGGTGCCGAGGCCGAGCAGCGCGGACAGACCGCCGAAGAGCAGCAGCCACAGCACGGTGTCGAGGGCCGCGGTGCGGAAGACGTCGTCGTGCATCATCTCCCGGAAGTTGGCGAGGCCCACGAAACGTGGTGCGGAGACCCCGTCCCAACTGGTGAGCGCCAGGTAGAAGCCCTGCAGGGCCGGCCAGAAGACCCAGACCGCCTCGGCGAGCAGCGGGACGAGGACGAACGCGAGGACCATCGGAGGGGTGCGGCGCGGGCCCCCGGCCCTTCGGCCGCGGGGCGGCGTCGGGACCGGGGTCGTCTTGCGGGCGGCCGTGGTGAGGACGGCCACGTCACGCTCCCCAGATCTTCTGGGCGTCGCGCTGCCAGTCCGTCAGGATGCTGTTGATCTCCTTCGGCTTGGCGATGAACTTGGTCAGGGCGGTGTCGGCGGTGGGCTGGAGGGCGTCGCTGGAGTCGCGGTTGAAGAACTGGGTGATCTCGGCGGCCTCGGCGACGTGCTTGCGGCCCTTGATCACCAGCGGGGTGCCGGTGTCCTTGGCGTCCGGGTGGCACGGCAGCGCGGTGCCGGAGGAGCCCTTGAGGTAGATCTCCTGGGCCTCGGCGCCGGCCAGGAAGCGCAGCAGGTCGAAGACCTGGTCGCGGTGGCCGGAGCGGGCGCTGGCGAAGTACCCGTCGGTGGGCGCCTCCTCGGCGAGCGGGACCTTGGGGTCGATGACGGGGAAGCGGAAGAAGTCGATGTCGTCCAGCGCGTCCTTCGGTGCCGCGTCGGCGAAGAACGTGCCGATCAGCATCATTCCCGAACGGCCGTTGAGCAGCGCGGTGGTGGCGTCCTGGAAGGCGACGGCGGTGCCGCTGGGGTCGAAGTACGGGAGGACCTCCTTCCAGCGGTCGAAGACCTTGTGGACCTCGGGGTCGTCGAAACGGTGCTTGCCCGCCAGGAGTTCGCGGTGGTACTGGGCACCGTTGATGCGGATGTCGAGGTAGTCGAACCAGGCGGAGGCGACCCAGGCGGTGTTGCCGCCCGCGCCGAGGCCGATCGGTGCGACGCCCTTGGACTTGAGCTTGTCGCACAGGTCGAGGAAGCCGTCCCAGTCGGTGGGCGGGCTCACGCCCCATTTCGCGAAGTTGGACTTGCGGTAGAACATGCCCCACCAGTAGTAGGTGGTCGGCACGAAGACCTTCTTGCCGCCGCTGGAGGTGCACAGCGTGTGCAGGGCCTTGGAGTAGCGCTGCAGGTCGGGCGAGGTCCACACCTCGTCGAGATCCAGCAGGAGGTTCTTGCGGGCGTAGGCGTCCGCGACCGAGCCGGGGTACCAGGTGTAGACGTCCGGCGGGTTGGCGGAGGTGAGGTACGTCGGCAGCTGGGTGCGGAACGTCTCGGCGGCGACGGTGTTGAGGTCGACGCCGCCCTTCTTCTTGTAGGCGGCGACCAGGTCCTGCATCGCGGCCTTGGCCTGCGGTGCGGAGAGGTTGGACTGCAGGGAGACCGGGCCCTTGGAGGAGGTCTTGGACGAGGACGAGGTGGAGGTCACGCAACCGCTGAGCAAAGCCGCGGTTCCGGCCGCGCCGGCTCCGGCGAGGAAGCGCCGGCGGCTGGTCTGTGAAGGGGTCATGGAAAACTCCTGCTAGGTCAGGACGGGTGGCTGATCTACTTGAACGCGGTGCGGTGGACGGTGCCGTCGACGCCGCGGTAGACCGCGTCGACCGTGTCGTTCGCACCCGCGACGACTCCGAGCGCTCCGTCGAACGCGGCGCTGGGGAACTCCTGCCGCTTCGACCAGCCCTGCCAGGAGCCCGCCTCGTACCGCTGCTGCCAGAGGGTGTAGTCACCGGCCCGCGCGTACATGAGGACCTGGTCGCCGACGGTGACGAGGGTCGGGCTTCCGCTGACCGTGCCGCCGAGTGCGCTCCAGGGCGACCACTGGCCCGAGGTGTCCCGGGAGAGGGTCCAGACGTCGTCCGACGCGGTCCGTACGGCGACGTGCACCCGGCCGGTGGAGTCGACCGCCGCGGACGGCCTGCCGTACGTCACACGGCCGTCGGGGGTGCCGAGCGAGGTCCAGCCGGTGGACGGGCCGCGCTGGACGATCCGGCCTTCGCCGTCACGGGCGACGAGCGTCCAGTGGCCGGGGTCGGTGAACGCGACCGACGGCGCGTCGCCGAGCCGTCCGCCGAGGCTCTGCCAGTCGCCCCAGTGGCCGCCCGCGTATACCCGGCGGTAGGCGCGGGAGTCGGCGCCGCGCACGAAGACGTCGATGCGGCCGTCCGCGGAGGCGTGCACGGCGGGCTGGCCGAGGATGCCGCCCTTCACCGGACCGCCGAGGTCCCGGGTGCGCGGTGCGCCGCGGCCGGTGTCCGTGTGCTGGACCAGGGTGCCGTGGGTCCCGCGCAGGAAGGTGTGCACCGTGTCGCCGGAACGCGCGACCGCGGGGTCGGAGGTGGTCCGCTCCCCCAGGCCGGCGCCGGGCAGCGCGTCCGCGCCGCTGAGCTTGAGGAACGCCGTTCCGTGGGCGGGTACTTCGACCGTGTAGGAGTCGGTGTGGACGCCACGGTCGGCGCGGGCGCGCAGGTCGCGCACGGCGACAGGTCCGCCGAGGGCGGTGTCGGCGAAGCGTACGGTGCGCCGGGCCGGCTTGTCGGACCGGTTGAGCAGGACGACCGCGCGCTCGCCACGGCCCGAGAGGACCTTGCTGTACACGTCGCCGGTGTCGTCGGAGGCGACCCGGACGCCCTGGACGCCGAGGCGGTCCTGGTCGACGGCGATGATCTCGGGATTGCGGAGGGTGGCCAGCATCGAGGAGTTCAGGGTGCGCGGGTCGGAGCCGAGGACGAGCGGGGAGGCCATCTCGGCCCACATCACGAACTGGGTGGTGGACTCCTCCTCGGTCAGCTCCGGTGTGCCGTCGGACATCGGGCGCATGGGGATGAGGTAGTCGGGGTCGTTCCAGTGGCCGGGGCCCTGGGCTTCGGGGTGCCAGGCGTTGGCGTCCATGTTGCGCAGGATGTTGGGCCACTCGCCCGGGGTCGGCGTGCCCCAGGCGATGTCGGTGCCGGTGCGCCAGGAGTCGGCGATGGCCGGGGCGTAGACGAAGGTGTTGTGGGCGTCCTGCTCGGGGGTGTGCGGCAGGCCCCAGTCGTCCGTGAGCGGGTTGCACAGGTTCAGCAGCATCCGGCGGCCGGACTTGGCGACCGCGTCGCCGAGTTCCTTGTACGCGGGACCCGGGTCGAGCTTCGCGCCGATGCCGCAGAGGAAGTCGACCTTGATGGCGTCGATCTTCCAGCCGGCGAACTGCCGTGCGTCGTCGTCGTAGTGGCCGCGGCTGCCCAGTCCGCAGCTCTTCCCGCCGTCGTAGGTGCCCGCGTCGGTGTAGATGCCCGCGCGCAGGCCGCGCTGGTGCAGGTACGAGACGAGGGCGGGGATGCCGGAGGGGAAACGCTCGGGGTTGGCCACCAACCGGCCCCGCTCGTCACGCGGATTGTCGGCCTGCCAGCCGCCGTCGAGCCAGACGATGTCGTAGCCGCTGTCGCGCAGACCGCTGCTGACCAGCTTGTCGGCGACGGAGCGGACCTCCTTCTCGGTGGGCGCGCCCAGGCCGTAGTAGGTGTTCCAGCCCATGTAGGGAGTCGGGGCGAGTCCGCTGTCGTACGAGGCGGGCGCGCCGTGGTCCCGCGGGGCGGAGGTGGTGGCCGAGGCGGTGGGCGCCGTGGTCGCCGCGGCGACGACCATGGCGGCGGTGGCGACACTGCGGCGGGTGAGGCGCCGGAGACCGGGCCTCGGTACGGGTGCTTGCGAAGTCACGTGCCACTCCCGGTGGTTGGGAAGCAGTAGGGGCGAGACGCGGGCCGCACTGGGCGCGGGCCTCGGCGTCACGGCGACGACTCTGGCCCGCGGCCGAAACCTTGTCAATATTAATTCCTAATTTACTAGAAGCCGTGACCCGTCATCTGTCGGAAACCTTGACAGGGCGCGCACGTCGGGGCAGTGTTCGGCAACGTTGTCATGGGCGTTGGCAACGTTGTCATCCTTCATCGAGTCGAGCGCCCGGTTTTTTCGACATCCCTGATCGGAGCCAAGGTTCATGTCGAATCAGTCCTCCCCTCCCTCCCGGCGTGCCGTTCTCTCGGCCGGTTCCACCCTGCTCGCCGGATTCGGCGCCGGCATGGTCCTGCCCGCGGCGGCCGCCACCGGCCGGCCGAGCACTGTTTCCAGCCGGGGTGAACTCGCTGCGAACCGACCGGTGCTGGTGTCCTCCACCGACTACGCCCCCACTCCGGCCGAGTTCGCCGTCGACGGCCTGACCGGTGTCGGTGTGAGGAATTCGGGCTGGCGCGCCGCGGTCGGCGACCCGCAGTGGATCTCCGTCGACCTTCAGGCGCTGTGCGAGGTGGAGTCGTTGCGGCTCACCTTCGAGGCCACGCTCGACGATCCCCCGTACGTGGACTCGTCCAGCGGCAACCCCCGGCTGGACACCACCGGCCAGGAGATCCTGTCCAGTTGCGCGACCGACTTCGTCGTCGAGACCTCCCGTGACAACCACACCTGGACCACCGCGTTCCGCACCGACGCGGGCAAGGGCGGGGTGATGGAGATCCCGTTCCAGAAGCCCGCCACCGCCCGCTGGGTACGCATGACCGTCAACAAGCGGTCCAACGCGAACCCCGTCGGGCTCAACGGCCTTCAGGTGTACGGGACCTGCCGCACCGCACGGCCGTCGGTGACCGGCTGGACCGACTGGGGAACCCACCACCGCACGCCCCCGGCGCTGCGGGCCGGCGAGGACGGCACCGTGCCGCTGGAGTCCGGCTGGGACCTGACGATGGACGACTGGGCGGGCAAGGGCGGCGCGGAACTGTCCAAGCCCTCCGTGGACACCAGCGGTTGGCTGCCCGCGACGGTCCCGGGCACGGTCCTGACCTCTCTCGTGGACCGCGGTCACCTCCCCGACCCGGTCGCCGGGATGAACAACCTGCACATCCCCGAGGCACTCTCCCGTCACTCCTGGTGGTACCGCCGCGCGTTCAAGCTGCCCAAGGGCCTGCGCACGGGGACCGGCCGGCACGTCTGGCTGGAGTTCGACGGCGTCAACCACGAGGCCGAGGTGTGGCTCAACGGCTCCCAAGTGGGTACGGTCACGAGCCCGTTCGCCCGGGGCGCCTTCGATGTGACGAAGCTGCTCGGGGACGGCGAGCAGGCCGTCGCCGTGAAGATCAGTCCGATGCCGGTTCCCGGCAGCCCGGGTGACAAGGGCCCGCAGGGTCTCGCCTTCGTCGACGCCGGCGCGAACACCATGAACCGCAACTCGCCGACCTATCTGGCCTCTTCCGGCTGGGACTGGATGCCCGCGGTGCGCGACCGGGCGGCCGGTATCTGGAACCACGTACGTCTGCGCTCCACCGGCGCGGCCGTCATCGGCGACCCGCGCGTGGACTCGCGGCTGCCCGACCTGCCGGACACGCGGACGGCCGAGGTGACGATCACCGTGCCGGTGCGCAACGCCGACACGGTCGGCAGACGCGTCACCGTCTCGGCGGCCTTCGACGACGTACGCGTGACCCGGACGGTCACCGTCCCCGGCGGCCAGAGCACCGACGTCGTCTTCAGCCCGGCGGACTTCTCCCGGCTCCGGCTGCGCGACCCGAAGCTGTGGTGGCCCAACGGCTACGGCGAGGCCGCGCTGCACGGGCTGACGCTGGCCGCATCGGTCGACGGGCAGGAGAGCGACCGGCGCACCACACGGTTCGGCATCCGCCAGTTCGGCTACGAGTACCAGGTGCCGCTGGTCTTCCAGACCGGCAGCGACTCGTACGCGCAGACGGTGGACCTCACCCGGCAGAAGGCCCGGTACGTGCGTATCGCGTGCCACACCCGGGCCACGGACTGGGGTTCCTCGCTGTGGAGTCTGAGCGTCGCCGACAGCGCGGCGCCCGACACCGACCTCGCGCTGCGCAGACCGGCCACCGCCTCCACGGTCGACACCGACTCCAACGGCGCCGGCAACGTCACGGACGGTGACCCCAACACGCGTTGGTCCTCCGCGTTCCAGGACGAGCAGTGGGTGCAGGTCGACCTCGGTTCCTCCCTCTCGTTCGACCGTGTGGTCCTCACCTGGGAGCAGGCGTACGCGAAGACGTACACGGTCCAGGTGTCGGACGACGGCGACAAGTGGACCGACGCGAAGGCCGTGGACAACACGGCGGTTCCGCTGCCGTTCCACACCTCCGGTTCGGCGAGCCTGCAGAACGTGGACTTCGCGGCGCGGACCGCGCGCTACCTGCGGGTCTTCTGCCATACCCGGGCCAGCAGTTGGGGTTCGTCGATATGGGGCCTGTCGGTCGTGGACAGCACCGCCGCCGGCACCGACCTCGCGCTGCGCAGGACGGCCACCGCATCGTCCGTGGAGCAGGACTCCAACGGGCCCTCGAACGCCGTGGACGGCAACCCCAACACCCGCTGGGCCTCGGCGTACGAGGACGAGCAGTGGATCCAGGTCGACCTCGGTTCGCCGGTGCGCTTCGACCGGGTCGCCATCACCTGGGAGCAGGCCTACGCGAAGACGTACACCATCCAGGTGTCGGACGACGGCGACAAGTGGACGGACGTCACCTCCGTCGACAACTCCATCGACCCGCTCAAGATCAGTGTCAACGGCGTCCGGGTCTTCTGCCGCGGCGGCAACTGGGGCTGGGACGAACTGCTGCGCCGGATGCCCGCCGAACGGATGGACGCGGCCGTCCGGATGCACCGGGACATGAACTTCACCATGATCCGCAACTGGGTCGGGTGCAGCAACCGTGAGGAGTTCTTCGCCAGTTGCGACGAACACGGGCTGCTCGTGTGGAACGACTTCCCCAACGCGTGGGGCATGGACCCGCCGAACCACCAGCTGTTCCTCGACGCCGCGCAGGACACCGTGCGGCGCTACCGCGTACACCCCTGTGTCGTGGTGTGGTGCGGCGCCAACGAGGGCAATCCTCCGGGCGCGGTCGACGACGGCATGCGCAAGGCGGTGCGGGCCGAGGCTCCGGACGTGCTGTACCAGAACAACTCGGCCGGCGGCATCGTGACGGGCGGCGGCCCCTACGGCTGGGTGGAGCCCGAGCGTTACTACACGCCGACGACCTACGGCAGCGGCAACTTCGGCTTCCACACCGAGATCGGCATGCCCGTACTGCCGACGGCGGAGACCATGCGCCGGCTGGTCGGCGACGAGCCCGAGTGGCCGGTGGGCGGCGCCTGGTACCTCCACGACTGGAGCACGCGGGGCAACCAGGCCCCGCAGAACTACATGGCGGCCGTCGAGGAACGGCTCGGCACGGCCAAGGACCTCGACGACTTCTGCCGCAAGGCGCAGTTCGTCAACTACGAGAACTTCCGGGCCATGTTCGAGGCATGGAACGCGAAGTTGTGGGACGACGCGACCGGTCTGATGCTGTGGATGTCACACCCCGCCTGGTACAGCACCGTCTGGCAGACCTACGACTACGACTTCGACGTCAACGGCGCCTACTACGGCGCCCGCAAGGCCAACGAGGCCCTGCACGTGCAGGCCGATCCGCGGGACGGCCGGGTGATCGCGGTCAACCACACCCCGGACTCGGTCCGTCGCGCCACGGTCACCGCCCGGTTCCTCGACCTGTCGGGGCGCGAAGTGGCCGCGCAGCGGCGGAAGTCCGTCGACATCGCTCCGTCGGCCACCACGGACGCGTTCACCGCGGGCTGGACGGACGACCTGCCCGATCTCCATCTGCTGCGGCTGCGTCTGGAGGACTCGAGCGGCCGACTGCTGGCCGAGAACACCTACTGGCGCCACCGCACCGCCCAGGCCATGCAGGCGCTCAACCGCGCCGACCGGACCAGGCTGTCCGCCGAGGTCACCGGCACGGACCACTCGGGCGACCGCGGTGAACTCACCGCGCGGCTGCGCAACAAGGGCGGTTCGGTCGCGGCGATGGTCCGTGTCTCGCTCGTCGACTCCGCGACCGGTGAGCGGGTACTGCCGACCCTGTACAGCGACAACTATCTGTGGCTGCTGCCCGGCGAGTCCCGCGCCCTCACCCTGTCCTGGCCGGCCGGGGCGCTCCGCTCGGGCAGGCCGAAACTGCGGGTCGAGGCGTACAACGCGCCGACGGTGACGGCGGTGGCACCGCACTGACCGAGCCGGCTCGTCCGCGGCCCCGCGGGGCCGCGGACGAGCCGAGGGCGGGCGGCCGTGGTGTCTCCCGTTGGCGCGGGGGACACCACGGCCGGCATCGAGTTGCCGGCCGTCCGACTTCATGGTGTGCCGTTGGTTCTCACGCTCGCGAGTCCCTCCCGAGTCCCTCGCGGCGGCCTATTTGATTTCAAACGATACGGTATTGATTGATTCGACTGTCTGGTAATGTCCGTCTCATGACCGTCGACACCCCTCCCGAGAAGACGCCCGCGCGAGCCACGGACCGCCCCGGGGACGCCTCGCCGTTCGCGCTCGGGCTGCTGCTGCGCCGGGCGCACCGGCGGGCGGCCTCGGTGATGGCGGAGGCCCTGCGGCCGCTCGGGATCGAGCTGCGGCACTTCGGGGTGCTGATCGTGCTGGCCGACCGCGGCCCGACCGTGCAGCGGGACCTGGTCCAGGCGGCGGGGTCGGACAAGGCGGGGATCATGCGCGTCGTGGACGACCTGGAGAGCAAGGGTCTGGCCGTGCGCAAGGCGGTCCCGGGGGACCGCCGGGTACGGGTGGTGGAGATCACGCAGAAGGGCCTGGAGCTCTTCGACCGGGCCCACGCCGCGGCCGAGCCGCTGGCCGAGCACCTGGTCACGCATCTGGGGGCGGGTGAGGCCGAGCAGCTGACGGACCTGCTCAACCGGTTCACCCACCCGGACGACGAGGAGTGAGTCCGTCCGTACGGTCTGCCGACCGAGCGGACGGGCATCGCAGGAGCAGGCGTCGTTCCACTGTTTCACCCGGCTTTCGCGGCGAAGCCCGCCTTGAGGGCTGCCGCCGCCTCCGCCACACGCCGGCCCTGGGCGCGGGCGGCGGTCAGGGATTCCTCGCCGACGGCGATGGAGCCGTCCTCGCCGGTGACATGGCCGGTCCCGTAAGGGTTGCCGGGCCCGTCGGTCACGTGGTTCTTGTAGCCGGGCGGGACGATGATGCCGCCGAAGTGATAGGCGGAGTTGTACAGCGCCAGCAGGGTGGATTCCTGGCCGCCATGGCGTGAGGCGGTCGAGGTGAAGCCGCTGTAGACCTTGTCCGCCAGCAGATCCTGGTGCCAGAGTCCGGACAGGGTGTCGATGAACGCCTTGAGCTGGGCGGCGACGTTGCCGAAGCGGGACGGCGTGCCGAACACGATGGCATCCGCCCACAGCAGGTCCTCGTGACCGGCCAGAGGGATGTGCCGGGTGGCGGAAAGGTGCTCCGTCCAGGCGTCGTTGCGCGCCACGGCCTGGGCCGGCGCCGTCTCCATGACCCGCCGCAGGCGGACCTCGGCCCCCGCGTCGGCGGCGCCGGCGCCTATCCCGCCGGCCAGCGTGAAGATCGTTCCCGTTGCGGAGTAGTAGACGACGGCGACGTTCGCGGTCGGTTCCGGCATGAGTCTCACCTTCCCAGCAACGCGCGGGGCGCGTCAGCAGTAGGCGTATCTCGCGAGACGGTATTGAATGATACCGTCTCTATCGTAACAGAAGGTCGGCGCCACGGATCGGGGCGGCCACGCCGTGCCCCCGCCGCGCCTCGGATCCCGAGGTGGTTCACCTATGGAACGGGACGTCTCCGGCATCGACGCGATCGGCCGCACCGCGTTCGCGGTCGCCACTCTGCGCGCTGCCGAACACCGCACCCCGGAAGGCCTGTTCGCCGATCCGTACGCCGAGCGCTTCCTGCAGGCGGCCGGGGACGTCCTCGGTCCGCGGCATCGGGCCCAGTCCTTCGTCTCGCTCATGCGGACGCAGGCCGTCGTACGGACCCGGTTCTTCGACGACCATCTCCGCGCGGCGGCCGAGCGGGGATGCCGTCAGGTCGTCCTGGTGGCGTCCGGCATGGACAGCCGCCCCTGGCGGCTGGAATGGCCCGCGGGCACCATCGTCTTCGACATCGACCAGGAACCGGTGCTGCGGTTCAAGGACGCGGTGATGGAGGACCACGCGGGGCCGGACACGGCCACCCGCCGCGCAGTCCCCGCCGATCTGCGCGAGGGCTGGGCCGCCCGCTTGCGCTCCGAGGGGTTTCGCGACGACCTGCCCACGGCCTGGCTCGTCGAGGGCCTCCTGTACGCGCTCGACGAGCGGGCCTCCGACCAACTGCTGGCCACCGTGAGCGGGCTGAGCTCGCCAGGCAGCACCCTCGCCTTCGACCACTTCGAGGTCGGACCGTCCCTGCGCGCCGCCACCGACCGCATCAGCCCCGGCCTGACCCGGTTGTGGCAGACCGGCCCCACCGATCCCGCCGCCTGGCTGCACCGCCACGGATGGCAGCCCGACATGTACGAACTCGCCGACGTGGCCGCCCGCTTCGGTCGCACACCCCATCCCGCCTACACCCCCGGCCCGCGGGCCGAGGGCCGCTCCTGGCTGGCCGCGGCGACGCTCGCGTGACACCGGCACCGGCTGGACCGGCGGCCGGAACGGACCCCCATGGACCCGTTCTCCTTCGGCGGACACGGTCCGGGGCCGCAGCACGGCGCTCCGCGCCGCCCCGGACCGGGAGGCGGGACCGTCAGTGCCGCGGCGGGGGCGCGGGAAAGATGCGCCGCTTGACCATGGGCACCGCTTCCGCCACCCGCAGAACGGTACGGAAGGCGGTGCGCGGCAGCCGCTCGGTGGTGGCGGCGCTGCGGGCGTTGCGGGTGGACAGGGCCAGCGCGGCGTTGGCGTAGTCGCGCATCGCGCTCTCGTAACGGCCGACCAGGGCGACAAGGGGCCCCGGGCCCAGCAGGGCGCGGCGCAGTTCGTCGGCGTCCCGCAGAGCGGTGTTGGCCCCGATCCCGGCCATGGGTGTCATGTTGTGGATCGCGTCCCCGAGCAGCGTGACAGCGCTGGGTTCCCACGGCCGGAGGGCGGGCATGGTGCGCAGCGGGATCGCCGCGACGGTGTCGGGCCCGGTGGCGGCGACCAGACGGTGAAGCACCGGTGCCCAGTGCGCGGTCCGCACGGCGACGTGGTCACGCAGCGCGATCCCGTCCATCACGGCCGGGTCCGCGGGATACGTCTTGCGACTCTCGGCCCAGGCCCATACCAGGTGGCGGCCGGACGCGGGAGCGTCCCAGGTGGACAGGAACAGCCAACCAGGCCCCGTCGGCACCACGTTGTTCACCGAGCCATCGGTCAGCCCGTCGGGGATCTCGGCCATCAGCGACCCGGACAGCGCCACCCGGCCGGACACGTTCACGATGCCCAGGTCCTCACGCTCCAGGCCCGGCAGACGCAGCGCACGAAGGCGGGAGTTGCTGCCGTCCGCTGCCACGAGCAGATCCCCCTCGAAGACCTGACCCCCCGCACACGTGACCCGCACCCCGTCCGCGGTCTGCCGGTAACCGGTGACCTCCGTGTTCCACAGCACCGCGTCGGCGGGCAGCCCCACCAGCAGTGCCTCACGCAGCGCGTCCCGGGCCACCGCCCGGCGCCGCAGATCCGCGTCGACCGCCCCGTGCGCCTCGTTGTCCCGCACGGCCAGCACCCCCAGGTCCTGGTCGTGGAAGCGGATCTTGTCCGGCGCCGGAACCGAGGTCTCCACCAGCCGCTGCCACGCCCTGTCCGGCAGGCACGCGTTCAAGGCGCGCATCCCCTCGGTGTTGAGGTGGATGCCGTAGGTGGCCGGCTGTTCCCCATCACGGCCGCGACGTTCGAGGACGACGGCCTCGATCCCGGCCCGGCGCAGCCCCTGGGCCAGGCACAAGCCGCCCAGTCCGGCGCCGGCGATCAGCACACGCATCACAGCTCTCCTGCTCAACTCGTGGGGCTTGAAGGGGGGATCAGGCACGGCCGGGACAGACGAAGCGCGTCAGCAGGTCCACGAGCCGATCGCTCTCACCCGGCGGCAGATGGGCGACCAGACCGTCCATGACGGGCGCGACGTCCGTGTGCGCCCGGTCGAAGACCGCGCGGCCGTGCTCCGTCACGGCGACGATCCGCACCCGCCGGTCCGCCGGAAGGGTCCCCCGCGTCACCAGGAGCTCGCGCTCCAGGTCATCGACAACACGGACCATCGTGGCCCGGTCGCTGCCGGTGGCCTCCACCAACGCGCTCTGACTCATCGCTCCCCTGTCGCACAGGGCGATCAGGACGGCGAAGTGCCGCGTTTCCAGTCCCAGGGGCCGCAGGACGCCGGCCACCGCGGTCAACGCCCGGTCGTGGGCGCGCCGCATCAGCAGCCCCAGCGCGAAGACCGACCGATCATCCGGGCCGTCGGTCGCCCGCGGGCTCGGCAACGCCCCAGCAGCATTCGTCATACCTGAGACCGTATCATGTGAAACTAGATTGTCAGAGACTGTTTCATGTGCAACGCTCGATCCATGGACACCGCCGACACACCTACGACCCCGACCCCCACGGCCGACCCGCGACAGAGGCCCGCGCCGTCCCCACGAGCGGGATGGACCGCGAAACTCTCCGGCGTCCTGGTCGCCGCCGCGCCCACTGTCGCGTTCCTCGGGGCCAACGCCGCCAGCTCCCTGGACGCCGGCCTCATCGCGGCCGGCGCCACCGCGGGCGCCACGCTCGCCTGGCGCCTGCTGCGCAAGGAGAGACTGCGGCAGGCCCTTGCCGGACTGCTCGTCGTCGGCGTCTGCGCGGGCGCGGCGGCCATCACCGGCGAGGCACGCGGGTTCTTCCTGCTGCCCGCCCTGATCCCCTTCGTCGTCCTGGCCGTCTGCCTGGGCAGCATCCTGATCGGCCGCCCCCTGACCGGAGTGATCCTCAACCGGGTCAGCGGAGGCCACGCGAACTGGCGCGAAGTACCACGGCTGCGCCGCGTCTACCGCAACTCCACATGGGTGTGCGTCGCGGTGAACGTCGTCAACGCCGCCCTCCAGGTCATCTACTACCGCGCCGACGAACCCCTCGTCCTGGGCATGGTCCACATCGCCACCGGACCGGTCTTCGCCGCCATCATCGCCGCCACCATCGCCTTCGCCCGCCGAGCCATGCCCGCACGCGGCCCCGCAGCGTGAACGACCCGCGCCGCACGGCCTACGCCGCACGGCCTGCGCCCGTGCCCGTTCCCGTGCCCAGGAAGTACCTCCACGACCCGGCGGCCTCTTCGACCAGCGATGACCAGCGAGGGGCCGACAAGGGCGCTCGGACGCTTCGGTGACCCTGCGCACCGTTGTCGCCGACCCTGTCGCGGCGGGGCACGCCGCCGCCTTCGGACCGCGGTCGGGGCGACCCACCCGGCGACAGAGGCCGTGACCTGGCCCGGGTGTCCTGACGTCCCTCCGTACGGTGCCGGCCGGAGACGCGCCGCGGCCCGGGACGAGCCGCGCTCTCGGTGGCGGCCCCGGCGCGGACATGGGTTTACTGGGCTTGTCGGTGAGAGATGAGGTTGATCATGTCTCGTGGACAACGACACGATCACGCGAGGGCCGACACCACCGCGTCGAACGGAGCGAAGGGCTTCGAGAAGGCCCTGTTCGAGCAGGCCAGGGCCGGGCTGGAGGTCTACGACACGGACCTTCGCGTCCTGCGGGCCAACCCGGCGGCTCTGGCCATGCGAGGACTGCCCGCGAGCCAGGTGATCGGGGTCTGCCTTCAGGACCTCGACCCCCGACTCCCGCTGTCGCCGATCATCCGCGAGGTGATGGCGGAGTCGTCCCCGGTGTTCGACCGGCCGGTGTCGACGTACCCGGCGGCAGATCCGGGCAACCGGCACGACTATGCGGTCACCGGCTACCCGTTGCGGGAGCACGGCCGGTCCATCGGGGCCGCCTCCATGATCCACGAAGTCACGGACCAGGTCCGCCGGCAGGAGGAGCTGGACCTGCTGAGCATCGCGCGCGCCAGGATCGGATCGTCCCTGGACGCGGCGCGCACCGCGCAGGAACTCGCCGAGATCGCGGTCCCGGCCTTCGCCGACGCCATCGCCGTGGATCTGCTGGAGTCGGTGTTCGCGGGCGACGCGCCCGTGGGCCCGGTCACCGACCAACCACCGATGAAGCGCGCCGGATTCAAGGCCCACGAAGGGCAGTACGGCGCCTATCCGATCGGCAGTACCAGTCACTTCGCGATCCCCACGCCGTACACCCAGGCGCTGGCCGATCTCCGCCCGCGCCTGGTCGGATCGGTCGTCTCGGCCCGCCGGTGGCTGGCCAACGACCGGCTGCGCGCCGAGTTCATCCGCCGGACCGGCGTGCACTCACTCATCGTGACCCCGCTGACGGTGCACGGGCTCGTGCTCGGGCTGGCCAGTTTCTACCGGGCCGGCTCGCACCCCGAACCCTTCGACGAGGAGGATCTGTCGCTGGCGACACAGCTCGCCGCCCGCACCGCCCTCTGTGTCGACAACGCCCGCCGCTTCACCCGTGAGCACACGGTCGCGACCACGCTTCAGCGCAGCCTGCTGCCGCGGACGGCCCCGATGACGGCGGCGGTGGAGTCGTCGCACTGCTACATGCCGGGGCGGTACGGCGCGCACTGGTTCGACGTCCTCAGCCTCTCCAGCTGCCGGATCGGCCTCGTCATCGGATACGTGCCGGGAGAGGACCTGCCGGCCTCCGTCGTGATGGGACGCCTGCGCACCGCGGTCTCCACGCTGGCCGCCATGGACCTGCCGCCGGACGAGCTGCTGGTCCATCTCGACGACGTCGCCCAACGGCTCGCCCGCGAACAGGACTCGGACCCAATGACCCTGCTGCACGCGCGGCCACCCTTCACCGCCTCGTGCGTGTATGTCACGTACGACCCGGTGACCCGCCGGTGCGCGGCGGCCTCGGCGGGCCATGAGAGCCCCCTGGTCACCAGCCCTGAGGGCGTGGTCAGCGAACTCGACGTACCGCGCGGCGAGCCGCTGGGCCGCGGTGTGCCCTACGAACTGCACACCACGCGGCTGACCGCCGGAAGCCTGCTGTCCCTCTTCTCGGACGGCAGCGCGGACCGCTATCCGGCCGATGCGGACGAGCGGGCCAGCCGGCTGCGCGAGACGGTCGCCGACGCCTCGGCCGACCCCGCGGAGATCTGCGACGCGGCAGCGTACAAGGTGCTGCGGGGAGCAGCACCGGAGGACGGGGCCGCGCTGCTGGTGGCCCGGACCCGGTCCCTCGCACCGGACCACGTCGCGACCTGGACCTTCCCGTCCGAGCCGGTCTCGGTCCGCGAGGCCCGGCGGGCGACACGCGACCGGCTGGCGCAGTGGGGTCTGGAGGACCAGGTGTTCGTCACCGACCTGGTCGTCAGCGAACTCGCCACCAATGTGATCCGTCACGCGGAAGGAGCCATCCGGCTGCGCCTGATCCTCGACCGCACGCTGACGGTGGAGGTCAGCGACGACGCCGACACCGCGCCGCACCTGCGCCACGCCCGCCTCCAGGACGAGGGAGGGCGGGGTCTGTTCCTCGTCGCCTCCATGACCCGGCACTGGGGCACCCGGTACGAGGACGGCGGCAAGACCATCTGGGCCGAACAGTCACTGCCGGCCGCCTGACGCCCCGTCGGCGATGCCCTTTTGCGGGGACCGCTTCTCCGCTTCCGGACCGACCGGCGTCCAGTGCGGCGTCAGATCGGCGCGAGTCGGTCAGCGCGAGTCGGTCGGCGCGAGTCGGTCGGCGCGAGTCGGTCGGGACGCGGCTGTCGGATCAGTCCTGCTCGGCGGCCCGGTCCCCGACGCGGACGCCGGGGCGGGCGGCGGGAGCGCGGCCGGTTCCCGCCCATCGGGGTGAAGCACCGGCGCGGACTGCCGACGGACACGGTGGTGATCCGACCGTCCGTCACACCGGCCCGCCGCGGGACAAGCGGAACCGTCTCGTCGACATACGGATGACGCCGGTTCGGCACGATCTGCCCGCGCGTACCCGGAGAGCCGGAACGAAGCGCGCCATGTCCGAGCGGCGCACCTCCTTCCACCCGGAGCGCCGGGCTGCCGGGACCGGGGAACGACGGCGTCCCGGGCCGAATGTGTGGTGCTCCCGGCAGAAAGATCCATTCACCCGGGGGCGAGCGGCGGGCAGGCTCGGACGTGTCGCCGGATCACACGGATCGAAACGGATCAGGCGGATCTGACGGATCTGACGGATCTGACGGATCAGGACAGCGGGCCAGGGAGATGTGTCATGCCGTACGTCACCGAGGACCTCGTCACCGAGAACCTCGTCACCGGGGTCTTCGCCGAGGAGGAGGCAACGGGAACCGCGCCCCGGCGGCCGGCGCGCCGGTGGACCCGGCGCCGGTCAGGGTGCGCCGAGGTGATCGCGGTAGGCGGCGGGGGACATCCCGAGGCGGCTGGTGAACACCCGGCGGAGGGTCTCGGCACTGCCGAATCCGCTCCGGGCCGCGGCCACCGCGACGGTGTGGCCGGCCTGGAGCTGGGCCTGCGCGGTTTCCAGGCGGACCATCTCGACGTAGCGGGCCGGGGTCGTTCCGATCTCGTCATGGAACAGCCGGGTCAGCTGCCGCACGCTGACCGCCGCCATGGCCGCCATCGCCGGGACGCTGTGGTCGCGGCCGGGATCGGCCGCGATCGCGTCCAGCAGTGCCCGCAGCGGGTGGTCGCGGGAGACGTGGCGGCGGGACGGTGCGGAGAACTGCGACAGCCCGCCGGGGCGCTGCATGAACACCACCATGGCCTCGGCCACCTCTCGTGCCACCCCTGGACCGTGGTCGTCCTCCACCAGTGCGAGGGCCAGGTCGATGCCGGAGCTGACTCCCGCCGAGGTCAGGATGGCGCCGTCGCGCACATAGAGGGCGTCCGCCTCCACCGCTACCCGCTCGTAGCGGCGCGCGAACTCCTTCGCCTGCCGCCAGTGCGTCGTGGCCCTGCGTCCGTCGAGCAGTCCCACCTCGGCCAGCAGGAACGCCCCCGTGCACACCGACGCGATCCGCTCCGCCCCGGCCGTCAGCCGCCGGACCGCTTCCACCAGCCCGGCGTCGAAAGGGCGGTCCACCATGCCGTACGCACCGGGCACCAACACGGTGTGCGCGGGGCCGCTGTCCGCCGCGGCGGACTCGACGTGCAGCGTGAGCCCGGTCGAGGTCCGTACGTCCGCCCCGTCCGGCGACACCACGCTCACCTCGTAGCCCGGCCCGTACCGGCCCGCATGGCTGAAGACGTCCGCGGGGCCCGCCACGTCGATCAACGTGACGCCCTCGAAGGCCAGGATCGCGACCCGGCGTCCGGCGTCCTGCTGCTGCGGCATCGGCTCCAGCCTCTCCACGACGACCCCACCTCAGGCTAAGCGCCCCGGGCCGTGAATCCGACGAAGCACCGAACCGAGAGAGAACACCATGACCGACCTGTCCCCCCGCACCCTCGTCCTGCTCGGCCACCCGGACCTCGCCCGGTCGCGGATCAACCGGGCCATGGCCGGTGCCGCCCGCGGCCTGGCCCACGTCACCCTGCACGACCTGCACGCCGCCTTTCCCGACCGGCGCCTCGACATCGCGGCCGAACAGCGTCTGGTGAGTGAGAACGAGGTGATCGTGCTGCAGTTCCCCCTGCACTGGTACTCCGTGCCCGGCTTTCTCAAGCAGTGGCTGGACGAGGTCATGACGCGCGGATTCGCCTACGACACCCGCGGACTGCTCACCGACAAGACGCTGCTGGTCGTCACGTCGACCGGCGGGGTCGCCGACGCCTACCGGCCCGGCGCCTTCCACCGCTTCACCATGACCGAACTGCTGCGGCCGCTGGAACAGACCGCTCACCGCATGGGCATGACCTTCGGCCGGCCGCTCGTCCTCCACGACGCACGCGGCGTCAGCGACGACGAACTGGCCGAGCACACCGAGCGGTACCGGAGGCTGCTCATCACCGGCCCCCTCCCCCACCAGGACCTCGACGCACGACCTCCGGTCAGCCCTGCCGCGCGCGGGTGAGGGTGTCGCTCACCCACGCCGGGAAGACGAGCCGCGGGAAGAACCGGCCTTCGATCTCGAAAGGGAGCGAGAAGGTGGGGCTGATGCGCAGTTCCCGATGGACGGTGCGGACGTCGACGCGGGTGTCCGGAAGGTGCCAGGCCGAGCCGAAGGGACCGATCCGGTTGATCCTCGCGTGGATACGGTCTCCGTACACCAGTGCGGCACACCCGTGGTCCTCGGCCCGTTCCGCCGGGACGGACGCGGACCAGCGGCTGAACTCGTCGAGGTAGCCGTGCCGGGACATCTCCCTGAAGGTGATCCGCTCCACGCGCACGGCCGCCGGGCCGTCGAGGAACACCATGAGCTGAGGCACCCCCTTGCGCCGCCGCCAGTGGGCGGGCAGATCCCGGACCACCCGGTCCAGGACACGCAGGACGTCCGCGCGCACCGCGGGATCCAGTGCCCGGAGCTGTCTCAGCATGAATGCGCTCGCGTCGTCCACCTCGCCAGCATCCACGAGCGCGCCCGTCACCTCAACGGCGAGGGCGTGAACGGGTTCGGCGCTCGCACCACCCATGCCGGAGGACCCGGCACTATTGCAGCGGGCCGGGTCCTCCGTGATGTGCGGGCGTTGCTGTTGTTACCAGCCGTGGCGGTCCCGGACCACCCGGAAGCTGCCCACGACGCCGTCGCGGACCTTCACGCCACCGTGGACGAAGTGGGACACGACGCCGTTGGTGGTGCTCCACGGGCCGACCGTGGCGACGGGCGAACCGTTGTCGCAGGTCGCGCCGCGGAAGACCTCGACGGTCCGGCGGCTGTCGTTGCGGACGTTGAAGCTACGCGAACCGAGACCGCTCACCACGGTGATGCAGCCCCAGCTCTGGGCGGAGTACGACCGCTCGTTGAAGTCGATCCGCCCTTCGTACCCACGGCCACCGCGGCCGCCGCCGTCACGGCCGCCACCGTCGCGGCCACCGTCGTCGTCGCCACGGCCACCGTCGTCGCCGCCACGACCGCCGTCGTCGCCGCCACGGCCGCCACCGCCGCCACCGCCGCCGCTGTCGCCGCCACGGCCGCCGCCACCGTTGTCGCCGCCACGGCCGCCGTTGTCGCCGCCACGGCCGCCGTTGTCTCCTCCGTTGCCGGCCACAGCTCCGCCGGCTCCGTTGCCCTTCGCCTGCCCGCTGTCACCGCCCGTGGGGGCGGCCTGGTTGACGGTGGGGGTGGCCGCGGCAGCCGAGGGGACCTCGGGGGCCGAGGCGTAGGTGACGCCCGTGGCGACGAGCGCCGCGGCTGCCGCCGCGCCTGCTGTCATGGCAATTTTGCGCGTGATCATGAGGCTCTTCCCAATCTCTGAGATCTCTGAGTCGTCGACCAATCAGCCAATATCTGACTGAATGAACCGATAATCTCTTTATATGTAATATCAGGCACGCCGGAGACGCACCGGAAGTCGGCCAATTGGGGGTACGACACCCGTTTCCGCAGCTCAGAGCACACTGGCCGAGTATCCAAAGCCGCCTCGAACGGACGCACTTGACGCTTCGTCGGACCGGATACGAGGAGTCTCCGGCGCCCGCCGCCGTCCCGACGCCGACAGGGTCGGCGCGTCACGAACCGGCGGGTCGCCCACTGGTCACCCGACGTCAGGGGTTCGCCGGCGGACGGCGCCGCCCGAGAAGGAGAGCTGACGGGGCGCCAAGCGAAGAGAAGAGACGGCGGTCCGCCGGCGATGGCGGCCCCGGGAATGGCCGACCGAACTCGCAAGCCGCGGAAAGAGGAGATTCAGGAAGCGCGTCGGCCTTTTCAGATGATGGATCTCGCGCGGGGCCGCCGGGCCGGCGGTGCGACACGCCGGCGAAGAGCAGCATTGCGCGGCCAACGCGGAGAGCCTCGAACGGCATGCCGCGCTCGACGGCCGGTCGGCCCTCATCGCCCGCCTCGGCGCCGACCGGTCACCCCGGACGCGGGACGTGCTCGCCACCCTCCAGGCCGACCAGGACGCCGTCGTCACCTGCTCGTCGACGCCGAGCCGAGCCGCTCGCGGCGGCTCGAACCGCCCCTCGATCGCGACACCGCTGCCGGCGAGGGCGGACCCGCTCGACCACGAACGCCTGTCCGCCCGTCAGGCCTCAGTCCTGCGCGGCCCGGCGGGAGCGGAAGGCCGCCGCCTTGACGCGGCCGCGGCACGCGTCCGAGCAGAAGTGGCGCACCGCGTTACGGGAGTTGTCGACGTAGACGCGGTCACATCGCGGTGCCGAGCAGACCCCGAGGCGTCCTGCGAGGTCGCTGCCGATGGCCAGGGCGAGGGCGGTGGCGCATCCGGCGCTCCATCCCACGGAGAGGCTGTCGTCGGCACCGTGGAAGTGAACCTGCCAGGGCTCGCCGTCGACGCGGTCGAGTTGGGGGCGGGCCCCGGTGGTACGCAGCAGGGCGTTGACGAGCTCGGCGGCCCGGTCGGTGCGGTCGGCGTCGACGGCGTCGAACACCTCTCGCATCCGTCCGGCCGTCTGCGCGAGGCAGGTCGCGTGCTCCGGCTCGACCGCGGCGCGGCCGGGGGCCGGCGGCAGCGCGTCGTGAACGGCCCCGGGGAGCCGGTCGCCCCGCGGGGCGGTGTAGGGACGGCCTTGCCGGGCGCCGTCGGTCAGCACGTTCACGAGCGAGACAGCCACATCCAGCAGCGTCACCACGTGACCATCGAACATCACTTGACCGGTCACTCCTTCCCCTTCTACCGTCCATTCCGGTTCGTGCATCACCGACGATAGTCGATTCGTCGGTTACGAGGGTGGGGTGGGTTCTGGTGCGGGGCGGGACACGGTTGCCGCGAGCGGTGCGGCTGTTGGCCGTGGCGCGGGCGGTGAACCGGCTGGGAGCGTTCTCCCTATCGTTTCTCACCGTGCTCGTCACGACGGGGTTCGGGGCCAGTGCCGCCGTCGCCGGATGCGTGAGTGCCGCCTTCGGCGTCGCCACGATCCCCTCCCGCCTGGCCGGCGGACGACTGGCCGACCGGATCGGCCGACGCCGCACGATCGTGCTGGGCCTGACCGGGTGCGCGGTGGCGCAGCTGGGACTCGCCGCCGCCGACAGCCTGGCGAGCGCTGTCTGCTGCGCCGTGCTGCTGGGCCTCGTCTTCGAGATCTACGAACCACCGAGCCAGGCGATGATCGCCGACGTCGTGGCACCGGACGAACAGGTCCGCGCCTACGGCCTGCTGAACGCGGCGCTGGCCGCGGCCGGCATGGGCGCGGGACTTCTGGCGGCGGCCGTGGGCCACTGGGACCTGCGCCGGTTGTTCGTCGTCGACGCCGTCACGTGCCTGCTCTGCGCCCTCGCCGTGCGCCTGCTCCTCCCCGCGGACCGTCGTGTCACGGCGGCGGCCATCGATCAGAGGTCCTCCATCGCCCCGTGGCGCGATCGCGCGCTGCTCCGCATGCTCGCGGCCGGGTCGGCGTTCGCCGTGGTCCACCTCCAGATCATGATCATGCTCCCGCTCGCCCTGGTCCGCGAAGGACTGCGCCCCGCCGACGCCGGTCTGTTGTTCACCGCCTCGGCACTCACCGTCACGGCGGGACAGCCGCTGATGCGGTGGCGGCGGCTCGCCGCCCTCTCCACGCCCGTCGCCCTGACCGTCGGTCACCTGCTGTCGGCGCTGGGGCTGGCCGGGTACGCGTTCGCCCACAGCCTGCCGGCCTACCTGACGTCCACCGTGGTGTGGAGCATGGGAGACCTGCTCCTCGTCGGCCGCGCCCACGCGGTCGTGGCGAGCCTGGCCCCGCCCGGCGGCACCGGGCGCTATCTGGCGGTCTACGGCACCAGTTGGGGCATCGCGGGTGTCGCCGCCCCCCTGGCGGGGACGCAACTGCTCCAACACGCCGGACCAGCGGGCTTGTGGAGTGTGATGGCGCTCGCGTGCCTGCTGCTCGCGGCCCTGCAACCCGTCCTGGTCCGGGCCGCCGCTCCCCCGGTTGCGCACGATGAACTTCGTTCGGCGGCGACCGGGTTGACACACGGATCGGCTCACTGACCAGTACGGACACCGGCGGCCGCCTTCCCGCGTCCCCCGGCCGGGTGGGCCGCCTGGACCACCGCCCCCTCCGGCCGAGCCGATCCCGAGCGCGCGGGCCTCCCCCGAGCTCTCGGCTTCGCCCCGCCCCCCGTCTCCTCACGTACCGTCACGGGCCACGCGGGGTCGGCCCGACGGGAGACCGGGGCCAGGATGTCGAAGGGTCCATCCGGAAGACGATCAAGGATCACCTACCATCCAGCCATGGGTGCCCTGAGTAGATATCAGAGGGTATGGCTTGCCGTGCGGCGTCGGGATCCCGTGCTGCTGTCCCCCCTCGTGCTGACAGCCGTGATCGGCGTCCTGGCCGTCCTCACGCCGCATGACGTCCCCTTCAGCCGCCTGCTTCCGGCAGCACCGGCGCTGGCCGCATCGGTCTGGTCGGTCCGAGCCACCCTCGCCCTGGGCGTGATCTGCCTGCTCCCGGTCGTCGGCTACGCCGTGGTCGTCCCCGACACGGCGAGCCTGTACACCGCGGGCGCGATCGGGGCCGTCACCCTGGCCGCCGTCTACGCCAGCCATCTGCGCCTCCAACGCGAACGCACCCTCGCCCAGGTCCGCGCGGTGGCCGACGCCACCCAGGAGGTTCTCCTCAGACCGGTTCCCGAGCGGGTCGGGAACCTGGAGATCGCGACCCTCTATCTCTCCGCGGCGCCGCAGGCCCGTGTCGGCGGCGACTTCTACGCCGCCGCCGACACCCCTCACGGCCTGCGCCTCGTCCTCGGGGACGTCCGCGGCAAGGGCCTGCGCGCCGTCGGCGTCTCCGCCGCCATCCTCGGTTCCTTCTACGAGGCCGCCTACGAGTCCGCCGACCTGTCGCAGCTCGCACACCGCCTTGACACCACGCTCACCCGGTACGACATCGCCGTCCCCGCCGAGGACACCCCGGAGCGATTCGCCACGGTCGTCATCGTCGAGTTCCCGCCGACCGGCACGCACGTCTCGGTCCTCAGCTGCGGGCACCCGCCGCCCCTCCTCATCCGCGACGGCGCCACCCTGGCCATCGAGCCCGCGGCGCCCTCGCCGCCGGTCAACCTCGCCGCGCTCATCGGCTGCGAGTACCACGTCGACCGGATCCCCTTCACCCGCGGTGACCTGCTGCTGCTCTACACCGACGGCGTCACCGAAACCCGCGACGCCGACGGCGACTTCTTCCCCCTCACCGCCTGGACGGCGCACACCGCCGCCGACTCCCCCTCGGCGCTCCTCCGGACCCTCCATCAAGCCCTCGTGCGCCACAGCGACGGCCACCTCGACGACGACATCGCCTGCGTGGCCATCCTCAACGCCCCGCCTCACCACGGTCCCTGATCCGTCCTCCGGCGGTCTCCGGTGTCCCGGTGGAGATGCCGGAGAACCCGGCCCGATTGCAGCGGGCCGGGTTCTCCGTGCGGTGCGGACGTCGCCTGTGAGGGCTAGTCGCGGTCGCCGCCGAAGCCGCCACCGTCGCCGCCGCCGTAGCCGCCACCGTCGCCGCCGCCGTAGCCGCCGCCGTCGCCGCCACGGTCGCCACCGCGGCCGCCGCCACCGAAGCCACCGCCGTAGCCACCGCCGTGGTGGTCCTCGACGACACGGAAGCTGCCCACGACGCCGTCCCTGACCTTCACGCCACCGTGGACGCGGAAGGGCACGATGCCGTTGCTGGTGCTCCACGGGCCGACCGTGGCAAGCGGCGAACCGTTGTCACAGGTGGCACCACGGAAGACCTCGACGGTCTTGTGGCTGTCGTTGCGCACGTTGAAGCTGCGCGAACCGAGACCGCTCACCACGGTGATGCAGCCCCAGGAGCGAGCGGAGTAGGACCGCTCGTTGAAGTCGATCCGACCCTCGTAGTGGCGACGGCCACCGCGGTCGCCTCCGCCTCCGCCTCCTCCTTCGTTACCCTTCGACTGGCCGGTGTTCCCGTCCTTGCCCTTCGACTGCCCGTTGTCGCCGCCCGAGGGGGCGATCTGGTTGACGGTGGGCGTAGCCGTGGGGGCTGCAGTGGCCGAGGCGTAGGTGACGCCCGTGGCGACGAGGGCCGTAGCGGCCGCAACGGCGGCAGTCACGGCAATGTTGCGCGTGGTCATGTCACTCTTCCCTATCTCTGAGACGTCGGCCAAGCAGCCGATCTGTGGTTGAAAATACCGATAATCCCTTTATCCGCCGTATTGGACACGCGGAAGATCTGGAGTCAGCAATCCGATTGGGCGTACGCGACAGCGGTCCGGCGCACTCGGACCGCCGCTCGGAACAGGTCCGAACGCGCGTAAAAGTGGCCTGTGACCTGCGCATTGCGCACTTCGTCGGCGTGAAAGCCGTGGTTCTGCCCCACTTCGGACGGGGCCCGGCAGAACCCGGGCCGATCCGCAAAACCCACGGCCGAGGCCGCAGCCCGGGACAAGCCGAAGCCGCAGCCCATGACAAAGGGAGCCCCCGCGTGATGCGTGCCGCTGTCGGCCTACGCATCACACGGGGACGTCGGACCACTGGTGGGACTCACGATGCGATGACACGCACTCAACCCGGAGGCCGCCCGCACGCCCCACCGCCGAACACCCCACGCGAACACCGCCGCGCGCCGACGTACGGCTGACGCCGATGGGTGAGCCGGTGCGCGCGCTCCCGCACGGGGCGGCTCCTCCGTCGGCGGCGGATCCGTTCCGGCAGCGCGTCGAGTTGCTCGCCGCGCGGTTCCGCACGGTCGCCGCGGGGGCCGGGTACCGGGAGGCGCTGGTCATGGTCGGCCTGACACAGGTCGCCGCACGGTCAGCGGCCGGGAAGCGCTCGTGGTGGTCGGCCTGACACAGGTCGCCGCACAGTCGGCGGCCGGGAAGCGCTCGTGGTGGTCGGCCTGACACGGGTCGCCGCACGGTCGGCGCGGCCGGGAGGCCGGGCATCCGCCACCCACGCGCGGGATCCCCGCGCGGCCGTCTCCCACAGATGGGCCGGCCCTGACCCCGCTCGACGACCGAGGCGACCCCGTCCCGCCGTCGGGCAGGTCGGCCGGCGCGTCGGTGGCCGTGGCCATACCGCTCGAAGCGGTCCGCCGGGACAGCCCGCCCGTGTCCGCGTGACGCGGACCGCGTAGTCAAGTGACGTCGCCTTCCGGCCGGTTGCTCGAGGAGCAACCGGCGCGACGGGGTACGTCAGTCCTGGGTGAGGTGGCCCTCGACCAGGCGCGGCAGCCCCAGGGGGTTGTCCGCGGCGAGGGCGTCCGGCAGCAACGCGTCGGGGAAACCCTGGTAGGTGACGGGACGCAGGAAGCGGTCGATGGACGTCATACCGACCGAGGTGAAGCGGCTGTCGGTGGTGGCCGGGAAGGGTCCGCCGTGGATGGTCGCGTCACCGACCTCCTGCGGGTGGGCGAACGCGTTCACCACGATCCGGCCGGTACGCCGTTCCAGGATCGGCAGCAGGCGTGCCGCGTCGCCGTGGTCGGCCTCGTCCAGGTGCATCGTCGCCGACAGCTGACCGCGGAACGTCGCGGCCACCTCGAGGAGTTGGGCCATGTCCGTCAGGCGTACCAGCAGTGCCGCCGGTCCGAAGACCTCCTCGGCCAGTCCGGGATCCGCCAGGAACCGCTCGCCGTCGACCTCCAGCAGCCGCGAGCGGCCCTCCCAGGGGCCCTGGGGCTCCGGGCCCTCGGTGAGGGTGTCGGCGCCGGACTCGCTCAGTCGCCGCGCACCCTGGTCGTACGCGTCGTGGATACCCGGGGTCAGCATGGTGCGCGCGCCCATGGCGTTCACCCGTGCCGCGGCCGCCTCCCGCATCCCGGCGTAACCCGGGCCGTCGACAGCGAGCAGGACGGCGGGCTTCAGGCAGGCCTGGCCGACGTTGACGAGCATGCGCTCGGCGAACCCGTCTCCGGTCTCGGCGCCGCGCGCCGCGAGCGCCGCGGGCAGGACGAAGGTGGGATTGACGCTGGTCATCTCGGCGAAGACCGGGATCGGGTCGGGACGCAGCTGAGCCCGCCGGTACAGCGCCATGCCACCACGCTCGGAACCGGTGAAGGTCACCGCCTTGATCAGCGGGTGGTCCACCAGTGCCTCACCGATCTCGTTGCCCGCGCCTCGCACCATGGAGAACACCCCCTCGTGCAGCCCTGAGTCGATGACCGCGCCGCGGATGGCGCGCGCCTGGAGCTCCGAGGCGCCCGGGTGGGCGTTGTGGGCCTTGAGGACGACCGGGGCGCCCGCCGCCAGCGCGGAGGCGGTGTCGCCGCCGGCGACGGAGTAGGAGATGGGGAAGTTGCTCGCGCCGAAGATGGCGACCGGCCCGATGGCGATCTTCTGCAGGCGGTGGTCCATCCGCGGCCGCGGCTGCCGCTCGGGCTGCGCCGGGTCGATGGCGGCGTCGCGGAAGCGGCCCGCGCGGACCACGTCGGCGAACTGCCGGAACTGGGAGGCGGCCTTGGCCGCCTCTCCCTGGAGTTGCGCCACGGGCAGGCCGGTCTCCAGCGCGGCCCGCTCGGCCAGCTCCTGGTTGATCCCGTCCAGCCGGTCCGCGATCAGGTCGAGGAACGCGGCGCGTTCCTTCGGGCCGGTGCGGTTGTAGCTGTCGAAGGCGTCGTCCGCCAGACGCGCGGCACGGTCGACCTCGGCGGGGCCGCCGAAGGCGAACTCCGGTCCGATGTACTCCCCCGTCGCGGGGTCGAGTGCCTTCATCGTGCCGGCGGATGCCGGGACGTTCGACGAACCGATCAGCAGGTGTCCGGTCAGGGTCATCTCAGTGGTCTCCGTTCTCCAGCGTCCGCAGGAGTTCCGTGGTGGTGGTGATGGTGTGGGCGTAGGTGGGGCCGTTGAGTTCGTGGGCGGCGTGCATCATCTCGGGCATGAACGCGGCGGTGGCGTCGCGGACGAGGGTCACGTGGTAGCCGAGCTCCATCGCGTAGCGGCTGGTGGACTCGATGCACGTGTTGGCGAGCAGGCCGATGACGATCACATGGGTGATGCCGTGCTGCTTGAGCCGGAAGTCCAGATCGGTGTTGGCGAAACCGCTCTGCGCCCAGTGCTCCTGCACGATCACGTCACCGTCGGCGGGCTGAAGATCCTGGTGGAACTCGCCGCCCCAGGTGCCGCGCGCGAAGCTGTGGCGCTCCTGCACCAGCCGCTGGGTGGGGTTGGGGTGGTCCCAGTCCTCATAGTCGCCCTCCTGCCAGCGGCGGTGCGGGACGAAGGCGATCCGCAGCTCCGCCCGGCGGCCCGCGGCGACGACGGCGCGCAGGTTGTCCAGCAGACCGACGTCGGTTGCCACCTGCCGGACGGCGGGCCAGATCTTGCCGCCCTCCGACAGGAAGTCGTTGTAGGGATCGACCAGCAGAACCGCGGTGCGGGTGGGGTCGTAGGTGTCCGTCATGGTGCGTCCTTCTCGATGTTTCCTGTTCCAGTTTGGATGACTGCCATCATCCACATTCAGGATGTTGTCCATCATCCTCAAAGTCAAGGTGAGCTACCCCGCACGCACCCTGAACGGGTTCATCTGTATGATTCCCATCATCCACATTCTCCGACGCCGGCCCTCTTCCGCACCCCGGTACGGAGGCGGCGGAGCATCGAAGACCAGTGAGGAACCCATGAATCCGGATGAACTGCGCAAGAACCTGGTCGGCGCCTGGCGCCTGGTGTCGTACCGGGCCACCGCCGTCGACGACGGCGAGGTCGTCGAGCCCTTCGGCCCGCGACCCCAGGGCCTGATCACGTACACACCCGGCGGTCACATGTCGGCCCAGATCATGCGTCCACTGCGGCCCCGCTTCCGCCGCGGGCGCCTCGAGGAGGGGCTGCCCGGGGAACTGGCCGCGGCGGCCACCGGCTACCTGGCCTACGCCGGGACCTACGAAGTCCCGGAGGACGACTTCGTGGTCCACCACGTCGAGCTCAGCCTGTTTCCCAACTGGGTGGGCACCACCCTGGCCAGGGTCGCCGACCAGGACGGTGACCGACTCCGGCTGTCCTTGCCCGAGCCCGCCCTGATCTGGGGCGCCCGCCGCACGGGTGTGCTCGTCTGGGAGCGCGCACGGTGACGTCCGCTCCGCCGGGGCCGGCCCGGCCGCCCGGAGGCCGATCCGAACAGGGGATATGATGTCCGTCATCCACATTTGATCGGTGCGGCTTGTCGTCGCAGATCGGGAGGTCTTGCCATGGGTCACTCCCAGGCGGCCAAGGCGGAGTCGCGTGACCGGGTCCTGCGGATCACCGCCCGCCGCATCCGCGAGGAAGGGCTGACCCGGCCCGGCGTCGCCGAGCTGATGAACGAGGCCGGTCTGACGCACGGCGGGTTCTACAAGCACTTCTCCTCGCGCGACGACCTGATGCGTCAGGCCGCCGCCCTCGCTCTGGTCGACGGGGAGACCAAGATGGCGCGGGCCGCCCGTCGCAACCGCGAGGAGCCCCGCACAGGACTGATCGACTCCTACCTCAGCGCCCGCCACCGTGACGCTCCGGGAACGGGCTGTGCCGTGGTGTCGCTCGGCGCCGCGGCGGGACGCGGCGAGGCCGAGATGAAGGAGGCGTACGAGAAGCAGGTGCGCGGCTATCTCGAGCTCATCAGCGGGACGGCGGACGGCGACGACTCCGACGAGGCGCGGGCGGACGCCATGCTCACCCTGAGCGCGATGGTCGGCGCGCTGCTGATGTCACGGGCGGTCGCCGACCCCGAGCTCTCCGATCAGCTTCTGCGGACGGTCGCCGCGCGGCTCAAGGGCGCGCCCGCGGAGTCCTGACCCCACGCGTCCCCTGCCGGGGAACCGGCACCGTGACCTACCCGGGCGCCCGTCACCCGCGCCCGGTAGCCCCACCGCGGGGAGACCGAGCCCGCGCCGCGGGGGAACGGCACGACCGGGTGGGGTCCGCCCCCTCGCGCCCTGCCCGCCCCTTCGAGGCGGACAGGCGGGCGGCGTCCGGTACGGTCCGCCGCGCCACCCGGCCGAGGATCTCGCGCGTACGGCGCGTACGGCGCGTACGGCGCGTACGGCGCGTACGGCGCGTACGGCGCGTACGGCGCGTACGGCGCGTACGGCGCGTACGGCGCGTACGGCGCGTACGGCAGCGCGGCGAGGCCGTACCCGACTCCGCCCGGCCGCCCGCCAACCCACCGGAACGGGGCCGACACGACACGGCCGCCACTCAGCCACTCAGGCGCTCACCCACTCAGCCGCTCGCGGTCGCGCTCTACGACGGACGGCGCGTGTGACGCACGGACGCGCCCGGGGGCACCGAAGGCACAGGCGGCACCCCCTCCGGAACGTCCGGGCCGGTTCGCGATTGCCTGGTGATAGTCGTGGGCGTGGCGGGCCGGCACGGCGGCCCGGACGAGGAGGGCCGGGTCGGCGGTGCCGGTGGCGGCCGGGCCGCCAGGTGGCGACGCGCAGCGGGTCGCCGCGGCGGCGGGCACCACGGGCCTCGACGCGTGCGGCCTGGTCCGGTAAAAGGGTCCGGCGGCGCAGGACCGGCAGTCCGGCCCGCGGTACCTCGCCGTACAGGGGGTGGGCCAGCGTCACGGTGACGCGCCGCCGGTCCTGGACGACGCGGATCAGTCCCGCCCGTTCCAGGGCCGTCAGCGTCCGCGGCGGAGCGAGGGACTCGGCATCGGCGAGCGGCAACGGCTCGCACAGCGCGAGGCGTTCCAGGACGGGACGTCCGGCGCGGGCGGCGGTGTCCAGCCGGGTTCCGACCACTTCGGCCGGCCGCGCGGTGCCCGGCAGCCGGCCCTCGCGCAGGTGCCAGATCTCCCCGTCCTCGGTCAGGTCCCCGGCGGTCAGCGCACCGAGCACCAGTTCGCGCAGGTACAGCACGTCGCCCCCGCTCGCGACCGACAGTTCGTGCACCGTGCACCGTGCGACGGTCGACCGGTCCCCCGAGCACGGCCCGCAGCAGCGCCTCGGTCCGCTCCGGGGCCAGTACGGTCAGGTCGACCCGGGAGACCTCGTCCCCGCCGCGCAGCGCCGTGACCGCCCTGCCATGCGGCTCACCGGTGCGGGCGGTGCCGATCAGCAGGACCGCGCCGGCGTCCATCAGCTTCCGCAACAGCACCGCGGAAGCCGCGTCCAGCAGATGCGCGTCTTCGACCAGCCGCACCCACCGTCGTTGCCCCGGCCCGGCGGCCAGTCCGCTCACGACGGTGGCGAACCCGGCCACCGGGTCGGACAGGTCCACCCCGGCGGGCAGCAGATGCGCGATCGCCCCTCAGGGGCACCGCGCCCGCGGCAGCGCTCGCGGTGGCCCGCCCCACCCGGAAACCCGCGGCCGCGGCCCTGTCCAGACACTCCTCCACCGGCCGGGACTTGCCCACCCCGGCCGGACCGCCCACCACGAACCCCCGGCGTTCCGGGTTCGCCAGCGCCACCGGCGAAGGCTTCGAGTTCCGGCCCGCGCCCCACCAGCGGCCATCGACCCACCCGATCCCGCCTCCCGGCTCCCACGGGCAGGACAAGACACGTGGGCACCCCGACGAGCGCCCCGGCAGCACTCCAACGCGGCACCGCACACCCGCCCGGCACCCCGCATGACGCGTTTGACGCCCTGTCAGCCCAGGAAGGTGCCGTGCCGGCGGCCAACCGGCTCTCCGCCCCTTCTCCGGGAAGCCCGCCGCGTGTGTGCCGCCCAGATCCACGGCGCTCGTGCCCACGGCGCTCGTGCCCACGGCGCCCATGTACACGGCGCCCATGTACACGTCGCCCACGTCCACAGCGCTCGTGCCCACGGCACCCGTGGCACGGCACCCGTGGCACGTCACTGCCGTCCGCCGGCTTCGGGCGCGGGGATTCCCGTCGCCGGGCAGCGCTACGCCGTGGGGCCGGACCGGGTTCCGGTCCGGCCCCACCGCGGCCGGGCGACGTGGGCGTGCGCGTCAACCGCCCGCGGACGGTGAGGGGTCGGGCC
>NZ_JBHVPP010000011.1:280126-299343 GCF_042887295.1 Streptomyces sp. NPDC057950
TCCCGCCCCCCGGCCCCGGGCGCGGGTATCCCCCACCCCGCCCAGCCCAACGCCGGGGGCCCGCCCCGGCCCCGGGCCCGGCCCCACGGCGTCCGGGCGACGTGGGCGTCCGCGTCAGCGGACCTGGTCAGTGACGGGTCGGTCCGTCACCCCGCCGCCGCACCACGGCGGCCCCGAATGTCAGTTCCACGGATCGAACGGGATCCCCGCGGGCTTGGAGGCGTTCAGGAGATTACGGAAGCGGTCGTCCTTGTCCGTGGTCTTGATGGTGGCCGACCCGAAGTCGGCGTTCATCAGCCGGTCCCGCAGCGAGATGCTCGGCCAGCCGTTCCAGTCCACGATCGGGGGGTAACGCCAGTCGTGGTAGTGGTTCTCCGGAGGCTCGTCGTTGTTGTTGGCGAGCCGGAAGAAGTGCGTGCCGAGACCGTCCTTGTGGTACACGATCTTGGGGTGCGTACCGTCGAACCGGACCTCGGACCGCGCGTAGGTCTTCTGGCTGGAGTGCTGCGTGGTCGAGACGTACTCCACCTGGTTCGATGCCTGGTTGATCCAGGAGATCACGTGCTCGAAGTCGTGGCGGTGTCCGCCGAGACCGCTGCCGGCCACGGCCTGGTCCTTCTCGAAGTAGCTGGCGTACACGACGGCACACCACCCGTTGTTGCACTTCGAGCGGGCGTAGGTCTGCGTCCGGTCGAGGTCTGACTGGTCACGGCAACTGCCGTTGACGGCGCCCGTGGTGTTCAGACCGGGATTGAGCGTTCCGTCGGGGGCGATGGCGGCGACGGGGTAGCAGCCGTCGCCGTCGTAGTCGTACGCGGGCGAGAACGACGCCTCGTAGCCTCCGGCGTTCTGAGGCAGATTCGGCAGGTTGTCCGCCTGGGCCACCGCCGAAGGGAGCGCGACGGTCAGGACGGTGGCGCCGAACAGCACCCCGAACCAGGACGCCTTGCGCTTCAGGCGTCCTGGAGCCGGCTGACGTGCTCCGGGTGATGACAGGATTCTCATTTCCGCCCTCTCGAAGAACTCGGTGACCGTTCGCTGCGGCGTCACTTCACAGCAAGATCACTCCTGCCCCCATAAGAGGTGATCCCCGTGTCCCGCAGACGAGTAATCTGTAATGTACAGGCCAAGTTTTCAAGAGCATTCGGAAACAACGACTTTGCGGCAGGCCCCCTCGGCGAAACACCGAGGGGGCCTGCCGCATGCGCCGCCGGGGCGCAACCACCTTACGGGCGTGGGAAGTTCGCGGAGCCGGATGGCGGGTTCACCAACTGGGCGGTGCCGTCCGGGCACGGGAGGGGCGTGCGCGCCCAGGTCCGCCCGAAGGCCGCTTGTCGGTACGGGTTCCGACAGCCTCCAGCCCAGAAATCCGTTGCGGAGGTACTGATTTCATAAACGTCGCCGTCATCCGACACATCGCCATATCGGGCAATTCCCGGAGCGAGCCGGTCCCGGTCGGCCGCGGCGGACGTATACGGTCCCGCACCGGCCGCGAGGAATCCGGGGTCGGCGCGGAACCGTTGTCACCAGTCCTGGACGCCGGCGATCCGGTCGCGGCGGTCGGCGTTCCTGGCGCGTGCGGTGCGCAGCCACTGGGCGGCGAGCGCGAGGGCGCTGAAGGCGATGACGGCCGCGCTGTAGACGACCGAGGTCTCGTGCAGGCCCACGTTCGTGGCGGCGAATCCGGCGACCACCGCGGGGATGCTGAACGCCAGGTAGGAGATGACGAACGCGACCGCGAACAGCTCGCCCCGCTCGGCCGGTTCGGCGATCCGGGCCAGCGTGCCGAAGCTGGCCAGGGCCGACCCGCCGAAGCCGACTCCGGCGATGGCGGTGCCGACGGCGGCCATCACGAGCGAGTGCTCCTGCACCCCGGCCAGGCCGACCGCCGTCCCGCCGAGCAGCAGGCCGGCCGCGAGGGCGAGGGTGCGTTCGGTGGGCCAGCCACGCAGCACGAAGACGGTGACCGAGGCCGGTCCGCAGAGCAGGGTGACCACGAGGCCGCCGATGACGTGGCTGGACAGACCGAACAGGTTGGCGGCCACGGACGGACCGAGCGAGAGGTACAGCCCGCCGAGGGCCCAGCTCGCCACCAGGATCGGCACGAGGGCGATCAGGTCCGAGCGCAGCCGGGGAGCGACCCCCAGCCGCGGCCGCAGCGACCGTGCGGCACCCGGCCGGCGCTGTGCCGTCTCCGGCAGCAGGGCGACCAGCAGACCGGCGAGGACCACACCCGCGAGCAACAGCACGTAGACCAGCCGGGTCGGGTGCGGCCCGTACTGTGCCAGGACACCGCAGCCGAGTGCGCCCAGACCGAGCCCGAACGTCGGGGCCGCGCCGGTGATGACCCCGGCGCGGTGCGGTGCGTGGGGCGGGTTCAGATCGACGAGTGTCGCACCGAGGGTCGTCATGGCCGCACCGGTGGCGATGCCCTGCACGAAGCGGGCGGTGAGAAGTATCGAGACGTCGCCGGCGACGATGAAGAGGACCATCGCGACCGCCTCGAGGGCGATGGCCGTGGCCAGGACGGGCCGTCGGCCGATGTGGTCGGACAGTGCCCCGAGCACGAGCAGCGCGGCGATCATGCCGGCCACGTACACCGCGAACACGGAGGTGAGCGTGGTGGCCGAGAAGCTCCACTCCTGCTGGTAGATGACGTAGAGCGGCGACGGTGCGCTCGATGCGGCCATGAACAGGATGAAGACGGCGGCGATGGAGGCGAAGGCCACCGGCCGGCTCAGCCCGCGTCGCGCACGGCCGCTCGGCGACCCGGCCGGGACCGGGGCCGCCGGGGCTGTCGCGGCGGTCGGTGTCACCGGTGTTACCGGGGTGTTCTTGTCACGCGTGGGTGCGTCGGACATGCGGCGCCCTCTCCGAATGCAGTGATCATTGCGTTAACTACGCTAGCCCTAACGCAGCGATGAGTGCGATAATTTCCGTATGGCCGAAGCAACTACTCAAACCCGTCCCGGCGGCCGCTCCGCGAAGGTGCGGGCGGCCGTTCACCGCGCGGTCGGGGAACTGGTCGCCGAGGGGCCGGCCGAGGCGCTGACCATTCCCGTCGTCGCGGCCCGTGCCGGTGTGCACGCGACCACCGTGTACCGGCGCTGGGGTTCGGTGGCGCAGCTCCTGAACGACGTCGCCACCAGCCGGTTCAGCGGCGACGTGGTGGTCCCGGACACCGGTTCCCTCGCGGGTGACCTGGAGCGATGGGTGGGCGACGTGGCCACCGACCTCGCCGACCCCGACGTCCTCGCCCTGATGCGGGCGACCATCGGCTCGGGTCCGGGCGGCGGGAGCGCCTGCACGGGTGACCGGCACGCGCAGCTCGGCGCGATCATCGAGCGCGAGCAGGCTCGCGGCGGTGAGGTGCCGAGCGTGGGCACGGCCGTGGACATGCTGCTCGGCCCGCTGTACTACCGCGCGATCTTCAGCGCGGAACCCGCGTCCGGCGAGTGGGCCCGGGGCCTGGTGGCGACCCTGCTCGCGGCGATCCAGTGCCGGGTTCCCCCTGGTGGGCCCACGTCCGGGTGACGGGGTCGCCGGGGACGTACGGACATTCGGGGCGCCGAGCTCCGGTATCCGCGTCCGGACGTCCCCGGAGGCCGTTCTTCGCCGTCGTCAGAGGTCGACCCTCGTCCCCCACCCGGCGGCCGAGGCGACGGCGTGGACGACATGAGCGGCGGCCACGTCCAGGGCGGCGTGCCCGGTGGACTTGAACACGGTCAGTTCGTCCGCGCCGCGCCGTCCGGGGTGGTCCCCGCAGAGCACGTGACCGAGCAGGGTGACCGCCCGCCCGGCGGGCAGACCCTGCAACTCGTGCGCCCCGGCCGGGGGTCCGGTGCCGGCCGCGCCCGCCCACTCGGCGAAGAGCGCCGCGTCCCGCACGGTCGCGGTGTCCAGTTCGGGACCGTGCGAGCCGCCGACCGAGCTGACGTGGGTGCCGGCCGCGAGCCAGTCACGGCGCACCACCGGCCGGGTCGCACCGGTGCAGCAGAAGACGACGCCCGCCGCGCGGACCGCCGCCTCTACACCTGTGGCCACCCTCCCCCGGGGATGCAGGTCGGCGGTGAGCCGGGCGCTCCGCGGGTCGCGGCCGGCCACGACGACGGGTGCGACGGGATCGAGCGCCGCGAGCAGGGCGACCTGGGCGCGGGCCTGCGCCCCGGTACCGATCACGGTCGCGGGGCCGGCCGGTTCCGCGGGCGCCAGGGCGCGGGCGCTCCACGTGGCTGCGGCGGCCGTCCGGATGCCGGTGAGGGACTCGGCGTCCATGAGGGCGAGGGGCCGGCCGTCGTCGGCGTCGAAGAGGGCGACCATTCCCCGGTGCGCGCTGCGGCCGGGGCGGCCGGGATCGCCGAACACGGAGACGAGCTTGGCCGCGAGGCCGAGCCCCGGAACGTAGCCGGGCATGGCGCCCAGCAGTCCGCTCGCCGTGCGCGCGGCGATCCTCGGTGGGGCCGACACCTCCTCCCGGCCGATGGCGACGAGTGCGGTCGCGACCGCATCCATGACCCGAGGGGGGTCGAGGGCGGCGCGCGTCCGGGCCCGGTCGAGGACGAGAACCCCGGTCATGCCGGTGCCTCCGTCGAGGCGGTCACGGAGCCCGTCGAGGAGAGCAGGCGGCCCAGCTCCTCGGTGGCCTCGCGCAGTCGCTGTTTCAGGAGGAGGAGTCGCGCCGTGTCGATCTCCGCGTCGAGACCGACCACGGTGAGGGCGCAGAGGGGGGCTCCCCGGTCCACGACCACCGCGCGGCTCAGTGAGGCGACGGGCTTCTCGTTGCGGCCGTGCTCGACGGCGAACCCGGACCGCCGGGTCTGTTCGATCTCCGCCACCAGTCCGCCGGGACCGTCGAGCGAGTGCCCCGCCGCCTCGGCCGGGCGGAGATAGGGCCCGCGCGCCTCCGGCTCGAGCGCGGCGACCAGGGCCAGGGGACCGGCGAACCGGTGGACGGGCAGTGCCTCGCCGAGCAGGCGCGTGATCATGCCGAGGCGTTCGGGCCGTACGACGTCGATCACTCGGGAGCGGTCCTCCTCGAGCACCTGGAGGTTGACCATCATCTCCGTGGCCCCGGACAGGCCGAGGAGCACCGGCCGTGCCAGGGCCACTAGGGAGTGGCGCGTGGCGGCGGCGGACAGCTGCAGGACCGCCGTGCCGGGCAGGTAGCGGTCACCGGCGCGCAGCACCCAGCCGCGGCGGACGAGATCCAGCAGGATCCGGTACGCGGTCGCCCGGTGCAGGTCCACGGCCTCGGCCAGGTCGGTCAGGCGCGGCGGCTGGGGCGAGCGGGCAACGGCCTCGACCAGGTCGAGCGCCTTGTCCACCGCCGTGCGGGGGGCTTCGGGCATGGGGAGCGCTCCTTGTGGCATCGGGCCCCGGCGTGGCACCGGATCCCCACCGGCCCCGGGGACCTTGCGGAAGCGGAGCGGGACGGGGGTACAGTGCCGAATGTTTCCAGTGACGATACGGCTGTTGCGCTGAGCGTAACAGTCCTGCTGAGAGGTGAAGATGGCGGACGAAAGCGCGGGCGCGCCGACCCCCTACGCCCCCGCGGCGCCGGGCACGGTCGCGGTCTACCGCGGTGCCACCCTGTTCGACGGCACCGGCGGCCCCCTCCGGCCCTCGACGACGATCGTCACGGACGGCCCGGTCGTGCGTGCCGTCGGCGAGGACCACGTGATCGCCGCCGGTCTGCCCGCCGACGCCGAGGTCTTCGATCTCGACGGACGCTTCGTCGTGCCGGGACTGATCGACTCCCACCAGCACCTCGCCACCCCGCCCGACCGGCCCGCCGCGGAGGCGGTGCTGCGCCGGCTCGCGTTCGGCGGCGTCACCGCCGTCCGTGACATGGCCGACGACCTGCGCCAGGTGGGCGACCTGGCGCGAGCCACCCTCGTCGGCGAGATCCCCGGTCCCGACATCCGGTACGCCGCCCTGATGGCGGGGCCGGGCTTCTTCGACGATCCGCGCACCCACCAGGTCACCCGTGGCGCGGCGCCGGGCGAGGTGCCGTGGATGCAGGCCATCACCACGGACACGGACCTTCCGCTGGCGGTGGCGATGGCACGCGGCACCCATGCCACCGCCATCAAGATCTACGCGGACCTGGACCGTGACACCGTGGCCGCCATCACCGCCGAGGCGCACCGCCAGGGCATCCGCGTCTGGGCCCACGCCACGGTCTTCCCGGCGAAACCGGGTGACCTCGTCGCGGCCGGCGCCGACAGCCTCTCGCACGTCACCCTGCTGCCGTTCGAGGCGGTCGAGGACCGGTTGATCAGCTACCGCGACAAGCCGCCCGTCGACCACGCCCGGTTCACCACGGGGGACGAACCACGGCTGGCCGCGCTCTTCGCGCGCATGCGGGAGCGCGGTACGGTCCTGGACGCGACCGCCGGAATGTGGCTGAGCGATCTCCTGGCCGGTGACACTCCCGAGTCCGCCGCCCGCGCGCGGGCCAACGTGGAACTCGCCGCGGCCCTCACCGCCCAGGCCCATCGGTCGGGCGTCGCGATCTCCACCGGCACGGACTACGAGACCGACCCCGGCGACCCCTTTCCCGCCCTCTACGAGGAACTCGACTTCCTCGTCCGCCGCTGCGGCATCCCCGCCGACCAGGTGCTCCACTCGGCGACGCTGGTGGGCGCCCGGAGCGCGGGCGCCGAGGACGTCATGGGCAGCGTCGAGGCGGGCAAGCTCGCCAACTTCGCCGTCCTGGACGAGGATCCCCTCCGCGACATCGGAAATCTGCGGACCATCGCGCTCACCGTCAAGCGTGGACGCCGCTTCGAACGCGCCGAGTTCGGGCGCACCGACCCCGAGGGACCCCGATGACCGACACACCCGTGATCATCAACGCGCTCGGGCAGCTGGACAACCCCAACGCCCCCGGCTCGGCCGACGCCGCCGCTCAGCTCAACCCGTCCAGCGAGCAACTCACCATCGACAAGAGGACCTTGGCCGAAGCCCACGCCTCGGGTCTGACCGCGGTCAACATCACCCTCGGCTACACGATGGGCGATCTGCCTCCGTACGAGCACACCCTCCATGAGATCGCCGTGTGGGACAGGCTCGTCCGTGACCACTCCGCCGACCTCACCAAGGTCCGGACGGCCGCGGACATCCGCCGCGCCCGCGCCGAGGGCAGGATCGGCGTCATCTACGGCTTCCAGAACGCCGTGGCCGTGGGCGACGACACCGGGCGGATCGCGACCTTCGCCGACCTCGGTGTGCGCGTCGTCCAGCTCACGTACAACCAGGCCAATCACATCGGCGACGGCTCGATGGCGCCGGAGAACCGCGGCCTGAGCGACTTCGGGCACCGGGTCGTCGACGCGCTGAACGAGCAGCACGTCATGGTCGACCTCTCCCACAGCGGGGAGCGCACCTGCCTGGAAGCCGCCGCGTACTCACGCCTGCCCGTCTCCGTCAACCACACCGGCTGCCGTGCCCTCGCCGACCTGCCCCGCAACAAGACCGACGAGGAACTGCGTCTGGTCGCCTCCCGCGGCGGATTCGTGGGCATCTACTTCATGCCCTTCCTCTCGCTGTCCGGTCACGCCCGCGCCGAGGACGTCGTCGACCACATCGCGCACGCCGTCAACGTGTGCGGGGAGGACCATGTGGGCATCGGCACCGACGGAACGGTCACCTCCATCGACGACCTCGACGCCTATCGTGCCCGCCTCGCCGAGCACGTGGCCCTGCGCCGGGAGGCAGGCGTCGGCGCGGCCGGCGAGCGCGACGACACCCTGCCCTTCGTCATCGACCTGCGGGGTGTGAACCAGTTCCGGGAACTGATCCGTCTGCTGGAGGCCCGCGGGTACAAATCGCGGCGCATCAAGAAGATTCTCGGCACGAACTTCCTCGAGCACGCCGAACGCGTCTGGACCCCGTCGGGTTCCTGACCCGGGTCACCTCGCTCCGCGGTCCCCCGCCACCGACCGTCACGGGTCGCTCTGCACCACACCCCGAGTGGAGAAGGTGACGGGTTCACCCGCCATCAGGTCACCAGGCGGGATACCGGGGTGATGGCCGTCGGGGGGCGAGGGCTGTTCGGCGAGCGGACCGAGCGCCAGCCGGGAGACTATGCGGTAGCGGTCGCCCCGGTAGACCGAGTGAACGTACTCCACCGGCCGGTTGCGGGTGTCGGAGGTGAGACGCTCGAAGAGGAGAGCCGGTGACAGCTCCGGCACGTCGAGCAGGTCCGCCTCGCCGCGGGTCACCACAGTGGGCTCGATGGCCTGCACCGCCTCGCTGACCTGGACTCCGTGGCGTTCCTTCAGGTGCTGGTACAGATCGCCGCTCTCCAGTTCGTGCCGGGTGAGGTCCGGCGCCAGGTCCGCGGGGACGTGGAGGTACTCGATGGCCATGGGGGAACCGTCGACGAGCCGCAGGCGTGCGACGTAGCGGATCTCGGCCGCGGGCGAGATGCGCAGCTTGCGGCCCACCCGTGCACCGGCCCGCTGCGTGCTGAATTCGAGAAGCCGGCTGGTCCAGTTGCCCGCGGCCTGAGGCAAGCTGAAGGTCCGCCGGTCCGGGACCAGTTCCTGGGTGATCTTCTCGCCGGCCACGAACATGCCGCGTCCGTGCTCGCGCACCAGCAGGCCGGCGAGGACGAGTTGGTCCACCGCCGCCCGCAACGTCGGCCGGGAGACGCCGAGTTCGGCACACAGGGTGCGCTCGGAGGGAATCGCGTCACCCGGGCGACGCTCCTCGATCAACTCGAGGACGGCGTCGCGCACCTTCTCACGCTTGAGCAGCGCACGGGAGGCGGCCGGGTCGATCTCCATGCGGGACTCTCGATCCTCGTCGGGGCGGGCAACTGGTATCGCGCTGACCATAACTGGTCCACTGGTCAAGGGCTTCGAGTCACCTGGATGCGGTGAGTGAGCCGTCTGATTATTCGTCATATTCCCAAATCCCTTACAGCATACGGGGGTTGACGCACGCATTGGTCTATGCCACCTTCAACCGGTATACCAACTGGTAAACCCGGTCGGTCAACTGGTCAAGCACGATGCGCCGTCCGTCGCCAGGTCCCCGGAGGCCGATCGCGAAGCACCGCCCGCTCCCCCCGCCCGGCACCGCACCGCCGGGCGCGGGACCCACCGCACGCTCCTCATCCCGGCGACCCTGACGGCTGCCCTCCCCCTGGCCCTCCCGCGCGCGGCGGGAGTCCCCCTGAAAGGAACCCCCCAGATGAGAACTCGTCCCCCCGTCGGCCGCGGCCGTGTGGCCCTGGCACTGTCGGCCCTGCTGGGCAGTACCGCCTTGGCCGCCCTCCCCATGACCGTGACCGCCTCCGCCGCGGCCGACGGCATCGCCGTTCAGTACCGCACCAGTGCGAGCGGGGCCACCGCCGATCAGAGCGAGCCCTGGTTCAAGGTACGCAACACCGGTTCCACCACGGTCCAGTTGAGCCAGGTGAAGATCCGCTACTACTTCAAGGCGGACTCGGCCAGTGCCTCGTACCGCTTCGCCTGCTCCTGGGCGGTCAAGGGGTGCGCCAACATCACGGGCACGTTCGGCGTGCTCGGCCACCCCACCGCCACCGCGGACCGCTATCTGGAGGTCGGCTTCACCTCGGCGGCCGGATCGCTGGCAGCGGGCGCCGACACCAGCGACATGCAACTCCGCTTCTACCAGTCCAGCTGGCAGACCCTGAACCAGGCGGACGACTACTCCTTCAACGGCTCCCAGACCTCGTACGCGGACTGGAACAAGGTCACCGCACAGCTCGCCGGCACCACCGTGTGGGGCACCGCGCCCGACGGCAACGGCCCCACGGATCCCACCGACCCGACCGACCCCACCGACCCGCCCGGTGGAGGCCAGAGCCTGTTCGACGACTTCGACTACGCGTCGTACACCGACCCCGCCATCGCCGCCCACGGCTGGAACGTCCGCTCCAACTCCGGAGGTCCCGGGGTTCCCGGCGCCACCTGGGACCCTTCCAAGGTCACCTTCCCCACCGTGTCCGGCAACACGGTGATGAACCTGGAGACCTCCACCTCGGGCACCGCGGAGTCCACCAGGCAGACCGAAGTCGTCTCCCGGAGCACGAAGTTCAAGAACGGCACCTACGCGGCCCGCGTGAAGTTCTCCGACACCCCCAAGTCGGGACCGGACGGCGACCACCTCGTGCAGACCTTCTTCACCATCAACGACCTCAAGGCCCCGATGGCCGACGACTACTCCGAGTACGACTTCGAGTATCTGCCCAACGGCGGCTGGGGCGAGAGCGGCGACATCCTGTACACCACGTCCTGGGAGACGTACAACCCGGACCCCTGGCAGGCCGTCAACCAGCACACCGAGGGTCGCCGGAGTTACGACGGATGGCACGACCTGGTGCTCACCATCGACAACAGCAGCATCACGTACTACATCGACGGGCAGCTCTTCGGCACCCACGACGCCCAGTACCTGCCCGAGCGCCCGATGTCGATCAACTTCAACCAGTGGCTGATCGACCTCGCCGGGCAGACCTCGACCACGGCCCGCGCCTACGACGAGCAGGTCGACTACGTACTGCACGTCAAGGACCAGGTCCTCACCCCGGCCCAGGTGACCGCGAAGGTGGCCGCGTACCGCACCGCCGGAACGAAGTTCGTGGACGAGGTCCCGGCCTCCTGACCTCACGTGCCCCGGCGCCGGCTTCCCCGACGTGACGGTTCACCGCATCGTCACCGAGGCGAGGTCGGCGTCGCGCGTGCGGCCCCGTGACGACAGCCGGTGCGTAGGATCCCCGGCATGTCGCTGCGACCCGTCCTCGTGAACATGAAGGCTCTCGACGACTCGGCGGTCGGCCGGTTCTGGGCGGAGGCGCTCGGCTGGTGTGTCACCGGCGGGGAACCCGGCGCGACCGCCGTCCAACCCGTCGGCTTCGACTGGCTGGACCCGGTCACCGTCTGCGTCGACGTCATCGCCGTCCCGGAACCCAGGACGACGACGAAGAACCGTGTGCACCTCGACCTCGCCACCACCTCCACGGCCCATCAGGCGGAGTTGGTCGCGCGCCTCCGGGCTCTCGGTGCGACGCCCGCCCAGGTGGGCCAGGGCGATGTGCCGTGGACGGTCCTCGCCGACCCGGAAGGCAACGAGTTCTGCGTGCTGGAGCCCCGGGAGGTCTACCGGGACACCGGGCCGATCGCCGCAGTGGTGGTCGACTGCGTGGATCCGCGGGCCATGGCGCGGTTCTGGGACGAGGCGGTGGACTGGACGCTGCGCGAAGTGACCGACGATCACGCGGTGTTGCGCTCCGCCAAGGGGGTCGGCCCGTACCTGGAGTTCCTCCGCGCACCCGGCGTGAAGACCGTGCCGGACCGCGTCCATCTCGACCTGGTGCCGGCCCCCGGCGACGACAAGTCGGCGGAGGTGGCCCGGCTGCGATCCCTCGGCGCCACCGACCTCGATGTCGGCCAGGGCGCCGTCCCGTGGACGTGTCTGACCGACCCGGAGGGCCACGAGTTCTGCGTCCTCGCCCGGTCCTGACACGGAGATTCGACGGCACTCCGGCACGTGGGCCCTGTGCGCCCATACGTCGTGGCCCCGCCACCGGGCACCCCGTATCCCGTATCCCGTACCGAAGGAACCGCGCTCCCCTCCCGCGTTCACGCGTTCACGTGTTCACGTGTTCACGCGTTTACGCGTTTACGCGCCCCTCGGCTCACGCGTCCCCCCGTCCCCTCAGGACGGTTTCGCGGAACTCGGCGACCACGGGCCGCAGATCGACGCGGTGCCACGCCGCCCACAACTGAACCGAGCCTCCGTACCAGGGCAGTTCGCGTATCGCGACGCCGTCGGACGTGCCGCGCACCATGCTCTTCTGGATGAGCGCGAGGCCGAGGCCGGAGGCGACCAGGCCCAGCGCGGTAAGGGGGTCGGCCGCGTCCAGACGGATGTCCGGTGCGAAACCGGAGGCGACGCACGACGCGACGAACGTGTCGCGCCAGGCCGGGTCCGGGGCATCGCCCACCGCGATCCACGGTTGGCCGTCCAGGGCGTCCGGTGTCAACTCCTCCCGCGCCGCGAGCGGATGTCCGGCGGGCAGCACGAGCAGCAGCGGATCCCTCAGCAACGGCGCCGAGTTCAGGTCGGGGTCGCCCTCGGGCGGCGGGGTGCGCACCAGCGCGATGTCCAGGCTGCGCTGTCGCAGACCCTCGAACTGCTCGGCCGACTCCTGGTCGTGGAGCGCGACGTGAATGCCCGGACGCCGGTCACGCAACGTGCGCAGGGCGACGGGCAGGATGCCCGTGTGCATCGCGTCGGCCACGTAGCCGATGCACAGGCCGCCCTCCTCCCCGCGGCCGAGCCGCCGGCCGAGGTTCTCCAGCCGGTCGGCGTGGCGCAGCAGTGCCCGCGCCTCGGTGAGGAAGACCCGGCCGTCGGAAGTCAGCCGGATGCGCTGTTGGCTCCGTTCGAAGAGGGTGAGTCCCAGGTTCTTCTCCAGCTGGGCGATCTGCCGGCTGAGGGGCGACTGGGACATGTGCAGCCGCTCGGCGGCGCGACCGACGTGTTCGGCCTCGGCGACGGCGACGAAATAGCGGAGTTGTCGCAGGTCAAGCATGTAGGACCTCAGGGGACTCAACTCTGTCCAAGCAAGTCTTGGACAGTCTCATGTGGAGATCCTAACCTCGAACACGTAAGGCCGACGGATCGCCCTTTCCTGGACGAATCCCTCTCTTGTCCCTATCCGTGAGGATCTTCCATGAGCATCAACCTCCTCCTGCCCGGCTCACTCGGCTTCGGCACCGCACCGCTCGGCAACATGTTCCGCGCCATCCCGGAAGAGGAGGCGGCGGCCACCGTCGAGGCCGCTTGGGACCAGGGCATCCGCTATTTCGACACCGCGCCCTTCTACGGCGCCGGCCTCTCCGAGATCCGGCTCGGTGACGTACTGGCCCGCCACCCCCGCGACGAGTTCGTGCTGAGCACCAAGGTCGGCCGCGTCATCCTGGACGAGGTCGAGGACCCGTCCGCCCGCGACCTCGGCGAGAAGGGCGGCCTCTTCGAACACGGCCGTCCGAACAAGATGGTCAACGACTACTCCGCCGACGCCACCCTCCGCTCCGTCGAGGACAGTCTGCGGCGCCTGCGGACGGACCGTCTCGACATCGTGTGGGTGCACGACGTCGCGCAGGACTTCTACGGGGACGAGTGGCTGGCCGTCTACGAGAGCGCGCGCACCGGTGCCTTCCGCGTCCTGCAGAGGCTTCGCGACGAAGGCGTCATCAAGGCATGGGGGCTGGGCGTCAACCGGGTGGAGCCCCTGGAGCTCACCCTCGACCTGGACGAGCCGAAGCCCGACGCCTTCCTCCTCGCGGGCCGGTACACCCTCCTCGACCACGAGCGGGCCCTGCAGCGCCTGCTGCCGGCCGCCGCGGCCCAGGACGTCGACATCGTGGTCGGCGGACCGTACAGCTCGGGGATCCTCGCCGGTGGTACGCACTTCGAGTACCAGCAGGCGCCCGCGCACATCGTCGACAAGGTGGAGCGCATCAAGGCGCTGGCCGGGCGGCACGGGGTGGGCGTGAAGGCCGCCGCGCTGCAGTTCTCCCTCGCCCATCCGGCGACGGCGGCCGCCATCCCCGGAGCCACCAGGCCCGGTCGCATCGCGGAGGACATCGCCGCTCTCACCGAGAGGATCCCCGCCGCGTTCTGGGCGGACCTGCGCGCGGAGCGGCTGGTGGCGGAGGACGCTCCCGTACCCGCCGCGGCCTGACCCCGTCACCCCCGCCGACACCCTCACCCCCAGCCGACACCCTCACCCCCAGCCCGACGGAGAATCCCGTGGCCACGACCACCGCATCCCTCGACATCCCCGCCTCGCCCGACCGTGTCTGGCGGCTCATCGGCGGCTTCGACTCGCTGCCCGACTGGCTGCCGTACATCCCCACCAGCGAACTCGGCGACGGCGGACGTGTCCGGAGTCTCACGAACGAGGAGGGCGGCGTGATCGTCGAACGCCTCGAAGCCTTCGACCACAAGGCCCGGACCTACAGCTACTCCATCCTCCAGGCGCCCTTCCCCGTCACCGGCTACCTCTCCACCCTCACGGTGCACGAGACCGGCCGGCAGGACAGGGCCCACGTGCGGTGGTCCGGCAGCTTCACACCGGACGGCATCAGCGACAACGAGGCCGTCGCCCTGTTCCACGGCATCTACGCGGACGGTCTGGCCGCGCTGAAACGGACCCTGGCGTCTACCGCGAACTGACACGGGGCGGGGTCCACCGCACCCGTCCTCCTCCGAAGGCCGTCGAGCGCCGGGGCGGTGCGCGCCGTACGGGAGGACGTGGCCGGGAGACCCGCCGTGTTGGAGGTGCGCGGTTCCCTGCGCGCACGGCGGACCTCCCGGCCACGCGGTTCTCCTGCCCCGCTCCGGGGCGCCCGCGCACCGGAGCCGGCATCTTCACGCAAGAGGCACACGAACGCGGGGCGGCCCCGGACCTGATCGTCCGGGGCCGCCCCGCACCACCACCGGGTGGGACTGGGTGATCTCTACCAGCGGTACCAGCGGCCACGACTGCCACCGGTTCCGGCGGAGCGCATCACGAAACCGAGCAGCCATACGGCGAGCACGATCACGGCGACGATCCACAGGGCCTTCAAGGCGAAGCCGGCACCGAAGAGGACCAGAGCGAGGAGAAGAACGAGCAGCAGGGGAACCATGGTTATCAACCTCCGCAGCACCGGGTGCCCTGGCGATACCCGCCCATGCGCCCGAATCTTATTTGTTTCTTATCCCCCGGACCGGCAATACGGGACGGCTCCCCGCAGCGAGCGTCCTCCGCTCCCCGGGCGCCGGGCTTCGGCGATCTGGACACCACAGGTGTGCGCCGGTGTGACGGCAGACACCCAGCGTGACGATCGGCCGGACGATTCTCCGCCCGGAAGGTCTGCGCGGCGGCTCCCGGGGCAGACGGCGTGGGTCGGGGGAGTCGCCTCCGGCCGAACGCCGCCGCAAGGCACCGATCCGTGGGAGCCCCGATGCCGACCGCCGTGCCGGAAAGACCTGCCGGACCGCCACGTACCTCATCGGAGGGGTCCGGCTCCGGGAGGTCGGCGGCCATGCCCCGGGGCATCGGACGGACCACCGCGCGCATCGCCGCACTGACGGTGTGCCAGGCCGCGCTGATGGTGGGACTCGGACTCCTGATCACCGGCCCCGCGCGTGATCTGTGGCCGCTGACGGTGGAGGACCGCGTCGACGAGGCCTTCGAGCGGGGCCGCACCGGCACACTCACCACTCTGTCCTTCCTCGGCTCCGAGGCCGGCAACACCCTGACGGTCATCACGCTCACCCTGGCCGCCTGTCTGGTGCTGGTTCTGCTGCCCCGCCTGCCGATGTGGCGGCAGGCGGTCTTCCTCGCCGTCGCCGTCTCCCTCCAGTCCCTGGTCTTCCTGGTCATCACCTTGTCGGTGGACCGCGACCGTCCGGACGTGGACCGCCTGGACGCGTCCCCGCCCACCTCCAGTTACACGTCCGGCCACACCGGCGCCGCCACCGCCCTGTACGCGGGCCTCGCCGTGGTGGTGCTGTCCCGCGGCCGCGGCCCCTGGCGCAGAGCCGTCGGAGTGCTGCTGCTCCTCATACCGTTGCTGGTGGGCGTCGCCCGCCTCTACCGCGGCATGCACCACCCCACGGACGTGGTGGGCGGACTCGTCAACGGCGGCCTGTCCCTGCTGATCGTCGGACGCGCCCTGCTGGCGGACAGGTCCGTGACCGCGCCGCCCTCGACCGGCTCCCTGTCCGCCGCCGACGGCACCCGCGCCGAGCGCCACCACGGCACCACCGCCGTGATCTTCAACCCCACGGTGACCGACGAAGCCACCCGCGTCTCCCTGCGACGGGTCCTGGACCACAACGGCCACCGGGCGCCGGTGTTCATCGAGACCACGCGCGACGACCCGGGCGGCGGGCAGACGGCCCGCGCGATCCGTGACGGTGCGACGCTGGTCGTGGTCTGCGGCGGGGACGGAACCGTCCGGGCGGTGGCCGACGCCCTGGCCGGCAGCGGGGTCCCGCTCGCCGTCGTACCCTGCGGCACCGGCAATCTGCTGGCCCGCAACCTCGGCCTGCCGCTCTCCCCCGCCGAGGCCCTGGAGGCCGCGCTGCGCGGTAGTTCGCATCCTCTGGACCTCGGGCACATCGAGGGCGACGACCTCCCCGCCACCCACTTCGCCGCGATGTCCGGGGCCGGACTGGACGCCGCGATGATCGAGCACACGGACGAACGCGCCAAGTCCGCGATGGGGTGGCCCGCGTACCTCCTGGGGAGCATCAGCACGCTGCGCACCCCCCGTATGAGCCTGACCATCCGGCTCGACGACGCACCCGCCGTCCGCCGTACCGCCCGTATGGTCCTCGTCGCCAATGTCGGCACCGTCCAGGGCGGGCTGACGCTCCTGCCGTCCGCCCGTCCCGACGACGGGCGTCTCGACCTCCTGGTCCTCGACCCGCGGGGTCCCGGCGGCTGGCTGCGCGCGGTGGGCACGCTGCTGCGCGGCCGGTCCCGGACGCCCCGGTCCTCCGCCATGGACACCCTCGTCACCCAGGACGGCGGCCGGACCGGCGTACCGGTGGAGTACTTCACCTTCCGGCGCGCCGAACTCACCTTCGACTCCCCGCAGTCCCGGGAACTCGACGGAGACCCGGTCGGCCCGGGACGCCGTCTCACCGCCGAGGTCAGGCCCGGCACCCTGACCGTGCTGCTGCCGTCCCGGGAGAAGTGACATGGGTACCGCGACCAGGGTCCCCGAGACCCGCGACATGACCGGCGAGGAGCTGTCCGCGGACGAGGCGCTGGCGTCCCTGCGCCGTTACGGCCGCTGGCCGCTGCTGCGCGACTCGTTCATCCGGTTCCGGTACGCCGACGGCTTCAGCCACTCCCGGGCGCTCGCCCTGCAGACGGTCCTGGCCGTGATCCCGCTCGCCATCGCGTTCGTCGGACTCTCCACGGCCCTGCACTCGGAGGACATCGGCAGATTCGCCGAGCTGACGATCCACCGGATCGCCGCGGGCCCGAGCGCCGAGGTGGTCGACGACGCGCTGCGGCGCAGCCGGCACACGGCGGGCGACGGCGCGCAGGTCGCCCTCTGGTTCGGTCTGCTCTTCTCCCTGGTCAACGTCACGACGGCGATGTGCCAGATCGAGCGTGGCGCCAACCGCATCTACGGGAACGAACGGGACCGCCCCTTCCACCGGAAGTACCTGCGCGGCCTGGTGATGTCGCTCAGCGCCGGGATCCCGCTGGGTCTCGGGTTCGTCGTCATGGTGGCCGGAGGCGACCTGGCCTCCGCGGCGGTGACGGTGTACGGACTCGACGGCGCGGCCAGAACCGCCTGGGAGATCATCCGGTGGCCGGTCGGTTTCCTGCTCGCGCTCATCTCCGCCAGCGCGATCTTCCGCCGCTCTCCCCGCAGGCATCAGCCCGGATACACCTGGCTGGCCTTCGGCGCCACCGTCTACCTCGTGCTGTGGACCCTGCTGACCTGGCTGCTGAGCCTGTACCTGGGCGTGAGCGGGTCCTTCGACACGATCTACGGCCCGCTCAGCGCCTTCATGTCGCTGTTGCTCTGGGCCTATCTGACCTCCATCGCCCTGTTCCTCGGACTGGCGTTCGCCGCGCAACTGGAGGCCTCACGGGCCCTGCGGCCCGGTCCGATCCACCCCGACCCTGGAGTGTGAATGCCTGTGCGAACCGTTGCCCTGCGCCTCCGTGACCAGCGGCGCCGGACGGCAGACCGCAGGTTCGGTGTCCGGCTGCTCGGCTCGGCCGCCGTCGCGGCGGTCGCCGCCGTGCCCTTCGGGCTCCTGCTCGTACTCCTGGAGGGCCACTGGGAACCCCTCCGCCGGCTGGACGCGGGCACCGCGCGGCGGCTGCACGTGACGGCACTGGAACACCCCGCCTGGACGAGCACCCTGCGCTTCCTCTCCGACCGGGTGTGGGATCCCGTCACCCTGCGCACGGCCGTCGCGCTGCTCACGGTCTGGCTGCTGTACCGCAGGGCGTGGCGGCTGGCGGCGTGGTCCGCCGTGACGGCCGTGGCCGGCGGCCTGATCGGACTGCTCGTCAAGACGGTGGTCGAGCGGGCCAGGCCGTCCCTGGAGGATCCGGTCGCGCATGCCCCGGGATTCTCGTTCCCGTCGGGGCACGCAATGACGGCCACCACCTCGTTCGCGGTGCTGCTGCTCGTCCTGCTTCCCCTGGTCCCGCGCGTCTGGCGGCCGCTGGGCTGGTGCCTGGCCGTCGTCTCGGTGCTCGGTGTCGGCTTCACCCGCGTCGCGCTCGGCGTGCACTGGTTCAGTGACGTGGTGGGCGGCTGGCTGCTGGGGCTCGCGGTCGTCGCCCTGACGGCCTGGGCCTTCGAGGCATGGCGGGTCGATTCAGGCCGCGGGCACGCCGAGTTGACGGGCGGTCTGGAGCCGGAGCTCACCGGCGCCCACCCGGAACCGGGTCCGGCCGGCCGGGAGGTGTCCCACTGAGACGGGGTGGGTGCCGGGGACGGACTCCCCGGCACCCACCCCGTTGTCAGGCGGGACGATCCCCCGTCACGGTCACCGTCACCGTGTGCCGGGGTGCAGGTAGGCGCGGTCCACCGTCTGCTGGACGCTGTCGCCGGCCGCGTCCTTCGCGGTGACACGCAGCGTCACGTACGCGTCCGCGTGCACGCGGGCGGGCCGCTCCACGGTGGCGTTGAAGCCGTCGCCCTTGCGGGCCGTGGACGCGGTGGTCCAGGTCCGCCCGCCGTTCCGGGACGGTCCGGCGGGCCATCAGCGCCTGGACGGCGGCGATCAGCGGAGTCCGCTCCGCTGAGGCAGCGACGCGGGCCTGGTTCTCGGTCGGGATCCGGTCGTACGTCTCGTCAGTCGGCCGGTCACCGCGGCCCGGCACATCGACCGCGACGGCCGAGAAACCGCACTCGCCCACGATGGGGCGCCACGCCGGGTGACCCTGACCCTCGTCAGGGCGACGACGCGTCCAGGGAGGACGCGCCGACGGCGCGCCTGGGCCGGGTGGGCCGGTGGCGCGCCGTCGGGTGGTGGTGCGAGCGGGTGCGGATCAGACGCTCAGGAGCGGGGCGGGGTCAGTGGTGACCGCCACCGTGACCGCCACCGTGACCGCCGCGGTGGCCGCCCCAGGTGACGGTGTCCACGAGACGACGGTGGTCGTTGCGCAGGGTCGCACTGTCACCACGCTGGTCCCACAC
>NZ_JBHVPP010000012.1:0-41908 GCF_042887295.1 Streptomyces sp. NPDC057950
CGGCGGCCCCTGACCACTGCGGGCCACCCGGTCCGGTCGTCAGTCCCGTCGCCGTCCTGCAACAACGCTGGCTCCGAAACTCCACCACCGCACCGCCCAACGCACCGCAAGTACACGGTGCTGCCTGGCAGTTCGTGTCTGCCGGGCCTTTCTCGATCTCGGCTACAAGAGAAACCATAGCCAGACGATCAGCCAATGTCTACTTCCGCGAGCATAGATTTTGCGGCATGCGAGAGGGAGGTATCTGTCGCCCATCCTCTTACAGTGCGCTTCGCTGAAGATCCGATGCTCCCGCCCCACAGACGGAAGCAGGGCACCGTCCGGCGTTGCGGGCATGCGCGGTGTGTCGGTGCGTCTGTCGGTGCGCTGTCGGTTGTCGGGAACGGGTGTAGCTGACGTGTCGGCGCTCTGTCGGCGGGGGCTGGCAGGTTGTGCGGAGATCCTGCTGGGCGTTCATCCGGCAGGCGTGAACATGTGAGGAAATCACCATGAGCAGTCACGTCACGATCATCGGCGCAGGACTCGGCGGTCTCACGCTCGCCCGTGTGCTGTACCTCCACGGGATTCCGTCCACGGTTTATGAGGGAGAGACTTCCGCGGCGGCACGCACACAGGGGGGACTGCTCGACATCCGCGACTACAACGGCCAGCCGGCGCTGGAGACCGCGGGCCTGACCGAAGAGTTCCGCAGGCTCATCCTGGAGGGACGTCAGGCGATGCGTCTCCTGGACCGGGGCGGAAAGGTTCTGTTCGACGTGCCCGACGACGGTACGGGTGGCAACCCCGAAGTGCAGCGCGGCGAACTGCGGCAAATGCTGCTCGACTCGCTCCCGGGCGACACCGTCCGGTGGGGTCACAAGGCCAGCAGCATTCGTGCCGTCGGCGACGGCCGCCACGAGGTGGCCTTCGCCAACGGCACCACCGCCACCACGAGCCTGCTGGTCGGCGCGGATGGCGCCTGGTCCCGGGTCCGATCACTGCTTTCCGGTGCGGTCCCCGAGTACACCGGTTTCTCCTTCATCGAGACCCACCTGTTCGAAGGCGACACCCGGCACCCGACCAGCGCGAAAAACGTCGGCGGTGGAGCGATGATGGTGCTCGAACCGGGCAAGGGGATCTTCGCTCACCGGGAGCGCGGCGGGAACCTTCACACCTGGGTGATGCTCGCCAGGCCACAGGACTGGTTCGCCGGTATCGATTTCACCGATCCCGCCACGGCCATCGCACGGATCGTCCAGGAATTCACCGGTTGGGCGCCGGAACTCACCGCTCTGGTCACCGACGGCGAGACCCCGCCGGTCCTGCGCCACATCTACACCCTGCCCGTCGAGCACCGGTGGGACCGGACGCCTGGGGTGACCCTGCTCGGCGACGCCGCACATCTGACGGCCCCCAACGGCGAAGGCGCCAACCTGGCCATGTACGACGGCGCCGAACTAGGCAAGGCCATCGCCGCGCACCCCGACGACATCGAGACCGCGCTCACCGGGTACGAGCAGGCCATGTTCGTGCGCAGTTCCGCGGCCAACGCCGAGGCCCCCGATCTTCACGACATGCTGGGCGCCGGCACGCCCCACAACCTGATCAACGCATTCACTGGGAGCTAGCGCTGTGACGGGGTAGGTTCGCCGGCTTGGTCAAGCCGCGGTGGCGAGGGGGCGTGCGCCCCAGCGGATGCGTTTCTCGCTTCGGATGCGGGCGCGTTCCTTGCGTTCGGCGACCAGGACGTCGCTGCGGCGGGTGTTGGCGTTGCGCCGGCGCAAGTAGGCGTGCGGGGCCCGGGTCTGCACCGTGGGGTTGGGATAGTGCGAGCGACGGTGAACTGCCGCAGCGGCCCGAAGTGGGCCTCGATCGGGTTCGCCCATGAGGCGTAGGTCGGCGTGAAACACAGCTCTGCTTGGTGCTTCTTCGCCCAGCGATGGATGTCAGCGCGCTTGTGGGCAGACGGGTTGTCCGGGATCGCGTAGATCGGGGCGCCGTCAGGCCGGGCGGCGCGGATCGGCTTCAGCGCGACCGGCGTGTTCCCGGCGCCCTTCCTGCGGCGGTTCACGCCCCACGGGGTGTCGTCGCCGACCGAGTAGCAGCCGTGGAAGTACCGCACTCCATGGGTGCGGTGACAAGTGGCCGGCAGCCGGTCGGGACGCCCTTGTTCGGCCCAGCCGAGCCCGCGGCGGGCCGGATCCCGAGCGGGCCGAACTCGCCGACGTCGCGGTGGGAGTCAGCGCGGCGCGGGAGCGGATGCGCTTGTAGGTGAGGGTGTCGTGTCCGTGCGGGGTCAGGCGCGCCAGCCTGCCTTCCAGCACGGACAGCTCCGCAGAGCGATCGCTCACCCATTACGACACCGCACCTCGGCGCCACCTGCTGTGATCACCGTCCCGTGTCACCAGCCGCAATCAGGGGTGCGCTTACGGCTCCACCAAGTGCCGCCCGTGAAGGTGAGCTTCACCGTCAGGACCCCGGCGGCCGGCGACGTTCACAGCGGTAGTCGTCGCACCTCCGGCGCGCGAGGGAGCCGCAGCTCTCTCGTGACGTGATGCGTGGCGGTTGTGCCGCGGGTGGGCCATGCGATGTTGTCAACGGCGAGAAACGGCTCGCCGGCCATGGTCGCGGGGGTTGCCCCAGTGAACGCAGTGACGTCCCGATGCAGGTGGGACTGGTCGGCGTAGCCGGTGTCGGCCGCGACTTGGGCCGCGCCTTCCCCCGCGACCAGGCGGTGGGCGGCATGGTCGAAGCGGACCAGCTTCACGGCGCGCTTGGGCGGCAGGCCGAGCTGCGACCGGAACCGGGACCACAGCCGCTTACGGCTCCACCCGACCTCGGCCGCGAGTCCGTCGACCCGGGTCAGTCCGCGGCTGACGACAATCCGGTGCCAGGCCCAGGCCACCTCCGGGTCCACCGGCGGCCCCGCCTCATGCCGACGGGCGAGCAGCGTGTCCGTCAACACGAAGCGATCCTGCCACGACGGGACTTCGCCGAGTTGCTCGCGGATCCGTGACGCCTCCCGGCCCCACAGGTCGCCCAGTGACACGACCGCGCCGTCGAGGTCGGCCGGGGAGACGCCCAGAATTGCGCGTGCGATCACCGGGGAAAGACGCACCTGCACACACTCGACGTTCTTTCCCCGCGCTCGGACCGCGCCTCCGGACCCGAGCCCGGGCCCGGCGACGATGCTCCCCCGCTGCTGTCGCCCGGCGGCACAGTCAAGGACGGGCGAACCGGCGCCGAACTCCAGGAGCAACGTCACGGCCGGGTGCGGGACTATCCGGAGCGCCTCCAGGTCACTTACACAGAACCCGGCCATGGTGACACCGGCCACCCGGCTGGGCCGTTGTGGGCACTCGACGCCCCACATAGCCGCACCGCGCACGAAGGTCCGCATCAGCTCATGCTACGTGAGTCGACTGAGGGGAACATTCGTCCAATCCACCGGCTCGTCCCGGCGGAGACAGTGGGCTCATGAATGTTTCTGACCGTGATCAGTACGTGAACGGCGGCGCCGTAACCCCCGAGAGTTCAACCCTGTCGCTGGACGACAGCGACATCTACGTGTGCCAGGACGGCCCCCACGACGCCCCCGCACTCCTGCTCATCCACGGGACCGCATCCTCGACCCGCTCGTGGGACCCGATGGTTCCGCTGCTGACCGGATCTCACCGCGTCATCCGGATCGACCTGCTCGGGCACGGCCGGTCGGCCAAACCGGCCGACCGCAGCTACGCGATCCCGGACCAGGCACATCGGGCAGGCGTGGCGCTGGACCGGCTCGGCGTCGAGCACGCCGTGGTCGTCGGTCATTCCAGCGGCGGCGTGGTCGCCATCGCCCTCGCCGAACAGCGGCCCGACCTGGTGACCGCGCTCGCGCTCGTCAACACCGGACCCAGCCTGGACGCCTTCATCGCACCGGAGCCCGGCGCAACCGGTCCCACGCAGTGGCCGCCGACCGACGAGCAGCTCCGTCGGATCGCGAGCACCGGTTTCAGCCGCGCGGGCTACCGGATCCCGGAGGAGCTCCTGGACGATGTGCGCCGAATGACCCACCACACGTTCACCACGACGATGCGGGCCACCCGCGCCTACCTGGAGCAGCGGACGCTGCCGGATCGGCTGACGGTCCTGGGCAAACCGCTACTGGTGATCTTCGGTGAGGATGACCTCAGATGGCGATCCTCATCCGCCAACGATTACCGCGCCGTTCCAGGCGCGAAGATCGAGTTCCTGCTCGGTCTCGGACACTCGCCCCTGCTCGAGGATCCTCCACGGGCCGCTACCCCTCTGCTGGCCTTCACCTCGATGCACGCCGTAAGGGTGGACTGATGAAAAGGAGGAGGGGTGCCCTGCGGATTCTCGTCTCCGGTGCCAGCGTCGCCGGTCCGGTTCTGGCCTACTGGCTCACCAGGCACGGCTTCTGCGTCACGGTCGTCGAGCGCGCGCCGGCTCTGCGGAAGACCGGCGGCCACGCGGTCGACCTGTTTCGGCCCGCGATGGACATCTCGGAGAAGATGGGCGTGCTCCCTCGTGTCGAGGAACGGGCCACCGGCACCAACCGGATGACCGTCTACCGGGAGGGTTCACGGCGTCCCGTCCGGGCAGACCTCTCCAAGATCTTCAGCGGCACCTCCGACCGGCACGTCGAGATCATGCGTGACGACCTGAGCGAGATCTACTACGACGCAGCACGCGACGACGTCGAGTACGTCTTCGGCGACTCGATCACCGCGATCTCGCCCGACGGAGAGGTGCGGTTCGAAAACGCTGCGCCGCGCCGCTTCGACCTCGTCGTCGGCGCGGACGGGCTGCATTCCAACGTACGGCGCCTCGTCTTCGATGACGAGTCCCGCTACAACGCCTTCATCGGGGCCTACCTCGGGGTCCTGACCCTGCCGAACATCTCCGACCTCGACCGCGAGCTCCTCATCCACGTCGGCGTCGGCCGCACTGCCGGCATGTACGGCGCGCCGCACCTGGGCGACGCGCGGGCCTTGTTCCTGTTCCGGAGCGAGCCCGAGCTCGACTACCACCACCACGACGTACCCCGGCAGAAAGAGCTGCTGCGCGGTGCGTTCGCCGGCATGCACGCCCACGTTGACCGCTGGCTGGACGAACTCGACCACACTCCCGCGTTCTACTTCGACTCGATCACCCAGCTCCGCATGGACACCTGGTCGCAGGGGAGGGTGACGCTCGTCGGCGACGCGGGCTACTGCCCCGGTCCGGCCGTCGGCGGCAGTACCAGCCTGGCCGTCGTCGGTGCGTACGTCCTCGCGGGAGAGCTGGCACGGGCGGGCGGCGACCACGAGCGCGCCTTCCCCGCCTACGAGCGTGTGATGACGGAGCACGTGCGCGGCAGCCGCGCGGCAGCGCTGAGCGCGGCGAAGACCCTGATCCCCATGTCCCGCCTCGGCGTGTGGGGACTGGCCCAGGGAGCCCGCCTGATCTCCGCCCTGCCCGCAGGCCCCAGCCGCGCCCTCGTTCGCCTCACCACCCAGAGCGCACGTCTCTACAACTCCGTGACCGTCGACGACTACCTGCCGTCGCCCGCTGCATCAGGAGGTCCTGGTGACCTCGCAGGCGACCCCGGAGGCGGCCTGGGAATGGAGTGAGGAGCCACTGGGCCTGGCTGACGACATGGTCAAGAGGTCACCCGACGAACGCCCACGACGTTGTCACGGCGTAACGGAAGCTCCGGACCCCTCGGGCTCGGAGGCAGGCAAGACCAAGCGTTTCGAGTCGATCAGCCTGGCCGGGTGTTTCATAAGTGGTCGCCCCTTACTGGGGGGTTCTTGTAAGACGCCCGCTGGTCGCTGTCCCCTGACGGCACAGCCACGTCAAGCCGGTCAGAGTTACTGCGAGGCGGCAGGGCCCGTTGGAACCGCTTCTGGGGACGTTGCCGGCTGCGGCACAGCCGGCGGGGTTTGCGTTTGGCCCTCGGTCTGAGCGGCGTTGAGCCATCGTCCGTGGCCTAGGAGGGCGGGAGTCTCGGCCCCAAGGACCTTTTCGAGGGTAAAAATGGAGGTGACGGGGATTCCGCGGAAGATCACGCAGGATACGACGTGATCGCGCACCACCACCTGGTAACCGACCCACAGGTACGCAAGGACGAGAACTCCGGAGGCAAGGGCCCCGAAGGCAGTGGTGGCACTGTCGGTGTGCACGCGAAGGCGCTCTGTCGGTTGGGTAGTTGAGCGCCTTGACCGCGATCCCGAGTTCCCGCCGGGAGACGCCTTGTAGCTTGCGGGACAGTTCAACGGCGGCGTCGGGTTGGGCTTTCGCGTCCTCGCCATAGGGACGGGCGGAGTCACAGGGCCTCGCCGGTATCGGTCACGTTCACATCTGATGCGAGCCGGCGCGGGGCAGTCGGACGACACGGCTGCCACGTCTGTCCAACTGCTCGATCTCGACAGTGATCCGGCACGAGCCGCCCAGTCACTGCTTCGCCACCGCGGGGCAGTTCCGCGTTGGCGCCCTCGTCGGTGCACTCAAGTCCGACGGGGCGCCCGCCATGTGGGAGGGGTTGGGATATTTCACAGCCGACCGGGTGGCCAACTTCCCCTACTGTTGCGCCATTTCGGGCGTGTCCGCGATGCTTCGACCCGGAATGAGGGAGCCGAAACCACTGTCGCCCGACCCCGTGTCCACCTTGGACAGGTCACCCCATCCGCTTCCGAAGCCAAAGGCGCCGTTCCCGCTGACCTCTCCGACGTACCCGGTGTCGGAGGCGTCAGCCTCGGGGCTCGCGGCATGGCGCCCCGTGGAGTTGCCGGTCCGACTGTCGGCCGTACTCTCCGTACCCTCACCGCGGTGTCGCCCAACCCCAGAACTCGACGATCCGGAGGGGGTCGAAGATGCCTCCCCCTGTCCCGACTTGGATGATTCGTCACTCTTGCCGGTCGCCGTGTCCGAGCCGTCGGAGCTCTGCGAAGCGCTGGACGTGGCGGCACTGCCAGCCGCGTCGGAGGGGTCGCCAGAGCCCGACGAATCGCTCGAAGAAGACGCGCCGGGCGAAGTCGCCAGGCCGGACGGAATGTACGAATCGGAGTGGCCGCCAGCGCTCGACGAGTCGCCGGCCACGCCCGTGTCGACGCTGACGCCGCCGGAGTCCTTGGTGAGCCCCGAGAGCGGCCCGCACGCCGGCCAGGCCGCGAGGCCCTTGTCGGCGAGCACCTTCTCGGCGACGGCTATCTGCTGCGAGCGGCTGGCCTGGTCGGCCGTCGGGGCGTATTCAAGGCCGCCGTGCGCCTCCCAGTTGCCCTGGTCGAGCTGGAGGCCGCCGTAGTACCCGTTGCTTTCGTTGGCGCTCCACGCGCCACCGCTCTCGCACTGTGCCACCCGGTCCCAGGTGGTCCCGTCGGCCGCGTTCGCGCTCGCCGCGGCGAGCAGCGGGATGACGATCGCCGATCCGGTCACCCCTGCGGCGACGATGAGAGCCGGAGCCTGGCGAGGGCGACGGTGACGGCCGTTCCCGGAGAGCATGCAAAAGCCTTTCGAGCGACAGCAGGGAGCACCGCGGCTCCTGCCGAGTGAGTGCGCAGGTGCCGCGTTGAGGTGAAGGTAGCGACACACGAACGCTGGTTACAAGTCGATGCAGTACCGATCACGCGAAGATCACAGATTTGATGGAGCGTCACCTTCCGGTGGCCCCAGGGTCGCCCTTCCGGTACGCGGAATCACCGCTTCGGCGCGACCGCCGAAGGGTCGCCAATGCACCGATCGTGTCCTATTTGACCAGGGCGAACTCCACTGGAAGTGGACGCAATCCGTACATAATTGGCCCTGCGCACTAACTCAAACCTGTCGAATCCACCGCGAGTTGACGCCGAAGAGATGGTTGAGGAGCGTACCGAGCACAGTCTGTCCCTCCAACCGGGCGAGCGGCGGGCCCAGGCGGTAGTGGACGCCGTGGCCGTAGCCCGAGTGCTGAAGGTCACGTCGCGCGAGATCGAGCGCGTCGGGCCGCTCGAAGGGCTCGGGGTCGCGGTCCGCAACGCGAGGACCACGAGCACGGGGCGCCGATCACGCGCCTCGAGCGGATGTCGATGACCGTGGCGGGATACAGCCAGTCCGATCCGACGGCGGCGTACGTGATGCCGCGGCACCACTTGGTGTTGAGCGTGTCCGCCGTGAAGTCACGCCTCACCAGGTCCGGCGCACGCGGGGCCGTCCTGCTTGTTACGAGGGCGCCCGCCTCCGCGCCGCCCACCGCGGCCAGCAGACCGACAAGACCGGCGGATCGTCAGAACGCAGGGGGTGCTTCCTGCCGGCCGACAGGAAGCACCCCCGCGTCAGGGTCGGTCGGCCGGTCAGGGTGTGGCGCAGATGGCGTACACGCTGATGCCGACGGTGGAGTAGCCGTCCTGGCGGCCCAGGGCGATCCAGCCGGTGCCGTCCGGGGTGGGGAAGCTGCCGACCAGGACCGCCCCGTTGCCCTGGGCCTCGGCGCCGCCCCCGATGACCTTCTTGCCCGCCGGGCAGTAAAGGGTGCGGCGCTGGAAGTTGGGCACGCCGGCGTTGGGGAGCTGGACGATCTGATAGCCGTCCACGACCGCGGCCCGTGCCGGTGCCTGGGCCGCAACTTCCTGACCGGTGGCGGATTCGCTGGTGGTGGCCTGGGCGGCCCAGCCGAGTCCCGACACCAGGGCCAGTGCCAGAACGCCCGCGCCGATCGCCTGCTTGCCTCGCATACGCATGTCCTCTCGTTCCGTGAGCTCCGTCGAAGCGGAGTCCTCTCGGTTGGCTATGTTCACGGCGGCGAACAGTCAGCAGGGGTCGAATCCACCTAAACTCCACGATGGGTTGAACACAGGGCATAGGGGGCGCTCGCCGCCAGCGGGTGCCACCCACACACGCGGCCACCTCGGCCGCACCGCCGGGATGCACGACGCCGCACCCCTTTTGGAGCGGGGCGGGAGCACGTGGAGCATGGCGCTCCGTGCGGGCGCCGCAGGCTCAGGCGCACCCCCCCGGCAGACAGCCGTGGCGGTTCGATGCCCGTGAGAAGTTTTCATCCTGATTTCGCAGGTCATGTGGCTGGTGTGGGTCGGGAGTGATGCACTCGCGCCCGTCGGGAGCGTGGTCGTCGCGGGGAGATCGTCGGTCACCTCTTGACTTCGGTGCTCGCGAGGACCAGGAGGGCCCGAAGGAGGGTGGTGGCGTGGCGGGTGTTCACGCAGACTTTGGCGAGAGGCGCCAGGACTTCAAGTTCGCGAACGCGTGCTCACCTGCGGCGCGTTCGCGGCTCGGCAGGCGGTTAGCTTCCTTCTCCGCAACCGGCCGGAGCCGGCCGGTCAGGGATTCTTCACTGCGCCGGGGACTGGGTGTGAGCAGTGTGCCGCTGGGCGGGGAGTTGGCGGCCCGGTTCCGCGGCGGCGGGCTCGCTCGAGTTGGCGCCGTGCGCGGCCTGCTCGGGGGCTGAGGCCGCGTACGGCGCGGGGTGCCGTGTGCAGTGCGGGGCGGTCACCCAGCAGCATCGTGACATCGGCCCGCGAACCGTGCCCGTGGTGAACACGGCGACTGGATAGCGAATGGCTTCAGAAGGTCTGGTCGTCGGTGAAGGAGAGGAAACTGGGGCGGCAGTCGCGGACTGCTTCGTTCAGGGGTCCACACCGCCGCCTGCGCCCGCTTCGCATCCTGGCTCCGTTCGATCACTTCCAGTGCCTCGAACACGGAGTCGTCCAGTTGCCCCGGCGGCGCCACCCGGACCAGTACATCGCACGAGAGCAGGCGCAGCGCGACGCGGTCCGAGTCGTGGACGACGACCACGTCGTCCGAGAACACCATGGAGCCTGCGGAACTGCGTCGCGCGGTCGAGGCGGCACGGGCGACCGCCACGGAACTACGGCGTGTGGCAGCGCAGATCACGCCAGCTGCGTACGCGGGCGCGCTCATGCGGCGGCACGCCGCCCTGCGCCGGGCCGGTCGCGAAGAGGGCACCGGCGCTGTGAGAGATCGGCCCGCAGTTTCTCCACAGATCCCGCATCAGCCCCAACCGCATGAGCGTCATCACCAAAGCCGTCCTCAGCCCGGAGACGCAACGCTGAAAGCCCTCAGTGAAGCCGGCGCCTGCCTGATCGGCAACCAAAGCATCGAAACCTCCCAAAGCGTCCCCCTGACCAGCCAAGGTATCGACCCCGCCAAGAAGATCATCCGACGCAAGCGGCACATCGCCACCGACACGCTCGGCCTCCTGCTGGCCGTCACCGCCGCCAGCGTCCACGACCCCGCCGCCGGCACCCAACTCCTCACCCCACCCACGCCCCCGCGGAACTACCTTCGGTGCATCACGGTGCACAATGCGTGAGGCGCCTCTCCTTGTGGGATTTGCGAAAGGTGGCTTCTTGCCGCTGTCGTCGCCAGTGGCAGGCCAGAGCGGTCGCCTGGTCGTTCCCCCGCCGGGGCGACCGCCCGCCATTCCAACAGATCTACCTTGCACATGCACAGGACAACTTCCAGGTTCCCCCCAGTTCTCCTGGCCATCGACCTCGATCGTCTCTAGATGCCCCCACCTCGCCGCTTGATGGACGGCATCAGGAATCGGCACCGTAGAGGCTCAGTTCTGTCCAGACGATCTTGCCGGACATTGTGTATCTCGTGCCGTATCCCTGAGTGAGGTGGGCGACGATGCTCAGGCCCCGCCCACCTTGTTCGCTCGGCGCTGGTTCACCGGCGTGCGGTGCCGCTCGGCTGGTGTCCGACACCTCACATATCAAGGCGTGGTCGCGGATCAGCCGGAGTTGGATCGGACCGGTGGAGTAGCGGATCGCGTTCGTGACCAACTCGCTCACCACCAAGGTGACGGTGAAGGACAGATCCGGGAGCCCCCAGGACGTCAACTGTGCGGCTGCTCGGGCACGAGCATCAGCAACCGCGGATGGTTCGTTGGGTAGACCCCACGTCGCAATATCCGTAGGTTCCGTAGCTCGTGCTCGGGCTGTGAGTGTGACAGCTGGCGTCGTTGGCGTGTGATCGCCGGGCGCACTCTGGTGAAGTTCATCAGGGTCGGCACAAGACAGGGCCAGCAGACTGCCTGGAGGAACGTCGAGTTCGGTGACATCACACCTCTCGAGGTCGGTGGGCGCCTGGGCGGAGGGAACAATGGATCGCGCACCGCCGGCGTCGACTACCGTCAAACGGGCCAGGCCGGTGTGGGCCGCGGTGCAGCGGTGGGTCACCGGATCGTAGACCGCGTACACGCAGTGCACCTCCGCTGAGGGTGGATCCTGCGCGTCGGGCTCGTGAGCGGATGGTTCGAGGCTGCGGGTCAGGACCTCACCAGGGTCCATGTCCTGTGCCGCCAATGCTCTGATCTGTGCCTTCTGCTGGCTCATGGCGGCGGCCGCGGCGATGCCGCGACCGCCGCAGAATCCCGCCACCAGCCCCACTCGAGCGCTGGGGAGGCGGATGACGTCGAACCATCCGCCGGGAGCGCCCTTCTCGGGCACGTGACCGTTGACGTCTTCGATGGCGGTCAGGTGGGGCGGCTGCGCCAGCAGGATGTGCTGGAAGCGACGCCCCATCCCCTGCTCTTGCAGGTCACGGTGGATGGCACCGAGGGTCTGGGCAGCTTGTTGCGCAAGCTTTGCCCCTGCCCGCAGGTCGGTCTGCCGGAACGGCGCGGACCCTCTGCGGCGGTAGAAGGCCACGAGCCCGAGAACCGAACGGTTCGCAGTGAGGGGAAACACCATGAGCGAGTGCACCCCGTTTTCGCGCATCACCGTAGCCCGGACCCGGTCGCGCTTTAGCCACGGGGCCCGCTCAGGAACTTGGGAGACGATCCGCGGCCTCATGTCCCTGATGCTGCGCCGGTAGGGCGTGCCGGAAGGGACAGGGCAGGCCTCACCGATGCGGTAGGCGCATTCGGCGTGGTGTACACCACGGAAGGCAGCGCGGCGAAAACCGACCTCGGCGCAGGCTTGGGACAAAGCGGTGTGCTCACAGAGAGCACTCTCTGCGACCTCGACGACCGCAATGTCGGCCACGGCGGGCACTGCGGAGTCCACCAGTTGCTGGGTGACCCGGAACGCATCAAGGGTGGACGGACCATCGGCCCTGGCGACTGTGGGAAGAGTGGAAGTCATTGTGATCACCTCGAGGGCGAGGAACCGGTCTGTCTTCCAGCATCCGCTGCCGAAGCTCGAGGTACATCGGTACTAGCCTGTGCACGCCACGTGGAGAAATGCCCACCTTCACGCGGCCTGACCGCGAGCCATGTCCGGGAGCTGCCGCATATCTGGCTGCGGGTTTATACGAACCGCGCGGTCATCGCTCCTGCTCGGGACCATCGTCGCGCGTGTGGGGAGCGGTATGAGTTGCTTTGCGCGCGAGGACAGTCCCCGAACTGCCAGCGCTCGGCGTAGCGACTTCCCTCACCGCCGACCATGCCCGCCTTGACCGTAATTTTCCCAGGCCCTTGCCGGAGGGGACCTCGCCGTCCACTCCGCGCGAGCGGAGGTATCCCGCAGCCGAACATGGGCGTGGCCCGCCGACCTTTGTCCACTCCGCGCGAGCGGAGGCGTCCCGTTCCCGCCCCTACCCTGACAGTGCGACCTGTTGTCGACTCCGCGTGAGCGGAGGTGTCCCGCTCACGCCCAAGCGGGCGAAGATCCCCGCTGTCGATCCGCGCAAGCGGAGGTGTCCCGAAGTGGATCCCGGGCGAGCACCAAACGCAACTGTCACCCGGGGCTCGTGAGTTACGCCCCGTCGGCGCACGCCTCCCTACGCCTGCGCGCGTGCGGTGAACCTGCCGTCGGGACGCTTGTGCAGCCAGCCGCGGTCGGCGAGCTTGGTCATCTTCGCCTGGCTCCAGCTTGCCGCGCACCGATGCCTACAGGCCCAGCCGTTCGCCAACGGCCCTGAGCTGCACCGGGCCGCCGGCCTCCCGCCCGATCGTCAGGATCTTGCGGTAGTCGCCGGGCAGCGCGCCCTCATCGGCCGCGTCGACGCGCTGCGGGATGAGCAGGACTGCCCGCCCGGCCACCTTCACCGATACCGGAGTGACAGTCCCGGCGTCGGCCTGGACCTGCTCAGCCAGGCGGTTCAACACCCGCTCTGCGATCGCCAGTTCGTCCCGCTCGACCTGGACCTCCTGAATCTTCCTGACCAACTCCTTTGCGAGGGCGTCCAGTTCGCACCGGCGAGCGGTGGTCCACTGCCGCTCCCGCATCCCGCGCCCTCCCACGATCACCTGGCGTGCCGACCTGGCGACGGATCGTAGGCGGGGGCAAGCTGCAGGCGCAGCCGAACCAGGCATCCCACCGGAACCGGACCCACCCAGTGGTCTACACCGAGGTCATTGGCCGCCGACCGGCGCGAGTACCTCACTCGTCATTCACACCAGACCCGCGACCTGCGACTTCGCGATGCACACCGCTCATTGGTGATCAGGTCAGTCATACGCCCATGCCGGCGCCATACTTCGTACCGCTCCACCCCACCTGTTCAACTCCGATACAGCGAAGCCAAAACAGAAATTGATCACTCGAGCAGTGGATGAAAAAGGTCACGGTATGAGTGACCTCTCCACTCTCCGGAACCTCCTCGGAGAACACGAACCTACCGTGCATGCTGCCGTCCACTGCCGGCGAAGAAGGGGGGAGTCTTCCGCCCTTGATCCTCGATCGAATCCAGGAGCCTGCTGGGTAGCAATTTCATCGCATGCCCCTCACTCGTACTTCGACGGGCCGCTACGGCTTGCGGGCGATGATGGCGGCGTTCGCCCCGGCCGCGACGAGTGGCACGGTGATGGTGTCGGTGAATCCAGCACCGGTCAGCCAGTCGGTGTATTCGCCGTGGGTGTAGTTGTGGCCGGATCGGGTCTCGATCAGCATGTTCAGGCCCATCAGCGCGGCAGGAGCCGGTCCGGTCTCGTCGTCGTCGAGGACGAGTTCACAGATGATGACCGCGCCGCCCGGCGGCAGGGCCGCGTGGCATTTGGCGAGCAGGGCGCGGCCTGTGGCCTCGTCCCAGTCGTGCAGGATCATGCTGAGCAGGATCACGTCGTGGCCTGTAGGGAGGGCCGGGTCGGTGAGGAAGTCGCCGTCGTGGGTGGCGACAGCGTGGCTGAGGCCGTTGGTGGCGATCCTCTCGCGGGCCATCGCGGTGATGCGTGGGAGGTCCAGGACGGTTGCCTTGAGGTGCGAATGGCGGCGGCACAGGCCGATCGGGAAGGCACCTGTGCCGCCGCCCACGTCGAGGAGACGCTGGTGCGGCGTGAAGTCGTGGGCATCGGCAAGGGCGTCGGCGGTGAAGGAGGAGAGCGTGAACATCGCTCCCCAGAAGTCCTCGAGGATCGCGGGGTCCGCCGTGACGAAGGCGGACTCCTGGGCGGCGGAGTCCCAGGTGGTGGGGCGGTTGGTGCGCAGGGCCTCCTGCAGCTGGTGCCAGGCGGGATAGGCGTGCCGGTCGGAGTACCGGACGAAGCCGCCGAACCAGTGCGGTCGGCCTTCGACGAGGAAGTGCTCCGCTGTGTCGCTGTTGCGGTAGCGGCTGTTCTCGCGCACCAGCAGGCCGAGAGAGGTGCAGCTCGCCAGGAGCATGCGGGCCGGCCTGGGGTCGAGATCCAGGGCCGCGGTCAGTTCGGCCGCGTTGGCGTCGCGGAGCCCGGACAGCGTGGTGAACAGGCCGAGGTCGACAGCGGCGGCCAGCGCTTTGAACCGCCAGAACCCGGTGGTGAGTTCCATCAATGGGATGGGTGTGGGGACGGGCGTGGTGGCGGACGGGGCGAGGCCGGGGGCCAGGGGCATGGTCGACATCGTGGTTTCCGATCAAGGAAGGCGGTGGATCAAAGCACTCCGTGCGACCACTTACAGTAGTGCCGTCAATGCGTGACGTAACACTCTGTTGTGGGAGATTCCGTGCCTCGAGGTACAAAATTCGACGAGTCGACCACGCTTCGGCTCCCGCTCCCCAACGAACTGTCCGCCGGCACGGCCGCTGTCGGGCGGTCCCTGACCGCCCTGCTCGAACGGGCACCCATGACGTACGAAGCGGCCATGAGCGACGACACAAGTGCAGCGGAAGCCCGGCGAAGGCTGCTGGACTGGGCGACGGGACACAGGGGCGGCGGCCAGGTTGTCCTCGAGCCTCCGGCCGGCAGCCGCATCCACGACCGGCACTTCGCGGTGGAGCGGGTCCAGGGGGACAGCACCGCTCTCCTTGCCACGGCTGTCCTCGTCAGCGATCTGCTCGTACGGATGGACCTGGCAGCATCCGGAACCACACTTGGCGGTGAACCTGAAGAGCTGCTGGGTGTCACCGCCTTCCTCACCGGCGGCTTGTCACTGTCCGTCAAGAGCCGCGAGTGGGCGCCCGCCGATGCCTCCGCGGCGGCACATCTGCGCTGGCTGATCGGGCATCAGCGCTTCTTCGTCGTACTGCAGTTGCTGAGTTCGGCCCTGTCGGGGGTGGACGAGGCGGCTGGCACCGCGCGGGAGGAAGAGGCGGTGCGGGAATTCACCTGGCTGTGCCGCAGCGCCTCTACCTGCATGCGCTATGCCGCCGACTTCCCTCCGCACTGGTACGGCGAGGTTCGGGACACGATGGTGCCGCCCGCCGTGAACGCCGGATTCAGCGGCCTGCAGACCCGCGACCACCAGCATCTCGTGTCCGTCATGCGCGCGCTGAAGAACGGCGGCGGGCTGGACCGTATGGCACCGAGGTCGGCCGAGGCCGTCCACGCGGGCGTGAGCCAGCTCTACGACGCTCACGTGTGGGTCTGCGACCGGTTCGGCGGCTCCACCGAACCCAGCCTCCTGATGGCCCAGTCCCGGCAGGGTGCCGGCCGACCCGCCGTCGGCCAAAACCCCTCAGCACCGGATTCCCGTACCGGGACGGCCGTACCGCGCACGCGGGCCGAAGACCCGACGTCGCGTACTCAGTCCGTGGAGAGTACGGCGCCCGAGAGCGGTGTCGTGGCGGCACGAAAACTCGCGGACCAGCGGCTGCGGCAACTCGCACCCGGCCCGGACTGCACAAGTTGACCAATACCCAGCCGTGTGCTCCCCCGCAGGTCGAAAGCCGGCCCCGCGGTACGCATGATGGACTTCGACGGCCGGCTCGCCCGGAAACCTCCCAAGCCTCTGGTGCCACCCGCGTGGGTGCATTGTTCTCGCCACCCCTCTGGCACCTGGGCCCTGCGGCTCGGCGTCCAAGGCTGGCCTGCGAGCGGCTGAGAAGCTCACTCCCACGATCCAGGAGCCCCCGGTGTCCTTCTCCGAGTCCGACCCCCGCGTCCGCGTCGCGGACGAGCCGCATCCCGCCGGTGTTCCCCAGACGCAGGCGCCCGCGCCGGCGCGGGCCGCGGTCTGTGCCTCCTGCGCCACCGGCTCCGCGGGCACGGGCCGCGACGTGGTCCCTCTCCAGCAGGGGCCCGATGTGGAGACGGGACGGTTCAAGGCCCGGACGGTCGCCACGGCGCCCAGGCCCACGACAGTCGCCCAGGTAGTGGCGGCGGTGCGGGCCGCCGGCACGGGCGATGTCGCCCTGCATCCTGTCTCGACCGGTCTCAACTGGGGACTGGGCTCGCGCACTCCGGTTCGCGACGGCGCCATCGTCCTGGATCTTTCGGGACTGGACCGGATCCGAGAGACCGACGTCCGCCGCGGATACGCGATCGTGGAACCGGGCGTCACCCAGGGACGGCTCGCCGCGCACCTCACCGGGACCTCCCGGATCGTGAACCTCACCGGTTCTTCCCAGCACACGTCGGTGATCGGCGGGGTGCTGGAACGGGGCGTCGGCCTGCAACAGGGGCGGGCGGAGGACCTGGCCGGCCTCGAACTCGTCCTCGCCGACGGCACCACAGCCCGCACGGGCTGGTGGCCGGGCACCGCGGGGGCGGTGGTGCGCCCGCACGGGCGGGGCCCCTCCCTGAACCATCTGTTCACCCAGTCCTCCTGGGCGGTCGTCACCGCGGCCGTCGTCCGCCTCCTGCCCCGCCCGGCCGCCGTCCGCGTCCTGCCGCTGCTCCTGGACGAGCGGAAACCCGAGCGCGGGGTGGACACCCTGAGGAAGTGGACCGAGCAGGGACTGATCCCCCCGAACGCGAAGATCTACGACCCGGTGGCCGCACGGACGTACGGGACGCCAGGCCGCTACCTCGCCCACGTCTGTCTGGCCGGGGACCAGGACCTGGTGCGGGCGGCGACCGAGATCATCACCGATCGGTTGCGCAATAGGGAGAGGGGGCTGGCCCTTGGGCCGGACGCGGCCGCCGACCGATGGGTGCAGCATGCCTACGCGGGTGGTGCCGACCCGCACGACACGCTCTTCCTGCGGAAGACAGGGCACTGTGCGCGCTGCCTGGACCGGGCCCGCGGGCTGCTGCTGTTCCTGCCCATCGTTCCGTTCGAGGGCACCGCGGTACGCAGGGCGGCCGCCCTGACCCGCGAGTGCCTCGCGGGAGCGACAACACCGCCGGGGATCACGATGAACGTGCTCGACCCCGATGCCCTCGACCACGTCGTCACCCTCGGCTTCCCACCCGAGAACCCGACGGCGGTACGGGACGCCCACCGCACCCTCGACCGCCTGCACGAGGCCTTCACACGCGAAGGATTCACCGTCTACCGCACTGACATCGACCACCCCACGACGCCAACCGGAACGAAGCCGGAGGCACTACTGCGCGGTCGGCTCGAGCGCGCCCTAGACCCGCACGGGGTTATCGCCCCGGGCCGCCACTGAACCCCTGACCATCCAGACGGCCGCACCCACCACACCAGTGCTTGGACCGCGAATGTTGGCCAAGGCTGCCGTTCGACCTGCCCAGATCTCCGAGTACGACCAGGAGGCCGCAGCCCATGGAGCGATCCCCTCTGCTCTGCCGCAGCGACCGGAAACACCTCGAGTGGTACAACGTCCGCACGTTCCTCCGGTGCACGTGCTCGGACGCCGATCCCGCCGCATGCACCGGCCAGACCGCCAGCGGCACAGACGCCGGACTGTGCGGGTCGGTCCCGGCAGGTCATTGCTGCCCGTGTCACCGCCTCCGCACCGAGGCCGAGTATCGCGAGATCCGCGCGGCCGTCGCCGCCCGCGAGCTCAACTCCTCACAGGTACTGCACGACTTCAGTACTGCCGCCGGCCGGTCGCGGCACCCCGACGGCCGGCTCTGGGCGCAGGTGCTCACCTGGGCGTCCGCGCGAATCCAGGGCGGACGGGACAGCATGCACGCCGACCAGGACTTCGCCGACCACTTCGGCACCCATCCCTACCGCGCCGGCTGGGCACAATCCGACCCAGCCCCCTGACTCGCCATGTCCATCAGTCGCTGGCGCCGACACGGGTGTGGGCTATGACTATGCAACGCGAAGGGCGCCGGGTGGCCAGGAGTCGGGCTCGGGAGGGTGCGGACGTTGAGCGGATCTGCGCACTCGAAGCCGATCCGCCCGTCTCCTCCCGCGCGGCAGGCGGGCGTGGCCACCGTTAGCTGATCACGAGCCATCGGCGAGGGCCCTGCACGTCACAACGGGGCGCGCGGACGGCAGAACCGCAGGCTGCCTGCGCATGCGGTGCTTCCGGCCCACCGCGAGTTCCTCCTTCGGGTGGCACCCGTGACATCGACTGAATGTGCAATTCGGATATGTCGCCGCGTGCGGCTGGCCTGCGGACCGGTCCGGATCCACTGTCCAGGCCAGCACCATGAGCGCCCCGGGCCCGATGGCGTTCTGCGACACGGTGCAGGCGATCAAGTGGCCGGAGGTGCGCAGCGCGGTGACGTGTCGCGGCCGGTTCCGGTACTCAACCCGCCTCAGCGGCACGCCTTGGAAACTGCCGTCACCACAGTGATCGTCACGGGTGTCGTAACGGACGGCGCAATCCTCGATCGGCTGCACCGCGACGCGGGACACTGCCTCAGACCGTCGGCACGGCGTAGGGGAGCTCGAACCGTGAGCGGTGCTCGTCGATGAAGTTCTCGACCGTCTGAAGGGGCTGTCCGATGATGCGGGCGGCGGTGTCGGTGACGCCGGCCAGGCGGCCTTCCTGCTGGCCGATGGTGACCGCCCCGAAGTGCTGCAGCTTCCCAGACAGCCGGACGCGGCGCTCGCCGTCCACGCCCGCCGGCTCACCCTTCAGCACCCATGTTCAGGACTCGGGGACCATCCCCGCGCAGGCGGGAGTGATCCGGGCGCCGACTCCGGCCCGCAAAGGGCGTGGATGTGGTCCCCGCACAGGCGGGGGTGTTCCGCCTGTAGCCCTCGCACCCCGCGACCGGGGCGCATTGTCACCGCCCATCGGGGCTCGCCCGGCGGGTTACGTCACCGGCGCCACCCGACAGCACTGTCACCCGAATGGCTCAACATGGCGTGCCACCCACATGGGTGAAGATCAAGCTGGCAAGTGCCCCAATCGAGGTAATCCGCGAAAGGGAAACCACATGCGCATTCGACGAACGCTCGCCACCGTCATCGCCACAGCAGCCTTCGCCGGACTCGGCCTCACAGGCGCCGTCACTGCCACCGCGCAGGGCGCCCACTCCTTTGTGACGCCTTCTGAATGCAAGCAGGGCGGAGGAATGCCCGATCTCGTCAGCAACACCTGCAATGGCGGTACGCGCAACGGGGAGGCGATCGACTAGAGCTCCACAAGGCGCCCCGCAGCCACGCGCCGCGGGGCGCTCTTGCGCGAGCGCAGTCAAATGACATGCAACGTCCAGCAACTCGGCCGGCGACGGGCACGGAACGCCGGATCTTGGAAGCTCGACCGCCATCGGACGAAGACTGGATCGCCGAAGACGAGCTCCAGATCATGGTGGTAGGTCAGATCAGGACTCCTCGTTCCCGTACTCCTCGCCATCCGCGATGAACGCACCGCTGCCGCAGCCAGAGCACTTCCGTTGCGCTCCGGACGCATTCACCGACACGAAGAACACCCGGCCGCCGCACCCACACACGAAAGCAGCGATCTTCACCGGACGACCGTCGTCAGCGTTCCGGAAAAACACCGCGAGATCCGCAGAGACACCCTCGCCAACCTGATCATCAGCATGCTCAGGCACATCGTTCCAGTCGCCCGGACCAGCCCCCCCGTCCACCTTGACCGAGGAGACAGGCACCCCCCCGTTTGTCCACATGCACGACCAGGACGTCGTAGCCGTCGATGGCCTCGGAGATGCCCCGCGTCTGGATCGTGTCCCGCCAGGCTTCCGTGTTCCGACCGAACCACTCCGGCAATCCGCAAGGCTCGGCCACGGCGTCCCAGAAGTCATCGAGCGTCTCGATCGGCCTTCTCCGCAGGTCAATCACCATTTCTGACTCAGCCCTTTCGGACATCACGACAGAGTGTTCGTCCCCTTCTGGGGCTCGCACATGGGAGAAAGTGCCTGGCGTCCTCGCCGACGCGGAGGAGTTGGGGAACTACGATTCGGCGACGAGCGAGTCCCCGTTCACGTGACTGGAGCGAGCCTCCCCGACGGAACCCGGCAACTGCCAGCAAGCGGCGTGAGCGAGCGACAACCCGGGCTACACCGCCGTCACGGAATCCTCCGCCCGCCTCAAGAGGGTCCAGATGTCGGCCGGCCCGGCCTGCTGAACGGTCCTGCAATCGCCCGTCCCTGCACGGGGCACGGACGTGGTGGGCTGCAACCTCAATGGTTCGGTGAACGTCCCTCCCGGTCGGCCCACTTCTGTGCCGAGGTGAAAGCAACCAGTTCACCCACCCGGATCGTGGCCCCAGACGCAGCTTCGCGGGTGCGGTTCCTGTGCCACGCGGTTCGCATCATCCAACTCCTCCCGGTGAACGGGTGGGTGAAGTATCACTCACTGCGAACATTCGCATTCACTCGTGCGTACTATCACTGGGACCGCTGCACACCGCAGTAGCTTTACCCTGCCGGTGATTCAGTCACCTCAGATGAGATACCTCTCTGTCTGCAAACACGGCACCCTCCTCGGTTGCTGTGCCCGCAGACTGACAGAAAGGCTCGAGCCATGTCTGAAGTCAAGAACCCCACCACGGAACTGACGTCGCAGTACGCCGCCCAGGTCACGGGCGACCTCGAACGCAATACCAAGGAGCAGGACCGCATCGGCGGCGAGATCCAGGCACTGCAGGAGCAGTTGGCCGGACTGCAGCATGACCACACGGTGCTGGTGAACCTGCGGCAGGCCCTGGGCGGCGCGAGCCCCGTTCCCCAGGAAGCCGGCGTAAGCGTGGTTCCCGTACCTCACCAGGGCGTTGCCGCCTCGAAGTCCGGCAAGCCGAAGAAGACCGCTGCCACGAACACGAAGACCACGACGTCCAAGAAGACCGCGCCGAAGCAGGCGTCATCGAAGTCGTCCCCTGCTGGAGCCTCATCCGCGAAGGCGTCCAAGCCCGCCACTGGGCCGACTCTCGTCGAGGTGATCCGCGGATACCTGAAGCAGCAGAGCGAACCGCGGTCCGCCGCCGAGATCACCACCGCGCTGGCCCAAGCCCATCCCGAGCGCACGGTGAAGGCCACGGTCGTACGCACCACTCTCGAAGGGCTGGTCGCCAAGAACCATGCCCAGCGGAAGAAGCAGGGGTCGTCCGTCTTCTACACCGCCGTCGACGCTCAGGAGCCCGCCGCGGCGGGCTAGCCACAGCAGGGACCCGAAGCCGGCTGACCCTCCGCAGCAAGGGTTCCGCGACTCCGTCTCGCCGTGTAGCTCGACATGCATCGGGGAATCGACGGTCATTCCGACTCCCAAATAGACCTCTGCGGGGAGCATCGGTCGAGACGAACCACTGAGCCTGCTGTATTTCTCCGCGGCAGCGGCACGGAGACCTCGTCAGCCGCCTGCCAGACGGTGAGCCTGCTGGTTCTCCAGGAACGTAGACAGGCACCCGGGCCGGCCCGGTGATCGGCCCGGGACCCCGCCCGCTCATCGTCCATCCTCTTGCGCCCGGGAGCATCGCATCGACAGCCAGCCCATCGCTTGCCGTCGTGCACGCCGGCCGGGCTGCCTGCCCAAGACACAGCGCCCCGGCCCAACCAACAGGAGGATCCGGGTCAGCGGCTGCGGGGAGCAGGGAGTCGGGCCGACCCGCGTCCCGGTGCCGGGCGCGGGCCAAGGGACGCTGCGTCAGGACCCGGCCTTACTGCCAGGCCTGCCGGGCACGCGCAGGGCCAGCAGAGCGATGTCGTCGGCGGCGGCGGGGCCGGCGATGTCGTCCGCGAGGCGGGCGAGCAGCGTGGGAAGGGGGTCGTGGCGCTGTGCGGTGAGTTGTTGCATGGTCCGGCCGGTGGCCTGCTCGATGTCGTGCCGGTCCTGCTCGACGAGGCCGTCGGTGTAGAGCAGCAGCAGACTGCCCGCCGGCAGGACCAGTCGGTGCTCGGTGCGGGGCGCGGCTTTCAGGCCGGGGTAGATCATGACGCCGTGCTGTTCGAGGCGGCGGGCGGTGCCGTCGGGATCGATCAGGAGCGGGGGCGGGTGGCCGGCGTTGGTCCAGGTCAGTTCCCAGGCGTTCTGGTCGGGCGCGGGGCGGCGTTGCAGGTGGGCGTGGATGAGGGTGCCGCTGGCGTCCAGGCGGAGGTGGGCGTTGGCGTGTTCGAAGGCGGACACGGACCGGGCAGGGCCCTGGCCGGGGTGGTCGAGGTCGGCTTGGCGGAGCATGCTGCGGGCCTGGCCCATCAGCGTGGCGGCATGCATGTCGTGGCCGGTGATGTCCCCGACGGAGACCGCCAGGGTGGCCGGTGCGAGGGAGTTTTCGCCTCCCTCTGCGGCGCTCGGCAACAGGTAGGCGTCGTACCAGTCTCCGCCGACCAGGTCGGTCGCCGCGGCCGGCCGGTACAGCGCGGCCAGCTCCACCCCGGGCACGTCCGGCAGGTCGGTGAGCATCGCCTCCTGCAGCAGACGCGCGGCGTTCACCCGCTTATCGACGGACAGTGCCCGCTCGACGGCGCGGGCGGTGTAGCCGGCCAGTGCCGTCAGAACGGCCTGCTCCAGAACGTCGATCTCGTGCCGGTGGTCCCAGCCCAGCACCAGGGTGCCCAGCGGCCCGTCGGTCCCCGGAAGCGGCACGCACACCGCGCTGACCAGGCCCAGACTGGAGAATGCCTCGACCGTCTCCGGAGCGTAGTCACGCTCCAGTTCGGCCCTGCTGGCCACGATCACGGTGCGGTTCTCCCGGGCCGCGCGGGCGGTCGGCCAGTCGTCGGTGAGCAGGTAGTTCTCGTACTCCCTCTCCATCGGCACGCCGCCGGTTGTGTCGATCAGTCGCCGCAGTCGACGGCCCTCGGCCAGTACCAAACCGACATACAGTGGCTCGAGTCCACCGGTGACCAGATCGGCGACCTGCCGGCGGACCTCGGCCAGGCTGGTGGTGTCGGCCAGCGCGTACGCCGCGCGCAGCAGGAGCTGCGAGCGATCCAAGGCCGTACGCAGCTGTCCGGCCAGCTCTCGCGCCTCCGCCCGCGCCGTCTCCCGCTGCCGGGAGACCACCCTCAGCCGCAGCTCCGCCGAACACGCGGCCGCCAGGTCCTCCAGCACACTCAGGTCATGGTCGCTCCAGACCCTCGGCCGGGTATCGATCACACACAGCGAGCCCAGCACATACCCGTCGCTGTCCGTCAGCGGCACACCCGCGTACCCGACCACGCCCAGGTCCGGAATGGCCAGGCTCTCCCGGGTGCGGGTATCGGCCCGTGCGTCGCGAATCACCAACGGCCTGCCGCCGCCCACCACATGTCGGCACAGCGAATGCGTCAGCGGGGTCTGCCGCGCCGACGCCCACGGATCATCCAGCCCGATCATGCCGGGGAGAAGCTGCCGGTCAGCATCGACAAGGGACACCAGCGCCACCGGTGCTCCGAGCAGATCGGCCGCCAGACGCGCGAACCGGTCCATCCCCGCGTCCGCGGCGGCCGACAAGCCCGTCTCACGCACAGCCGCCAGCCGCGAAGGATCAACGAGCGCCGCGTCCGGCTCACCCTCACCCACTTGATCGCCCTCGGACCTGTGCGCCACAGCCTCTCCCAGCCCCTCTCCCACACCCTCCGCGAGGACTTCGACGAACGGAAACCATATCCGGCCCCCACGTCCGGGCGTTCTGTCCTTGCCGCGGGATCGGCTGAGATGAATCTCCCCTCATGCACCTCGACGCGGTATATAAGCCCGTTTCACGATGATGGGGACCGGCTTCGAGACGCCAACTCGTGGTCGATCACCGGCATGTCAGACGACAGACCAGCACTGCCCGCTACGCCGGCGTCCGCATTGTCTTCCCTCCCGGTCGCCGACCGCGAGGCTGGCCCGCGGCCGGCATGACCACGTGTGTCTCACTCAGGGACGCCGGAGACGACGAGGCAGTCCATCCGGGGTGCGTGGGTGATCGGCGGATCACGCCGGCTCCAGCAGGACGGCGGGCAGCGTCCCGCTGACGAACTGTTCCTTGGGCAGCGAGAGTCCGAAGAACTCCCCGACCACCTCGAGCACGGCGCGGTGGGTGTCCCTGTTGCGGGCCGGCCTGCCGGCCGCGTGGAGGGCCGCTGGACTTCCCCGAACCGGGAAGGGGAAGATCACCGCACAACGTCAGCGAGGACCTCGTTGAACGCCTCCGTGGAGCTCGGGTGGGTCCAGATGCCGTCGCGCAGTCGGCTGGCGGTCAGGCCGGTGCGCATTGCCAGCGCCACAGTGTTGATCAGTTCCTGCGAATCGATACTGAGCAGAGCCGCGCCGAGGATCTCGTCGGTCTCCGCGTCGACTACGAACTTCATCATTCCGCGAGTGTCGCCGACGATGCTCGCGCGGGGCATGGCCATCAGCGCGGCGACGTCCTTTGCCGCGATTCGCACGGACCGGCCCGCGGCACGTGCTTCCTTCTCGGTCATGCCAACTCGCCCGAGCGGCGGGGTCATGAAGAGGGTGTACGGGACGGCGACCCGGTCGGTGGTGGTCCGAGTTCCCTTGCCCGTGTCCATGATCTGGTCGGCGACGACGCGGTAGTCGTCGAGAGAGATGTAAGTGAACTGGGGGCCACCGTTCACGTCGCCCACGGCGTAGATGTGCGGACGGCTCGTGCGCAAGTACTCGTCCACTTCGATGGCGCCCCGGTTGTCCGTACTGACACCAGCGGCTTCCAGGCGCAACTCGGCGGTCCGCGGTGAACGTCCCGTACCAACGAGCACGGCCTCCGCCTCAATGGTTCCCTCCTGGCCCTCATGCGTCCGGTAGGTCACGGTCGCGACGCCGTCTCCATCGACGACCTCGGTAACGCGGGCGCCAGTGACGAAGTTGATGCCGTCCTCACGCAGGATCGCCTCCGCCGCCTGTGCGATGTCGTCGTCCTCCCGGCGCAGAATTCGGTCGCTACTCTCCAGCACCGTGACAGGGACGTTGTAGCGGCTCAGTAGCGCCGCGAATTCCAGCCCCTGGTAGCCACCGCCGATGACGGCCACGCGGCGCGGCATCGTGGGTGAGCGCACCAGGTCCGCGTTCGTGACGAGGTATGCGCTCTCGCGCAGTCCCCGGACGTCGGGCACTACCGGTTCGGCGCCGGTATTGATGACGATCGTCTCCGCGGTGATCTCCAGACGATCCTCACCAGCGACGACCTCGACCCGCCTATCGTCGAGGAAGGACGCCGTACCGGTCACGACGGTTACCGTGTCGAGGGTGTCGAGCATGCGGAAGTTCTTGTCGCGCATCGTTGCCGTCATCGCGTCCGTCGACGCTACGGAAGCCTCGTACCAGGCGCTGGGATCGGCGTCATCCGGGCGCTGCGAGGCCCGATGGATGAGCGCTTTGGTCGGTACGCAGGCGATGTTGATGCATGTTCCGCCGTACAGCAGGGCGGACTGCTCGACCATCGCGACACGCTTTCCGGAGCGTCCCATGGCGGCGGCGAGCGTCTTGCCCCCCTTGCCGAAGCCGATCACCAGCAGGTCCGTGTGCAAAATGTCCATGGAACAAGAATCGGCCGAAGCCGCCGATCGCTGAAGCTTGACTCCGTCGGGGATCTTGGATGGTTGAGGTCAGGTGCCGAGGGTGCGCCAGGACTTTGAGCGGGGGATCCCCTGCTGGTCCAGGAAGATCTGGAAGGTGGTTGGTGGTCTCGGCGGAGAGGGCTCCTCGGTCGCTGGCCGGCCGCTGAGTCGTTCGATGTTCACGGCGATGGCCGTGAACATGTGTTGCAGGTGTGCTTTCGGCTGTTCTCGGTAGCGGCAGCGGCGCATGCCGTGTCCTCGGGCGAATTCGTCGACCGTGCCTTCCGCTCCGGAACGGACCGCTCAGTGCGGCACCAGCGAGGTCGAGACCCGCCTCCGCACGAAAATCGTCACCCTCAAGACGACCATCACGAACAAGAACGCCGACATAACCCGGCTCAGAGACGACGTCAACGGCTTCCTCGCGGAGAACACCAGACTCACGCTCGAGAACCAGGAACTGCGCGACGTGCTCAGCGGAACCGCCGCCAACGTCACGCCACTGCGGTCCGGGCCGGTCCGCTGACAGTAATTCAGGCCCAAACCGTGCAATTCAGCCCCGACGCCCTACGTACTGCGGCCCCATCGCGCGTAGCCCCGCTTGATCTCAGCCAGGTACTGGGCCAGGTCAAAGCGGACTTCTTCGACGACACGGTCCTCGACCCCTGGGTACATCAGATCGCCCCAGATCACGGTCTGCTTCCGAAGCCGGATCCGGATTCCGACCACCGAGACAGGGTCGGAGCCCTGCCCGTAGGTCGCAACGTCCACGCTCCTGGCTTGATCGGTCGGACAGAGCGGACCTCCAGGCCTGAGGAGCCGACCCGGATGGCCGCCGGTTGCGCCGTTGTGGGTGCGCGCGATCAGGTCGAGGGCGTCGACAAAGAGGTACGTGTGTACGGCCCCGCACGTGGGTGGCCCCGGGCAGGCGGTGATCAGTAGCGTGCTGACTGAGTCGTGCCCCCGGCGATCCCTGCGGTTGGCGCGCACCAGGCGCGGGGACTTACGCGGCATCCGTCCTAGGTGACATCACGGTGCCGATGATAAGAGGCCATGATCCGTCCGGCAGTTCCTTTTCCAAGTTGCGGGTCATGTTCTCTTGATCTACCAGTTCCTGCTCAACCCGCAGGCTTCCAGTTCAAGTCGCCTTGCTCGTCGACCTCGCCCACACAGGTCGCCTCGGCGCCGCCGAGAGCAGCATGCCGCAGCAACACCGACGTCTGCGTTTCGAGTGCGGCAGCGACATCCCGGAGCATCGAGCCGACTGAGTCCCACAGGGGCACCCCCAGTCCCCAGCGCTCGTGGTCCCAGAGGAATACAGCCCCGTGAGACCCGCCAGACCGAAGGTCAACGATCAGGCCGTCACCACCCGGGCTCATCGCGATCGGCATGAATTCCGCCAGGAACCGAGGCTCCGGTGCCCCGTTCGCGTCGAATGCAGGCCCCTCCTGCTCTGCGACAAGCAGCCAGATCTCCCGGGTTTCCAGGGCCTCGTCCAAGGAGACCGGGGCGAACGACTCAGGGATCCAGTAGTCGGCGCTGACGTCGGTCAGGGCCCACCACTCCCGCAGGTCCACCGGGAGTGACACAGCCAGTGAGGCTTCAACGGCCTCCAGACGGCCAGGGTCTACCGCCGGCCTGAGTGGAACCCACCGGACACGGGTACTCAGCCAGAGACCGATCCGATCCCACGACTCCCGCACCGCACCTTGATCAATTGACGTCATGGCGGGCAGTCTGGCACCCCGCTACGACAACGGCGCCCGACACCCGATCAATACCTCTGCGAGCCGGCCACGCGCCGGTACGGTGGCAGAGAAGGTAACCCACGCGCTCGTATGGCGGCGGCTGCGGCAGTATCTCCTTCATGACCACACCCGCTGATCGAGCTGCGTTCTACCCCGACGTTCTGGCAGAAGGAAGCCTCGCGGCGGTCCTCCAAGCCGCCGCGGATGTGGACGGCCTCTCAGTCCCCGTTGCGGTGTCAGAGTCCAACCCGCTGTACGGCGCCACAGTGGCGAGCAGCGTTCCGTTCCGGAACAGGCTGACCGTCAGCGCGTACACCTGGAAGCGGAGGTGGTCGATCCGCGGCGAGGAGTCGTGTCAGGGCATGGAACTCATCGGCGGGGACACCGATGATGTCGCGCAGATCGTCAGGGCTGCGCAGGCCTGGCATGGAGGAACCGAGTTGACCGAGATCCGCCGGACCGCGCCTTTCGTGCATCTGTCGGGCCGTTTCGAGGTGCCCGACCACGATCCGGCGCAGCTGGCGGAATCCGAGTGGCAGCACCTCCGGACTCGGGCTGCTGAGGCAGACGCGCCGGAGTTCCAGGCGCTCATCGAGGCGGCATACCGGGAGCCGGCGTTGCGAGCGCTGTACCCGTTCACCAGCATGTGGACGTTGCGGTTCTCCACCTGTACGCGCCCGGGCCTGGCCGACCTCGGGCTTTTCCTGGACGCACATCGCGGCGGTCGGTACACCCTCAGCGACAGTCTCCTTGATGGCACGATCCTCGGCGAAGCCGCGAAAGCAGAAGACCTTGTGTCGGTGGCCGTGCACCACCTCCCCTCCCCTCTCGGACCTGTTACATCAGGGGCGAGTGCTCCGTGATCACGCCGGGGTCAACACGGTGACTTGCCAGGGAAGCACGTACAGCTCACTGTGTCACCGCCGCCCGGTGGCGCCTCCGGTGAATGTCGTTACGCCGTCTGAGTGCCGAGGCCCGCAGGCTTCCCAGCTGGGGTGCAGTGTGCGGGGCGAACAGTTCACGCGGAGAGACCTCAGTTGATGACCCTGTTCCGAGCCGAGGAGGTCTTCCCGTCCGACAACGCAACGTCGCTTTTCGGGGACGCGTCGCGTGAGCAGGTGAACGTGGCGCTTTCCGCTGTACTCGGACGTCGGTGAGGATCCGTCAGCCCGGCGGACGCGAGTGCTGAAAATGGTCTACCACTCCCGGCCGGACGACTGTGACGACCACCATCTGCGGGAGGTCCTCCGCGAGGTCCGCGTCCGGCACCCAGGAAGGTGCGGGCGGCTTCCGCAAGAGGCTGAAGCGCATCACGTGGGTGGACCGGCCGCAGGGGATCGGGCGACTCCCCCGGCCTCGCTCGGTCGAAGCGGCCGCGGTCGCGGGCGAAGAGGCCGCCGCCCGCCGCGATCGGCTTCCTCTCCACACCCGCCACGCCCGCAGCGGCGCCCCGTCCGCGACACCGTCGAGTACGCACGGATCGTCGCGATGCTCACTGGACGCCGGCCCCCTGTCGCAGAGAGCACCCCGAGGCGCGTGCGTGGCTTGCGCTCATCCGGTGGGCCCCGGGCGGGGACGGGCGGACGGGGCGAGACTTGGTCTCGCCCCGTCCTGTCAGGCGTGTGCGGCGGCTGCCGTCAGCGCAGCGTGTACGCCGTGGGTATGGTCTGCCTGACGGTGTTGCCCTGGCTGTCGGTCGCGCTGATTCTCAGTCCGATGCCCTTGGGGGCCTGGTTCCGCCGGGGGTTCTTTATCGTCGTGGTGAAGGTGTTCTTCCCAGTGGCTCTCGTGGTTGCCGTGTGCCAGGTGCTGCCCCCGTCGAAGGTGGTCTCAGCCTTCAGGGAGGTCACCTTGGGCAGGGCGGAGAGACGTGGCTGGTAGTAACCGACGACGGTGATGTCGTGGTTCTCCCCGGCCTTGACGGAGTTGTCCAGGGCCAGATCGAAGTCGTAGCGCAGGAAGATCAGCGGTTCCGGGCGGCAGGCTGCCTTGTTGCTGCCGGTCACGTCACCCATGCACGGACTCACCTTGGGGGCGTCCCCCTTGGTCGCTTTGGCCGAGGTGTACTCCCAGACCGTCTTGACGTCGTTGGTCTTCGCCTCGAACGTGTACCGGGCGGACTTCGCCGGCAGGTCGTAGGCGATGAGGTCACCACCGTTGCAGCCGGCCAGCGCCAGCATCACCGCGGATACGAGCACCATGAGGGATCCTCTGCGGCGCCGTGCCGAAGGCACACCGGTGTTCATCGTGTTGGTCTCCTTAGCGGGTTCGAGTGCCGTCACTGGCTGATGTAGTTCTCGTCGGGGAGATGCTCCGTGCGGCGCTCGATCTCGTGACCGGACGCGTTCAGCAGATCGAGGTCGCAGGTGTAGTCGAGGTTCGGCGACGTGGACGACGGAGTCGGTCCGCACGCCGGGATATCGGCGAAGTCGTGCGTGATCAATTCGTCGTTGACGATGCCGATCAGGGCCTGGCGGCCACCGCTGCTGTCCGTCAGGTAGATGGTCGGGTAGAACGTGTCGCCCTGTCGGCAGCCCGAGCACGGTCCCGCTCCGACCGAGAAGCCGGACTTGGTCTGCACCTGAGGAATGGCCCCTGGTACGGAGGGCCCCGCGTTCCAGTGGATGTCGTCCTTGCCGGTGAGGACCAGGTCGTTCGCCTCAGAGCGGTTGTGCGCCAGGAAGGAGTCCGCTCCGCGATCGGCCCACGATGCGGTGAACCGGCTGATCGCGTCGTGCTGCCGCTTGACGAACGTGGTGAGGGTCTGCCGCGTAGGCAGGCTGGGCAGAGTGACCTGTGACGCGGTGGGGGTGTTGCGGAGGAACTGCATCCAGGCCAGCTGGTGGACGTCTCCGGGCTGTGCCGCGTGGAAGTGGAGGTCGACTTGGTCGAGATCGTCCTTGGCGACCCGGTAGCCGTCCGGCTTGATCTGTCCCTCGTCGTGGTACCTGGCGGCGTACACCTTCGGCACGACGCTGCCGCCGACACTGAGCTCGACGGGCGACCGTTCGGATCTGATCCGCTTGAGCAGGCTTTCGGCCTGGTCGTAGGGCAGCGTCACGATGGGCAGGGGGCCGTAGGACTGGATGGCCGGGCAGCTCTTCGGCCCGTCCGGGCACTGGTCGAGCTCCGTGGGACGGCCCAGCGAGGTGAGATCCGGTGCGGCAACCAGCACGCCGGCGGCGCCGACGGCGGCAGCGGCCGCAACCCGCTCGTCCCGGAGCCTTGTGAAGTCGCAGGTCGCCTGGCAGATGTCAGTCGGCGTCAGAAGCACGAGCTTGCCCCGGGCGTCGACGTTCGCAAGCTCGGCGGCGGAACCGGTGCCCGCCTCGACCACCGGGAGGTGTCCCTTGACCGGCAGCCGGGGAACCGGGATCGAGGCTTCGCGGAAGCTTGGATCACCGTCGTCGTTCAGCCACATCTGCGTCTCGCCCAGCGCGGCGTCAGGGGTCCCGTAACGGGCGGACAGGGTGGCGGGGACACCGCGGCCGGTGGTCCGCAGGGTGACGACCGGGGTTGTCCGCGAGCTGTAGAGGTCGTGGGTGAGGGTGCCGATGCTCACCTTGCCCGTAGGCAGCATCCACCAGTTCGATTCGCTGACCCTGTAGCCGAGTGAGACCCGCGTGCCCGTTTCCCATTGTCCGGTCGCCGAGACCCGGTTGACGGAATCGGACGTCATGTAGGTCTCAGTCGATTCCGGGTACTGCACGCTCAGCGGCTTGGCCTTGCGCAGGTCCAGGCTGACCGTCGTGGCCTTGGTGAGGCTGACCTCCGGTGCCATCGGCTCTGCCTGCTGCCACTCACCGGCCGCGTTGCGCCAGGTGACCGGTATCTGCGCCGCGTAGACACCGCGGAAGAGCTGTCCGGTCACGGTGTCGGCGCCGGTTTCGTAGGTCGGGCCCGCGTGCAGGTGTACTTGGTCGTCGACCGGCGTGAACGTGGCGCTGCCGTAACGCACGTCGGTGGCACCGGTCGGAGGGACTACGTGCAGGGTCAACGGGAACTTCTGGGCTTCGACGAAGGTGTGAATGCCCGAGCTCAGCTGAATCTTGCCGGAATCGTCCCGGGCTTTGAGCATCCCGTTGTATCCACCGTAGGCTCCGTCGGTGCCCAGCACACCGCCGTCGAGTGTCACCGACACCTCGGCGGACCCGTTGGCGGGAACAATGACCTTGTCCGTGCCGAGGGTGAACATGCCTGCCGCGGCGGGCCGGCCGTCGGCGAAGGAGACCGGCGCCGCGAGATGCAGCGTGATCGCCTTGTCATCGTGGTTGGTGTACGTGATTTTCTTCGTCACCGGCGAGTGCGGGTAGGTCAAGCGGCCGAAGTTCAGGTTCCCCTTCGGGATGACCTGCGGATCGGTCGCGGTCGCGAGGTCCACCCGGCCGGCGCCCTGGGCGTACAGGTCGTGCCCCAGATCGGTGGCAGTACTCATCAGCAGCGCCTTGATCTGCTGGCCGGTCAGCTCCGGATGCTGCTGGGCGACGATGGCTGCGGCGCCGGCCACGTGGGGCGTTGCCATCGAGGTCCCGCTGGCCGTGGTGTAGTACTGGTCCACCGGAGTGCCCATGGTCGTACCGGCGGCGCGGGCCGCGACGATGTCGACGCCCGGAGCCGCGATGTCCGGCTTGGCGGCGCCGTCCCCGATTCGGGGTCCGCGGTTGGAGAAGGACGCCATCTCGTCGGACTTGTCGACGGCCGCCACGGTCAGGGCGTCGTCGGCTGAGCCCGGGGCGACCACCTTCTGCGGGGTGAAGCCTGAGTTGCCGGCCGCGACCACGAACAGGGTCCCGGTGGCACGGCTGAGCTCGTTGAGCGCCTGGCTCATCGGGTCCGTGCCGTCGGTGGGGTCACCTCCCAGGCTCATGTTGACGATCTTGGCTCCCGAGTGGGCAGCCCAGTCCATGGCCGCGATGATTCCGTCGTCGGGACACTGCCCGCTGTCGTCGCAAACCTTGCCCACCAGAAGTTTGGCGCCGGGTGCGACGCCCTTGCGCAGCCCTTTGGAAGCGGCTCCGCTGCCCAGGACCGTGGACGCCACGTGGGTGCCGTGCCCGTGCCCGTCCTTGGCGCCCGTGGGACTACCGGTGAAGTCGACCTGTCCGGCGATGCTCGCGGACACGTCCGGGTGGGTGGCATCGATGCCGGTGTCCAACACCGCCACGGTCACGCCGGTGCCGTCGTAGCCGCGTTCCCAGGCGACAGGCGCGCCGATCTGCGGTACCGACTGCTCGAGGTCGACGTGGGCCAGGCCGTTGAGCCAGACCTTCTTGACCCCTGTCAGGGAACCGGCGGAGCGGGCGGCGGCCGGCGTGGAGGCCGTCTTGCCCCGCACCTCCTGCCACCACCGCCCGTCGTCGGCGATGTTCAACGAGCGGCCGTTGATGCTCGGTAGCGTCCGCCCGCCGGAGGCCCCTGCGACCTTGCGCGTCTTGTCGGCCGCGGTCGTGTCGGTGTACGTGACGAGCACCGGCACCGTGTCGCGCTTGCCTGCCTGGACGAGCGTCACCAGTTGACTCAGGTCGAACAGACTCCAGTCCAGCATCCCCTTGCCGACCAGCGCGAGGGCATCGTCCGGCACGACGTACATCTTGCCCTGGCGGGTGAGGGTGTGGAACACGACGGGCAGTCCGTCGGGCCGTGGCGCGCTCTCGGTATCACGGACGACCGGTTTGCCGTCGTCGTCGACACCGACGCGCAGCCTGTCGCCGGTGATCAGCGTGACCGGGACGGATCCGCCGGACGCGGAGACGATCCGGGCCAGGCCTTCGTCGGCGACCGCTTTCGGTTTGCTCGTCTGTGCAAGACCGGCTGGCGTCGTCTGCCGGACCGGCTCGGCGGCGTGGGTCGCCGTCGACGGCACGAACATGCCGAAGACGGTCAGACCGACGGTCACCGCGCCCCAGCGTCTGCCGGTGCCCTTTCGTGCGCTTGACCTCATCTATGGGCCTCCTGTGAGGGGAAGGGAACAGCGGGAAACTTGGGGAGAGGTTCGACGTGTTGGCCTGCGGAGCGCGGGCGATCGGGGCCCGCGCACACGAGAACGCCGGCCCCCTCCATCGGACTGGATCACTCGGCGCCTGGCGCCACGGGCTTGCGCGCCAGGGCCTGGCTGACGATCCCCGTCGTCGCCCTGAGGGCGGCCCCGCCGCGTCAGGTGCGTGCCTCGGCGTGCCGGGCTCGGACCCTCGTACCGGGCGTACTCGGGTGTGTGCCAGGTGCGTTACGAGTGCGTGCATGGCGTCGCGGGGCAGACGGGAATCGTCAGGCAGGCCCTAGAGCGGTTCGTACTCGGCGACGTCGTCGGCGCCGCTGTGAGCAGGGGCGGCGCCCGCTGGGTCCGGCGGCGGTCCGGCCGGCACCGGTTCGGCTCGAGAACGGAGTTCCGGTTCGGACGGGTCCTCTTCCGGCAGGGGCGTCGGCGGCTCAGCGGGCAGCATGGCGACGAGTGTGCGGGAGGGCCGACTGTCCGTGCGATCGGTCAGATGCGGGATTTAATCCGGCCGCCCGCTCCTCGACTTTTCTTCGTCCCGCGAGCGCTCCGCGGAATTCACTCGTCGCTCGAAGTCCGTTGGTTCAGCTCGCCCACGAGGCCCGACTCGACGACCCTGACCGCGAGGGCAGTGCGCGAGCTCACGTCCATTTTGCGCATCGCCGACTTCACCTGGCTGGCGATGGTCTGCGCCGACACGACCAGTACGTCAGCGATCTGACGGTTGGTCAGCCCATCGGTCAGCAGCCGGGCCACCTCCAGCTCGCGCGGCGAGAGCTGGTTGCCGTAGCCGGGACGCCCCCGGCCGCGCGCCACCGCGACGACATCTCCTCCCCGCCCGGCCAGGAACCGGCCGATCCGGTCGGAGTCGTTGTGAGCGCCGAGCTCCGACAGCGCCCGCGTGACGGCCGACAGCAGAGACAGCCCGGCTTCGTCCCGGCCTTCCACAAGCAGGCAGCGGGCGGAGCTCTCCCGGGCGAGCAGAGCGTCGTACGGGCGTGGCAGTGCCTCCCACGCGGCAGCCGCACGGAGGAACAGTGCGGCGGCATCCGCGATGCGGCCGTCGGCTTCCGCCAGGATCGCACGGCAAAGGATCAAGGACGCCTGTGGCGCCGCCGCGTCTCTGTCGCCCAACGCCCTCTCAAGAGCGTTCACCACGTCCGCGGCAGGCCCGAGCCGGCCGGCGGCGACCAGGGCCGCGGCGCGTGCCGGGGCGAACTCGACGGCGCGCGACCACAGGCCGCCTCCGACGACGATCTCGGCGAGTTGGTCCGTCAGACGCAGTGCCTCGTCGACATCGCCGTCGCGCAGGCACACCTGGGCCAGTGCGGCCGCGGCCTCGATGCGCTGCTGGTCGTCTCCGCCGGCGAAACGCAGCCGCTCCTTCGCTGCCTCCCGGTCTCCCGCCGCAGCCTGTAGCAGGCCCGCGACGAGCGCCGCCTCGCACCGGTCCTTGAGCCGTACCCCGTTGTCGTCGTCGACCAGACGCGCGGCCCGTTCGGCGAGTCCCGACCAGGCGCCGGTGAACCAGTCGAGGTGGGCCCGCGAGGAGGCGATGCTGTCGAGGTAGTCCACGAGCTGATGGCGCTCGGCGAGGGTCCGGGCCTTGGCCAGCCGTGCACCGGCCTCGTCATAGCGTCCCCACCGCGTCGCCTCCTCACCGACGTTCGTATGCCCTATCGCGACGATGGACGCTTCCCGCGGATCCAGGACGTCGTCCGGGATTTCGCGGGCCGCTGACCACCCGGCCTCCTCGCCCAGCATGAGCAGCGCGAACGCGCGTTCCACGGACAGGCGCAGTCGGTCGAGGGACGCCATCGACTGCGTCAGCGGCGGCGCCTCCTGGAGCCATCGCAGGTGTTCCGAGACCGGCCGCGCGTTCCCCAGGGGCAGCGCCAGCAGGACGCGGGCGCGCGCCGTCTCCGGGGACCCCGGCGGCAGATCGGGCAGCGCCGTGAGGATCTCGCGGCGGCCCGCCTCGATCTCGCCCGCCACCATGAGAACCCGGCCGATTTGGAAACGGACGGACGCCTGTCCCACCGGCGCGAGGGCCTGGCCGGTGAGAGCCGAACGCAACGCTTCGATGATCGCCGAGTACGGGTCGGAGCCGGACAGCGCCTGAAACTGGATCTTCGTCACCAGTCGTACCAGGATCCCGGCGGGGAGCGGGACGGTGGCGACCAGGCTGTGGAGCAGCAGCGCCGAGGTGGCCATGTCCCCGGACTGGACGCAGAGGTCGGCCGCCTCGTCGGTGTACCGGCACGCGGCCTCGCTGACACCGGCCAGTCGGAAGTGCCGCGCCAGCTGTGCCACCGGCGGCAGCGGCCACCGCTCCAGCGTCCGGCCCGCCCGCAGGTGCATGTCCCGCCGCTCCCCGGTCGGGATGGCGTCGTACACGGCGTCGCACGCCAGCGAATGCCGGAACGACCACTGACCGGGCTTGGCCTCGCGCAGCAGGCCGTTGCCGAGCGCCTCGGCCGCCTGCGCCGCGAACCGCTCCTCCGGCAGACCGGTGACCGCACGCAGGGTCACGAAGTCGGCCGGCCCGGAGAGCACTGCGGCCGCGTAGAGGACGGTGCGGCCATCGGGGTGGAGCCGCTGGACGCGTTCGAGCATGGCGTCGCGGATCGTCGGCGGGACCTCGATGCGGTCCAGCCGCCGTCGCGCCCAGCCGCCGTCCTGGCGGATCAGATCGGCGCGGTCGTGCATCAGCCGCAGCGATTCCTCCACGGCAAGGGGTACGCCCTCGGTGCGCGCGTGCAGAAACGCCGCGAACTCGTTCGAGACATACCCGCCGTCCAGCATCGACGAGACGAACGAGGCGGTCTCGGCGACGTCCAACGGTCCCGGCGTCAGCCTGACCAGTCGGGCGTCGGAGGGCAGCCGCGAGGCCAGCCTCAACAGGAGGGAGGCCGACGGCACTTCGTCCCGCCGGAAGGTGAGCACCAAGCTCACCGGCTGCGGCCGACGGGAGACGAGGAACTGCAGGAACTCGAGGGTCGCCTCGTCAGCCCAGTGGACGTCCTCCAGCACGAGGAGGGCGACGTCGAGCCGGCCGAGGACCTCGACGAACGCACGGAACAGCCGGTGCCGGGCAGCGGTGGCGTCCTCCAACGTCTCCGGAGCCGGAGGCAGGTCATCGGCCCACTCGGGGAACAACGGCCGCAGCGCACCGCCCAGACCGCTCAGCCGCAGTCCGACAACGTTGTCGACGCCGTCGCGCACCGCGTCCACCACCGCCCCGAGCGTGTACGGCACCCGCAATTCCAGGCAGGCACCGACCAAGGCGCGACACCCCCGCTCCGCCTGCGACGCAAGGAACTCGCGCAGCAGCCTGGTCTTGCCGATGCCCGCTTCGCCGTCGATCAGGACGACCGCGGGGGTACGTTCGAGCGCCGATCCGAGCGCATCCAGCTCACCGTCCCGGCCTACGAACCGCGGCGCGGACAGCGCCGGGAGCCGACCGGCACCCTTACGGGCCCCTCCACCCACCGCCAACTCCCCTCAGCCGACCACCGCTACGCCAGCGCCGACTTTATCCCCGGGAGATCATGTGAGGGGCCGGCATCGCGGCTTTCACCGGGTGCCGCCGACAGGGACAGTTCCAAGCCTGTGATCCGTATGCCACGACTGTGTCGATTTGGTGGATCGCGCCAGGAGAGACCGGTCCGGATCTCGCAGACCGTTCCCCTGGTGGGTCCGCCGCCCGACTGCCCGCGGCCGGGCGTAGTCGCCGAGGTGCCGGCGCAGCTGGCAACTCCGCCTGACCGCCGCTGACTTCATGGCGGTGTGACACGGCGGTGCCGGCGTAGGACATGTGCTGGGTGGCGGGTGCGGCGTGGCCAGGGGGCGTTGACGGTGCCGGTGACCGTCATCGACCAAGTTGCTCCCGTGGCAGCAGGCGCGCGCCGGAGACTGTTCCGCCTACGCTGATGACGTCAGTCGTCGCGACCAGGACCAGGGCGGGTTGGGGGCGTGGTGCCTGCCGCAAAAGCATTTGACGCCCGTCGACATCGGCCGGTCGGATGAAGTGCCATGAACACAGCGCACATGCATCCCGGCATGCATCCCGTCGACGACGCCCTTGTGCGGCGCCTGATCGCCGGGCAATTCCCGCAGTGGGCCGAACTGCCGGTAGAGCGGTTTCCGTCCGCCGGCACCGTCAACGCCATGTACCGGCTGGGCAATGACATGGTGGTACGGCTTCCTCTGCTGAAGGGCGGGGCCAACGACGTGGCGGTGGAACGGACGTGGCTGCCACGGCTCGCGCCCCAACTGCCCACAACCATCCCCGAGGTCCTCGGAGACGGGCAGCCCGCCGAGGGGTATCCGTGGCCGTGGTCGGTGTACCGGTGGCTCACGGGGGAGAATCCCGAGGCGGGGGTACTGAGTGAACCCGCTCTGTTGGCCGAGGATCTGGCCGGGTTTGTGGTGGCGATGCGGAGCATGACCCTGCCGGACGCGCCGCGGGCCCATCGCGGCGGACCGGTCGTCTCCCTCGACGCGGAGACCCGGGCAGCGATCGAGGAACTGCGTGGCAACCCGTGGGAGGACGTCGACTGCGACGCTGCCGCCACTGTATGGGAGGAGACGCTGCGGGCCCCGGCCTGGGACGGCATGCCGGTATGGCTGCACGCCGACCTCATGCCGGGCAACTTGCTGGTGGCCGACGGCAGGCTGATCGCGGTAATCGACTTCGGATGCCTGGGCGTGGGCGATCCGGCGTGCGATCTGTTCCCGGCGTGGAATCTGCTGCCGGCCGAAGCGAGGGAGGTCTTTCGCACCCGACTGGGCGTGGACGACGCGACTTGGATCCGCGGGCGGGGACGGACGCTCTCGCAGGCACTGATCGCGCTGCCGTACTACCGGAGGACGAATCCGGCGATGGCACACAACGCTCGTCACGTGATCCGGACGGTGCTGGACGAAGGCTGAACGATGAGAGGGGTTCGAACTGGATCGACGCATTGTGAGAGTTCCTCTTTGACTGCGGTGGCGGGGCGCAGCGGATGCCGAACCGGCACCGACCCACGCCACCGAGCCCAGCGGCCTCCCGCCACTGCGGACACCGCAGCGACACACTTGATGGTCGGGGACGGCCCGGGGTGGACCAGGCCGCCCGGCTTGCGTCACCCAGATTCGAGGAAACCCGCACCAACTGCCCACGAAAGGAAATGAATCGCGGACCTCGTGGGACAGCTCGCCTTCTGACCTGCTGGGACAGTGCTGTATTTGAAGCGCGACCGAGACGCCACGGGGCGAGCCGGTACCCATCCGGCTCGATCCGGGGTCCGGAACGGCCGACGTCGGCGAGGCACGACGCACCGGCGGCACTAGGGAATCCCAGCGGGCACCGGTAGCCGACGACACAGCCGACTTCTGCCGGAGCTGGCTCTCGTTCGTCCGCGCCGCCTGCCGATCCGAATACGGGGACAGCCACGTGTGCCCCAGGAAGTACTCGTGCGCGACGAGTGCCCTCAAAGTTCCTCTGATGTCGATGGCTGGCGGCCGATGGGCGGTGTGGGTGGACCAACGAACCGCCGTGATCACGAGGGCGGCCCTCGACAACCTCAGGCCATAGCCGAGCACGACGGTCTGACCAGGTCGGTTGTTGCGACGGCGGGCTGAGTACCTCTCCGAACCCCGGCCCGGGCGGACCCCCGGCGAGTTCTGCTCAGGATCGTTCCTGACAATGACTCGAACAGATCCAACAACCCTGGCACTGCGCGTGGTTGTTGTGGGAGGCCGTCCTTTCTCATCCCCAACAGCGGAGATCAAGGGACAGGTCCTAGCCGAAAGCACTCTGGATGCCCGCCCGACGGTTCATAGCAGGCTTCAAGACGGCCGAGTTCGCTGCCGTTGAGCATGGGAGTCGTGACGGAGCCTTCGTCCATGTCGTGGACCTGCCCTCGCTGCGAGCCGCCACCCTGACCGGAAAGCTCGATTACGTCTCCGACGTCCGCCCGCCAGAGCATCGCCCACACTGCGCGGCACTGCGCGCTGTACCGGAAGCCCAACAATGCGCGCATAGAAGTTCGGTACGGCTCCCGCGAGCCGATGTCCTCGACCTCTCCGGACGCCGCACAGCCCGTCATCAACGGATCTCGACCCGCGCACGTCTGGCCTTGGCAGCTATGAGCGGGCGGCACGGAGTACGCAGACTGCCGGGTGGGAGCCTTCGCGCCTGGGCCGGGCATGGCCGTCACCACTGTCGCCGCAGCGAGCCCCAGCACGACCGCCGCCGCAAAGGCCCACCAACGCCAACCGAGGTTCCACCTCTTCTCCTGGTCGGCAGCAGCCGAATCCGCGGAAACGCTGCGAGTGTCCAGCCGCCTGTCCCCCTCCTCTGGCACCACCGTGGGCGCCGCCGGCTGCGCGCGACCGCTCCACTCTTGGTCGGCCAGCTCCCACAGGGCCAGCAACCGCCCCCGGGACTCCCCCGCCAGGGCACACAGGGCAACGACGGCTTTGCTCGGGGCGAGCTGATTGCCGTTGAGATAGCGCTGCCAGGACGACTTGCTGTACTGGGTACGCTCTGCCAACACCGCCATGCTCAACCCGGTGCGAGCCTTGAGTTCCTGCAGCGCTTGCGCCAGCCGGGCACAGGCCGGTCGCGTGGAGTCTGTCATTTCCTCAGGACCTGCCACGTGTGCCGCCCCACCACGCCATCCGTGTACAGACCGGCCTTCTTCTGCAGGAGTTTGACGGCTCGCGCGGTGTTCGCGCCGTAGACCCCGTCCACGCCGCCGGCATCAAATCCGTCGTGCTGCAGCAGGCACTGAACCTCCACGACGTCCCAGCCCTGCGAACCCTGCCCGAGCACTTTGACGCGGGCGGTGCTGTGGCCCGCGTACAACTGCCCCTTCTGGCGCTGGAGCGGGCAGGGATACGTCTTGCCCGGGTGGTACACGAACGGCGCAGCCGAGGAGGGGGCGCGTGCCGTCCCCGTCGTGTTTTCGCCCGAGGAGCCGCCGTTCCAAGGAGCGGTGACCAGCAGCCCTGCGAGTAGCGCGCCCAGAACTACAGCAGTGCCGGCGCCGATCAGTACACCGCGACGGACCCGCCTGGGCTCAGAAGACACGGAGGGCTCAACTGCTGCTCCGACCAACGGATGTGTCGGCGACGGCTGCCAAACCGCTGCGGCCACCTCATGCAGAACCAGGATCCTCGTCGCATCCGCACCACTCACACGCGCCAAGGCCTCCACCGCCTCCCGCGGCGGCAGCGCCTTTCCGTTGAGATAGCGCTCCCAGGACGATCGGCTGTACCCCGTCTTGGTCTGCAGCGATAGCAGACTCAGCCCGCTTCGGTCCTTCATCCAGCGCAGCTGAATGACGAGCTTCTGTGCCCGATCGTCGAGCGACGCCGGTAGCGCTTTCCAACGCGACATGTTCCACCCCATACGCGTTGAGCCCGTTGCGGGCTCGTGGCTGTGCCGTAAGGGCTTTCCTGGGCCCGTCGAAATCATCGTTTCCCAACGGTTCGTTCGCAGCGGGCCTTTCGGCCAGCTCATCCGATGGCTCCACCTCGGCCCAGAACCCCTTCACAATCAGCTCTGTCCCAGCAGGTCAGCCCAGCGGACGGCTCACGAACACCCCAATTGGCCGTCGAGGCTGGCAGCCGAGCGTGACCGGCCGCCAATCTCGATCGTGCAAGCCGGGCGGCGCGGTCCACCCCGTGCCGCCCTCACCGATCGAAGGAGAGATCATCCATGGGAATCCATAGGAATCTGGCGGCACTGTCGGCGACGGCGGCACTGGTCGGCGGCGCCGCGGCCATGGCCCCTGCCGCGAGCGCGGCTTCTGGCGGCACCGCGCCCGCCTGCATCAGCCGAACGGTGTACAGCCAGCCCGACTTCCAGCAGGTCTCCCTCTACAACACGTGCGGCAAGACGATGCACGTCAACATCGTCGTGAAATCCGGCGGTGACATGGGCTGCAAGGCCCTTACGAACAAGCACGGCCTCATCCACACGATCAACTGGGGCCGCTACCAGAAGACCGTCGTCTGCTGACGGGCAGCTGTTTCATGACGGGGGACGTCCCACGGTCCGCTGACCTGTGCGCGAAACAGTCCGACCCGCCGGCGGACGGCACCGCCTGTGTGCCGCCCGCCTGTCACTGAGCTGGGCGAAGAGCGGTCCGCCTTCGCGCTCTCGTTGTTGTCGGCGCTGAGGGGCATGTCGCCGTCGACGTCAGGGCGTCCGGTTCGATGTCCGCGGGCCACCCACCCCCCCCCCCCCACGCCCAGACCCGGAAACCGGAACAGTGGGGGGGTGTGGGGGGGGCG
>NZ_JBHVPP010000012.1:41918-200101 GCF_042887295.1 Streptomyces sp. NPDC057950
CTCCGCTCACTGGTTTTTGTGGGCGCGGTGGGCCTTGTCGCCGCCCCCGCCCGGGCGCCGGTTCCGTGGCCCGCGGGCAACGAACCGGACGCCCTGACGTCGACGACCTGGATCCGGTAGCTGTCGCGGATTGGGAGGACGTCGCACGCCAGGTACTGCCCGCCGGTGCCGTGGAAGAGGCCGAAGCCCGTCCGTCGAAGACCCGCACGCGCATGCCGGCCTTCCTGTGAGCGATCGACCGGCGTTTCCCGGCCGGCGGTGTACTCGTCCCACCCCTGGGTGGGGCGATGACCTCGTCTCAACGCGCTTTGGGGTGCGGGTGATGTTGCGCGATGGGTACCCGGGAGCAGTAGCGGTGGCAGTCCGTCAGCGCGCGGTCAGGTGGCCGCGAGGAGGATCGCTGTGTAGTGCGTGGTGAAGGCGGTGACGGTGAGGGCGTAGAAGATCTCGTGGAAGCCGAACCAGGCCGGGGACGGGTCGGGGCGCTCGAGTCCGTAGACGACCGTGCCCGCGGTGTAGAAGTCGTCTCCGACCCGTTCACTGATCCTGCAACCCCTCACCCGCGAGTACCTGCGGCCGAAGTCTCTCCGCGGGGCGGCGCCGTTGAGGCGCGTACCACGAGTTCGGTAGCGAGTTCGATGTGGTGGGACTCGACCTTTTCGCCGTTGGCCAGCCGAAGGGCGGTGCGCAGGGCGGCACCGCCCATCTCCCGGAGTGGCTGGCGCACGGTGGTCAGTGGCGGTGAGGCCATCTGGGCGAGGCTTGTGTCGTCGAAGCCGACCACGCTCAGGTCGTCGGGAACGCGGAGGCCTCGGGCACGGGCACTCTCGATGACACCGACGGCGATCTCGTCGTTGCCTGCGAAGATCGCCGTCGGCGGCTCTTTCAGTTCCAAAAGCGCCCTCGCGCCGAGCAAACCGGTCTCGTATGTGAATTCTCCGGGCCGGACGGAGGCGTTGGGTACCTGCGCTCCTTCCGCCTCCATGGCAGCGCGGTAGCCGTGCATACGTGCCTGGTTGCATACGGCCATGCCCGGTCCGCCGAGATAGGCGATGTGGCGGTGGCCCAGGGAGAGCAGGTGCTGGGTCGCTGCCAGGCCGCCGGCGAAGTTGGTCGCCCCGACACTGTGCACCCGGCTGTCCGGCAGGTGCAGGGGGTCCAGCACGACCAGCGGCAGCCCTGACCGGGCCAGTTCGTTCAGGTGCGCTGCGGTGTACACGCTGGTGATCGCGATGACGGCTCGGCGGCCGGCCGAGACCAGGTCCCGGGCCCAGTGCGGGGCATGGGACGCCTTGCTGATCACCACTGAGGCCCCCAATTCGGCGGCGGAGTCGATGATGCCATCAAGTGTCTCGGCCACGTACGACTTGAGGCCGCCCTTGAACTGGACCTCGATGGTCGGGCTTTCGTCGGCCTCGGTGTGGCGGAACACAGGCGCGAGGTAGTCGTGCTGATGCAGCAGTTCCTGCACCCGGGTGCGGGTGTGCGGCGCCACGTCACCGCGGCCGTTGACCACTTTGGACACGGTCGCCACGGAGACCCCAGCCGCTTGGGCAATGTCCGCCAAAGTGGTGCGCCTGGCGTTCGGTCGCATCGGTTCCTCCGAGCTGTACGTCCACCAGTGTGGTGAGCCGCCGGTCGGGCCGGCAACGCGGGTGGAACCGGTCAACCGTACGGCAACCCGGCACCGAGCTCGTCCCGGGGAGGTGTCGACGAGGCCCTCGACCTCGGCACACCCGGCGATCCGCGTGAGATCACGTCCGGTAACGCAGTCAGATCGGCATGCACATCGACCTGTACACATGCGCCCGGCTGTAGCCGCGCCTGGGCGCAGCGGGCCAAGTGTCGGGCTGTGGCCGACCCTACCGCCAGGACGGCGGGGGAACCGCACGGGCAACCTGGTGGGCAGGAGCCGGCCGGCCGAGGCGATCGCCGCCGCGTCCTCCTGGCCGGGCGTGAAGCCCGGACCGGCCGCCGGCACAATGACGCTGGCGTCGGGACGCCTTTGCGACCACGGGCTGCGACTCGACAAGCAGTCCGGCGCTCTCCACCTCGGTCACCGGCGGATGCCGTACACCCGGGTGGGGGGACCGAGACCGTAGCAGGGACTTCTGCCGGCGGAACGCGCCCGAATTCCGGCGGACACACCGTCCGGAGGCGGCGCCACTTGCAGACTCTCGACCTGCCCGTCACCGCCTTCGGCAGGACGCCCCAGGCGCTTGTCGCCCCAGCGGCTGCCGAGCCGTGCGCGCCTGCCTACCACCACCGTCTCCACCAGGAGGGCGACGACCCGATCCGGCGTGACGCGGATTGGGCTTCGTGGCATGACCTGCACCGACAGCGTGTCAGCCGCGGCCATCGCATCACCTCTCGCCCTGAACGATCCCTTTTCGAAACAGTTTCGATCCCTGCCTACGACTTTCGAGGGTGCTCTCACTCGAGGATACGCAGCTTGTCTCAGTCACGACAACGCTCCTACGCAACTCTTGACACAGCGTCAGCCCGAAACCTAATTTGCTCGAACGGAGCTCAGAGAAGGATTTTTCGAAAACCTTTCACCATGACTCACGAGAGCCGGTGGCTCTCGAGTGCGGAGACAAACATGGCGCTCTCCCGACGTACCCTCCTCGCTCTGGCCACCGGCGTGCCGGTCTCGGCGGCGCTGGCGGCCTGCGGCTCGTCCGGTCCGGGCAAAGGCGGTGGGGCCACGTACTGGTACCTGAACGGCCAGCCGCAGGAAGGCGTCAGAGCCGGCGCGGTGAAGGCGTTCAACAAGTCCCACCCCAAGGAACAGATCAAGGACACCACGTACCAGAACGACGCGTACAAGACGAAGATCAAGACCGCCATCGGTGCCGGGCAGGCGCCCACCATCATCTGGGGCTGGGGCGGCGGGACGCTGCGCACCTACGTGGAAGCGGGCCAGGTCGAGGACCTCACCTCGTGGTTCGACGAGCACTCCGAGGTCAAGAAACAGCTGTTCCCGTCCTCGTTCGGCGCGGCAACCGTCGACGGCAAGATCTACGCGATGCCGTGCGAGACCGTGCAGCCGATCATCCTCTACTACAACAAGAAGGTCTTCGACCAGGTCGGAGTGCAACCGCCGAAGTCCTGGGACGACATCATGGCGCTCGTGCCCAGGTTCAACGCGAAGGGCATAGCACCGTTCGCCCTCGGCGGGCAGTCCCGGTGGACGAACATGATGTGGCTGGAATTCCTGTTCGACCGCATCGGTGGTCCCGAGGTGTTCCAGGCCATCATCGAAGGCGAGAAGAACGCCTGGTCCAGCCCGGACGCCATCACGGCGCTGACCAAGGTGCAGGAGCTGGTTAAAGCCCGCGGGTTCATCAAGGGCTTCTCCTCGATCACCGCGGACTCAAACGCCGACCAAGCACTGCTGTACACCGGCAGGGCCGCGATGATGCTGCACGGCGCCTGGTCGTACGGCATCCAGCAGGCCGACGGTGGGGACTTCGTCTCCAGCGGCGCGCTGGGCTACATGACCTTCCCGCCCGTCGAAGGTGGCAAGGGCGATCCGAGCGACACCGTCGGCAACCCCGCCCAGTACCTGTCCATCTCCTCGAAGGCCAGCGCCGATCAGAAGAAGATCGCCAAGGACTTCTTCACCACCGGCGTCCTCCAGGACGAAGAGGTGAAGAAGTGGATCGACAACGGGTCGGTTCCGATCCGGCTGGGCACCGAGAAACTGCTGGCCGCCTCCAAGAGCGCGGATTTCCTGCAGTTCACCTACAACATCGCCAGCAAGGCCAAAGTGTTCGGTCAGTCCTGGGACCAAGCGCTCAGTCCGACGGCCGCCGAGACCCTGCTGAGCAACATCGCCAAGTTGTTCCAGATGTCCATCTCGCCGAAGCAGTTCGCCGACAACCTCAACGCGGTCACCGGCAAATGAGCTCACCCACCAGCCATCCGCCGCGTCGCGAACCGCGCAGCATCCTGCCGTGGCTGGCGACGCCGGCACTGGCGGTCTTCGTCGGCTTCGCCGTGATTCCGCTCGCCGGTGTCTTCGCGCTGAGTTTCACCACGTGGGACGGGATCGGTGCCATCCACCCGTCGGGGCTGACCAGCTGGCGTGCGGTGCTCACCGACCCGGGGCTGCCGCACGCCCTCTGGGTCACGTTTCTGGTGATAGCCGTCTCCTGGGCCGTCCAGACGCCGCTGAGTATTCTGCTCGGCGCGTTCCTGGCAGGCCGCCAGCGCTACCGAGCCGTGCTGGGAGTGGTGTACTTCCTCCCGCTGATGCTCAGCTCCGCAGCGATCGCGATCGCCTACAAAGCACTGCTGGACCCCAACTTCGGGCTCGGCGCGGGGCTGAAGATCCAGGTGCTCAGCCAAGACTGGCTGGGCCGGCCCGGACTCGCGTTCGGGCTCGTCATCTTCGTCGTCTCCTGGCAGTTCATCCCGTTCCACTCCCTGATCTACCAGGGCGGTGTCCAGCAGATTCCGAAGTCCCTATACGAGGCGGCGCAGTTGGACGGGGCCGGACGGATCCGGCAGTTCTTCAGTATCACGCTGCCCCAGCTGAAATACACCGTCATCACCTCGTCCACGCTGATGGTCGTCGGGTCGCTGACCTTCTTCGACCTCATCTTCGTCCTGACCGAGGGCGGCCCCGGCGACGCCACCCGAGTCCTCGCACTGGACATGTACAAGCGGGGATTCCAGGCCAGCCTGATGGGACCGGCCAGCGCCATCGCGGTGATCCTGGTCCTGGTGGGTTTGGCTCTCGCCCTTCTGCTGCGCCGACTCGGGGGCCGGGACGCCGGCGCGAGCCAACTCGAAGGGGCCTGACGTGAACACCACGCCGACCGAGCCGCGACGATCGCAGAAGGTCACCCACCGCGAGCGTCAACACCACTCTCTCCCGACGGCCCGCCGGCACAACTGGGCCGGCGGCCTGGCCGGATGGCTCTGGCTCTTCGTCGTCGCGGTACCCCTCTACTGGGCCGTCATCACCAGCTTCAAGGCCCGGAGCCGCTATTACGCGAGCAACCCGCTGGTGCCTTCGGGCAATCCGACGCTGGACAACTACCGGATGGTCATCGAGTCCGACTTCCTTCGCTACTTCGTGAACAGCGTCGTGGTCACCGCCGGCGCCGTGGTGCCAGCGGTCGTCTTCTCCTTCATGGCCGCCTACGCGATCGTTCGCGGTTGGCGCATGCGGGGCCTACGCGCGGTGAACGGGCTTTTCCTCATGGGCCTGGCCATCCCGCTGCAGGCGACGGTGATCCCGGTCTATCTGATCATCATCAAACTGCACCTGTACGACACTCTGCTGGCACTCATCCTCCCGTCGATCGCCTTCGCCATCCCGCTGTCGGTACTGGTGCTCGCCAACTTCATCCGCGACGTACCCAAAGAGCTCTTCGACGCGATGCGCGTCGACGGCGCCACCGAATGGACGACGCTGTGGCGGCTGGCGGCACCCCTCACCCGACCAGCCATCCTCACCGTGACCATCTTCAACGCACTGACCATCTGGAACGGATTCCTGCTGCCGCTGCTCCTCACCCAGAACCCTGAACGCCGGACCCTGCCGCTCGCCCTCTGGACCTTCCAGGGCCAGTACGGGGTCAATGTCCCTGCCGTTCTCGCCGCCGTCGTCCTCACCACATTGCCCGCCCTGGTGCTGTACGCGTTCGGCCGCCGTCAGCTGTTGAGCGGTCTGACCGCCGGATTCAGCCGTTGATCGACGCTGCCGCCGTGGCCGGTGGCCGGCCTGTGGTCGGAGACATTCCGTGAGCTGCGGGATCGCCCCACCAGCCAGTCGTGTTCGGCCTGGGCCACGGCAGCCCGTTCCGCCGAATCGCGGTGAGACACGGCAAGCCGAGCTCCACAACCGTTGCTCGCACGTGCCGAACTCGGCCACTACCTCATCGGCCGGCTCGGGCGACAAGACCCGCATCAACCCTGGATGCAGCGGCAGCATCGTCCCCCGGTGTGCGGGCGAAGCGAATCCGGGCCGACGCCGTAGCTCGGACACGATCCGCCCCGTCTCAAGTCCCGCTCGTCTACCTGTTCGCCGTCGCGCCCTGCCCAAGGGCCTGATGGGCGTGGGAGGAAAGTGAACGCCAACGTGGCTGTAGAGAACACCCCCGGAACCCGTCTCTGGAACGACCCCACCGTTTCCGTCACCACGCGGGTCGACGCCCTGATCGACGCGATGACCCTTCAGGAGAAGTCCGCCCAGCTGTACGGAGTGTGGGTGGGCGCCTCCGATCAGGGCGGTGAAGTGGCCCCCCATCAGCACGACATGGAGGAGGCCGTCGATCTCGACGCGCTCCTGCCCACCGGACTGGGCCAGCTGACCCGGCCCTTCGGCACGGTCCCGGTCGACCCCGCCCTGGGTGCGCTCTCCCTGGCCCGCACCCAGACTCGTATCGCCGCCACGAACCGGTTCGGCATCCCCGCTCTCGCACACGACGAGTGTCTGGCCGGCTTCGCCGCCTGGGGGGCGACGGCCTACCCCGTTCCGCTGTCCTGGGGCGCCACCTTCGATCCGGACACGGTGCGGCGCATGGCCGCCGCCATCGGCCGCGACATGCGTGCCGTCGGCATCCACCAGGGACTCGCGCCCGTCCTGGATGTTGTGCGCGACCCCCGCTGGGGCCGGACCGAGGAGACCATCGGCGAGGACCCGTACCTCGTCGGCACCATCGGGACGGCATACGTGCAGGGCCTTGAGTCCGCCGGGATCGTCGCCACCCTCAAGCACTTCGTCGGCTACTCGGCCTCTCGCGCCGGCCGCAACCTCGCTCCCTCCTCCGTGGGCCCGCGTGAACGCGCCGACGTTCTGCTTCCTCCATTCGAGATGGCGATCCGCGAAGGTGGCGCCCGGTCGGTCATGAGCGCCTACACCGACACCGACGGCATACCCTCCGCAGCCGACGAGGACCTGCTCACCGGGTTGCTGCGCGACACATGGGGCTTCGACGGCACGGTCGTCGCCGACTACTTCGCCATCGCCTTCCTGAAGACCCTGCACGGCACCGCAGCCGACTGGGGCGGCGCCGCCGGGGCGGCGCTGCGCGCGGGCATCGACGTCGAACTACCCAATGTCAAGACGTACGGCGCGCCCCTGGCCCAGGCCGTTGCCGACGGCCGCATACCGGAGGCGTTGGTCGATCGCGCCCTGCGCCGGGTGCTCACCCAGAAGGCGGTGCTCGGCCTGCTCGACCCGGACTGGAACCCCGTGCCGGCCGCGCTCGACGGGGCAGACCTGGACGATCCGTCCGGCCTCCGCGGCCGGATCGACTTGGACGGCCCGGAAAACCGCGCGCTGGCCCGCACGGTCGCCGAAGAGGCGGTCGTACTGTTGAGCAACGACGGGACCCTACCGCTCGAGAGGCCGCGCCGCATCGCCCTGCTCGGTCCCAACGCCGACGAGCCCATCGCTGTCCTGGGCTGTTACTCCTTTCCCCAGCACATCGGCGTCCGCCACCCTGGTACCCCGCTCGGCATCGACCTGCCCACGCTGCGCGACACTCTCACCGCCGAGTTCCCCGACGCCGAGATCACGGTCGCCCGCGGCACCGGAATCGACGACGGAGACCTCACTGGCATCCACGAGGCCGCCCAGATGGCACGCGAGGCCGACGTCGCCTTGGTGGTACTCGGCGACCGCGCCGGCCTCTTCGGACGGGGCACCAGCGGCGAGGGATGCGACGTCGAGGCGCTGCTGCTGCCCGGCGCGCAGCAGCAACTGCTCGACACTCTGCTCGACCTGGAGACACCCGTGGTCACCGTGCTGCTCGCTGGACGACCGTACGCCCTCGGCCGCGCCGTGGAGGAGTCCGCTGCGATCGTGCAGTCCTTCTTTCCTGGTGAAGAGGGCACTCACGCGATCGCCGGGGTGCTCAGCGGCCGTACCGATCCCTCCGGACGTCTCCCGGTCAGCGTGCCGCGCGGGCCGGGCTCCCAGCCGTCCACCTATCTCGGATCGCGGCTCGCTCACGCCAGCGAGGTGTCCAACATCGACCCGACCCCCGCGTTCGCCTTCGGCCACGGCCTGTCCTACACGCGGTTCGAGTGGACAGACCTGACCGTGGACGTCCAGGAGGCGCCGACGGACGGAGAGTTCTCCCTGGCCTTCACCGTCCGCAACACAGGCGGGCGCTCCGGGACGGAGGTCGTCCAGGTCTATCTGCACGACCCGGTTGCCTCCGTCGTCCAGCCGGTGCAGCGCCTCATCGGCTACACCCGGGTCGAACTGAAGCCGGGCGAAGCCCGCCTCCTCCGTGTCACCCTCCCGGCCGACCTCGCCTCCTTCACCGGACGTGACGGCCGGCGCGTCGTTGAAGCGGGCGAGCTGCACGTGCGGTTGGCTGCGTCCAGCGCGGATCCGCGTCTGACGACCAGACTCACCTTGACCGGATCTGAGCGCCACCTGGATCACACGCGGCGCCTGCACGCCACGATCGGGCAGGAGCCGGCCGCTCGGGCATGACGCGGGTGTGCGCAGCGCACGTCGCAGCAGCGGCAGCGCTGCGCGCACGGAACCACGGGACCAGGCATGTGGTGGTCCGGGTCCGGTACTTGCCGGGCGACCCGTGACCACGCAGCCTGACACATCCGCGCGGGGAGAAACGTTCAGGGCAGGCGCCCACGCCTCGAGGGGGAAGGTCACCTGGCCGCGGCCGGGTTCCGCACCGGCAAGGTGACCGCGGCGCCGGTCCGGTTCGAAGAGCGTCCCGGACAATCGGCGGTACCTGGGGACCGGCGGGGCGTGTGGGGCGTGTGGGGCGTGCGGGTGAACTGCTGGGCATGGGAGCCCGTACGCCGACCGCGCCCAGGTGCAGGACTGGCGCGACGTCACCATCAGGCCCCTTGCCCCCTCAGGCGCGGCGGCGGCAAGCCGCCCACCGGGGAGAAGACGTGGATGTTCCCCACGGAGAACCACATCGGTATCACCCCGATGCACGGACACATCACCAACACCACGCACTGCCACGGCTCGAGTCCACCGACCGGGCCGGCACTTCATGACAAGCCGCCGCTCCGACGCCAGGCGGTCACCCTGCATTCGGTGGTGGCCGTATTTCCCCCGTCACGTCACAGCACGCCGCGCCGGGCGAGGTTGCGCATCAACGCCCCTACGCCGAATGTCCATGGCGCGGCGAGCTCGCTGGGGACGACGGTGTTGACGAGAGCGCCGAGCCGCAGGCTGGAGATGCGCACGATGTCGCCGTACTCGTGAGTGAAGCCCGTGCCCCGGGCCTGTCGGTCCTCGGTGGGAGCGAAGAGCGTTCCGGTGAACAAGACGAAACCGTCCGGGTATTGATGATGTGGACCATGCGTGGCGGCCACCAGTTCCAGTACGTCGCGGCTGATCTCGCGCATGGAACTGCTGCCATGCAGCACGTAGCCGTCCGTGCCGTCGATCCGCAGGTCGACGTCGATCGAGCGTACGGTGTCGAGATCGAAGCCCTCGTCTAGCAGCCGGATGAACGGCCCGATCGCGCATGAGGCGTTGTTGTCCTTCGCACGGGACAGCAGCAGGGCGCTGCGTCCCTCGATGTCGCGGAGGTTGACGTCGTTTCCGAGCGTCGCTCCACGCACCCGGCCGCGCGAGTCCACGACGAGGACGACCTCGGGCTCAGGGTTGTTCCACACCGAGGTGCCGAGCACTCCGACGTCGGCGCCGGTGCCGACCGCGGACAGTACCGGGGCCTTCGTGAACACTTCCGGGTCCGGCCCGATCCCGACCTCCAGGTACTGCGACCACAGTCCTTCGGAGACGAGCAGTTCCTTGGCCTTGGCCGCTTCCGGCGATCCCGGACGGATGCCGTCGAGCGCACCGCCCACCACCTGCCCGACTCGGGCCCGGACCCGTGCGGCCTGTGCCGGATCGCCGCCCGCGCGCTCTTCGATGACACGTTCGAGCAGACTCCGGGCGAAGGTGACGCCCGCGGCCTTGATCACCTGCAGGTCGACGGGGGCGAGCAGGTGCGGAACGTCGCGGCAGCCGGTCGGTGCCTCGAGCAGTGCGTCCAGGCGCCAGGCGTGTCCGCCGTCGGCCTCGCGGACGACTGCCGCCGCGTCGTCGCGTTCCATGAGATCGGAGACGGTGGGTGCGATGGCTGTCAGGTCGACGACCTGCTCGCCGCGGACCGCGGCCACACACGGTCCGTCGCATTCCGGGTTGTGGACGCGCGCGACGAGAGCGGCTCGGTCGGCGTCCTCCGGCACGACGGAACCGGCTGTGAGGACCGGACGAGGGCGGGCTGCTGCCGATTCCACGATCGATGCTCTCCTGGATTCGAGGGGTGCGGTCGCCGGGGGTGAACTCAGTGGGAGTCCCGGGGGACCTCGTGTCCACGGCTTCCGCGCAGGAAACCGAAGTCGGCGCCTTGATCGGCCTGTTCCACGTTCTGGGTGTAGAGCCAGGCATAGCCGCTGGTGTGCCGCTCAGCGGGTGCTCTCCATGCCTGCCGGCGTCGCGTGAGTTCGGCGTCGTCCACATCCAGGCGCAGGATGCGGTTCGGGACGTCGAGGACGACGGGGTCCCCGTCGCGCACCAGCGCGAGAGGTCCGCCGACGGCGGCCTCGGGAGCCACGTGCAGGACCACCGTCCCGTACCCGGTGCCGCTCATCCGACCGTCGCAGACGCGCACCATGTCCCTGACGCCGGCCTTCAGCAGCTTGGTGGGCAGCGGGACGTTGGAGACCTCGGGCATCCCGGGGTACCCCTTGGGGCCGGCGTTGCGGATGACGATGACGGTGTTCTCGTCGACGTCGAGTTCCGGGTCGTCGGCCACCTCGTGATATGCCTCGGGGGAGTCGAAGACACGCGCGGGGCCGCGGTGGGTGAGCAGGTGCGGTGACGCGGCGGACTGCTTGATCACGGCGCCGTCGGGGCACAAGTTTCCTCGGAGGACGGCGATACCGGTGCCCGCCGGCTGAAAGGGGGCGTCGAGGCCGGTGATGACGTCGGAGTCGATGCGTTCGGCGTTCTCGGTGTTCTCGGCAATGGTGCGTCCGTTGACCGTGATCTGTTCGCCGTGCAGCAGCTTGCCGCCGAGCAGCTCGGTCATGACGGCGGGCAGACCGCCCGCGTAGCAGAAGTCCTCCATGAGGTATGTGCCGCTGGGCATCAGGTTGACCAGGGTCGGCACCGCACGGACCAGGTCGTCGAAGTCCCGCAGGGTCAACTCGACGCCGACGCGTCCGGCGACGGCAAGGAGATGGATGATGGCGTTCGTGGAGCCGCCGATGGCCGCGTTGACCCGGATGGCGTTCTCGAACGCCTCCCGCGTCAGTATCTGCGAGGGGCGCAGCTCCTCCCTCACCATCCCCACGATGCGCTGCCCCGCCGCCTGCGCGGTTTCCATCCGCCGTGAGTCGACCGCGGGCCAGGCCGCCGAGCCCGGCAACTGCATGCCGAGCGCCTCGGCCATGCAGGCCATCGTCGAGGCGGTCCCCATCGTCATGCAGTGCCCGTCGGAACGGGCCATGCACCCTTCCGCGAAGAAGCACTCCTCCTCGGTCATCCGGCCGGTCTTCAGGTCCTCCTCGAACTTCCACACGTGGGTGCCGGATCCCACGTCCATTCCCCGGTACTTGCCGTTGAGCATCGGTCCGCCGGTGACCATGACGGCGGGCAGATCGACGCTGGCGGCGCCCATGAGCATGGCGGGGGTCGTCTTGTCGCAACCGGACAGCAGCACGACGCCGTCGAGCGGATTGGCCCGGATCAGCTCCTCCACCTCCATGGCCATGAGGTTGCGGTACAGCATGGCGGTGGGGCGCATCAGGGTCTCGCCGGTGGCCATGGTGGGGAACTGGAGCGGTAGGCCGCCCGCCTGCCACACGCCACGCTTTACGGCCTCGGCGACGCGTGTCAAATGGGCGTTGCAGGGCGCGAGTTCGGAGGCACTGGTCGCGATGCCGATGACGGGACGCCCGTCGAACACCTCGTGCCCGAATCCCTGATTGCGCATCCAGGAACGATGGACCATCCCGCTGCGACCCTGTGCGCCGAACCATGCCTGGCTGCGGCGGCTCGTCTTCTGACCGTCGGTCATATAGGCACTCCCGTGGCTCTGGCGTCGTCCGCTTCGCGATGGGGCGTTGTCAGGTGAGGACCCACAGGCCTTACCCTTCAACACAATCATTGAATGATTCGATGAATGACGTCCAGGGGTGAGCAGGGATCGTGGTGCAATTCCTCACCACGCACCAGCGCGTGGTCGACGAGCTTGGGCGGCGCATCGTCGGTGGAGCGTGGGAGCCGGGGGATCCGTTGCCGGTCGAGGATGCCCTCGCAGCCGAGATCGGCGTCAGCCGGGGGGTGTTGCGGGAGGCGGTCAAGGCACTGGTGGCCAAGGGGATGCTGCATGTGCGCCCGCGCACCGGCACACGCGTGCTGCCCCCGGAGCACTGGAACCACCTGGACCGTGACGTGCTGCGCTGGAAACAGGCCGGGGACGCCACGGCTCTGCTGCGCGACACGGGTGAACTGCGCCGGATCGTCGAACCCGAGGCGGCCCGACTCGCTGCCGACCGGGCCGGTCCCGACGATGTACGAATCCTGTACGACTGCCTGGCGGCGATGCAGGCCGCGGCGGCGGAACCCGGTCGCAGCGGCTACGTCGAGGCCGACATCGCCTTCCATCGGGCGCTGCTCGACGCGAGCGGCAACCGTCTCCTCGGCTCACTGGGCCGCGCAGTAGACATCGCACTGGAACACAGCTTCCTCGTCAGCACCCAGACCCCCGGCGCGGTGGAAGCCTCACTGCCGGGTCACCGCGCCGTCGTGCAAGCCGTCGAGGCAGGCGATCCTACGGCCGCGGCGGCCGCCGTACTGGCCATCATCGAAGCCGCCGAACAGGAGATCGCCCAGTCACCCGGACCGATGCGCAGCGATGCCGTATGACGTCCCACGGCATCGGCCCCGCAGCGCCGCGAGCAGGAGCACGGAAGCGGTCCACGCCAACGTGATCTTCGTCCGGCCACCGGGCGGGCCGTGTCCGTGCCTTGGCGGTCGTTGCTCATCGTGAATCCGGCTTTCCAGTGGGGTGCCGCCGGTTCTCCGACGCCGTTGTGCTCCCAGGACGTACGGTCCGACCCGTGCGGCGCCAGGCTCCAGTGACGTCCACCGCCGAAGCCGGCGTCATGCTGGGGCGATGCGGAACCGCTCGCTCCCCGCTTCTACGCCGACCGCGACGAAGCCGATCCCTGGCCGCCGCGAGCTCAGCCGTCCGACCCGTACCGGGCTCCCAGGTCGGCGACCTGGGAGCCCGGTGCGGGTCAGCGATCGTGTCCTGTGCTCAGGGCGCCGTCGTGGTCCCGGCTCCCGTGCCCGTGGTCGTTTTCAGTCCCGCGCGGGTGTACAGGTGGCCCCGGCGCTTCGCCGTGCGCAAGAACAGGACCGTGGGGATGGCGCAGATGATGATGGCGAAGATGCTCGCCTCGGGACCGAAAGTACCGCCAGTGATGGCCACCGGACCGGACAGTACGCCGTGGAGCAGGCCCGCCGGGGTTCCCTCGTTGCCGGAAACCGTGGTGCCGAAGATGCCGCTCTCGGCGAAGTTCCAGCCGAAGTGCAGGCCGATCGGCAGCCACAGGGTACGGGTGGCGGCGTAGGCCGCGCCGAGCATCAAGCCGGCCTCCACCGCGATAGCCAGCGCACCCCAGACCGTGGCCCCGGAGTTGACCAGGTGCAGGCCGCCGAAGAGCACACCGGTGATTACCAACACGCCCCGTGTTCCTACCAGTTGCTCGACCAGCCGGAAGATGATCCCGCGGAAGAGCAGTTCCTCGACGACGGCGACCCCCGCCATCGTCCCGAGCACGGCGATCGCCGCGCCGAACGAGACACCGCCCTTCGTGCCGTATCCGCCGAACACGGCGATCAACGCGATCGTCGCGGTGAACAGGACGAGTCCGAGAAGGGTGCCGGTCCGGAGTCCGGAGACGGCGGCCGTCGCGTCCAGTTCGGGCAGCGCGCGCTTCTCCACCGCTCGTACGACCACCGCGTAGAACTTCAGCGCGCCCACCGCCACGACGGCGCCGGCGATCACCGACAGGAACGGGTTGGTCCCCGCGACAGCCCGTATCCCGGCGGCCAGTGCCGTCACCGCCAGGAACAGCACCACCATCAGCACCAGCCGTCCGCCCGTGGACATCGGCGGCCGCACGTTCTTGAACGGGGTGCGCGACCTGAGCGAACTCTGCGTCATTGCGTTTCCTCACCTGCGGCACCGCGGCCCGACTGCCGCTGTGTTGACGACAGGAACGCTATGAGTGAGTACCGGCGAGGCACGTCGCCCCCGGGTGGACAGTCGCGTGTAGCTCGCTCGGGGGACAGTCGCGTGCGCGGGGCAGGGGAAGAGGTCAGTCGTGGGCGGTGACCAGGCCCACCCGGTGGGCGAGGACAACCGCCTGAACGCGGTCGCGCAGGTCGAGCTTGGTCAGGATGCGCGACACGTACGTCTTGACCGTCTCGCGGCTGATGACCATCCGGTCGGCGATCTCGGCGTTCGACAGTCCCTCGGCGATGAGCCGCAGCACCTCCGTCTCCCGGGGCGCGAGAACCGAGAGCGCCTCGGTCGCGGCGGTCCGGCGCGGGGTACGGATGCGGTCGGCGAACCGGCCGACGAGCTGCCTGGTGACGGCGGGCGCCAGCAGCGACTCGCCCGCTGCGATCGTGCGAATCCCGTGCACCAGATCACGCGGCGGCGCGTCCTTGAGCAGGAATCCGCTGGCCCCGGCCTTCAGCGCCTCGTACACATACTCGTCGAGGTTGAAGGTGGTGACCACCAGGACCTTCACGGGATCGACGACGCCAGGTCCCGCCAGCAATCGGGTCGCCTCAATGCCGTCCAGGACCGGCATCCGGATGTCCATCACCGCCACGTCCGGGCGCAGGCGCCGCGCGGACTCCACCGCCGTGCGGCCGTCCGCGGCCTCCCCCACGACCTCCAGGTCCGGCTGTGCGCCAAAGATGGTGACGTAACCGGTACGGACCAGTTCCTGGTCCTCACAGACCAAGACGCGTATCAGAGTATCGGTGGCAGTCATACGGTCTCTTTTGAGGGAATGCGGGCGTGGACGATGAAACTGCCGTCCGGACGACTGCCCGACAGCAACTCGCCGCCGAACACCCCGACCCGTTCGCGCAGTCCGAGCAGCCCGTGTCCGCCGCCGCGGACGAGCGGTCCGGTTCGGGACAAGACGGCTACGCAGGGCGTTCCGTCGGTAGTCACCTCGACCTCTATCTCCGCCTGTCCGTAACGGACTTGGACTCTCGTGCGATGCCCGGGGGCATGCTTGAGCGCGTTGGTCAGAGTCTCCTGCACCACGCGGTAGGCGGCCAGTTCCACGCCCGTGGCCATCGGGCGCCGCTCCCCCGTCTCGGTCAGCTCCACGGGCTGTCCCGCCGCTCGTGACTGCTCCACCAGGTCGCTCAGCTTTCCGAGGGCCGGTGTCCGGTCCCCCACGGTGCCGCCCGCGGAGGACGTATCGCCGGATGCCTTGAGCACACCGAGCAGATACTGAAGATCTGTCAGAGCGCGCCGGCCCGAGTCGCTGATCGCCTCGAGTCCCACGGCCACCCGGTCCGGCGCGCCGGCGAGCAGGTACTGGGCAGCGTCCGCCTGCACAACCATCGCGGTGACGTGGTGGGTCACTACGTCGTGCAACTCCCTTGCGATGCGCGCCCGTTCCTTCGCCATTGCCGCCTCCACGCCGAAACGTCGTTGTTCCTCCTCGGCCGCCCGCCGCGCCCGCACCACCCGACCGACACCCCAACAGCACACCAGCACCAGGTAGATGAGGACGAAGTCGGTCGCCCGTTGCGGCGAGCCCCTGCCGTACAGCCCGAGCGCGAACAGCACGTAGAGCCCGGTCGCCACTGCCGCCCCCATGCCAAGGCGTACGCCTCCCGCGCGCCTCCCGTGGGCACCGAAGTTGTAGAGAGCGATGTACAGTCCCCAACTCGCCAACGTCTGTGGGCAGCCCATCAGTTCGTGCACACTGAACGCACCTGCCACCAGTGCCAGGCAGATTCCCGGCCACCGTCGCCGCAGCACCAGTGGCAGCCACAGCGCCATCGCCAGCAGGACTCCGGCCACGTCGTAGGAACGCTGCGGCAGATCACCGAACTCCGCGCCGATCCGGGCGGTCACGGGCGCATACACCACGGGAGTGAGCAGCAACGTGAACACCACGTCCCGCTTCCACACGCTCAGCGCACCCCAGCGCGCCGCGCAGGCCCGCACGTTCTCGACGAGAGATGACGCCGTTGCCTTGGACACGCGCAGAGCCTAGTCGCACCGGGGACACCGGAGGATCGGGTCCGGACAAGACACATGTACGGGGGGCGTGCACCCCCTGGTACCGCGGGCACGGCTTTCTTCCCCGGCCGGGTCATGCCCCGGCCTTTGTGGCGGGTGGCCCCGGCGATGCCATGTCCACACGGAACCGGTTCCGCCCCGCTTGCGCTTGGCCCGGTGTCAGAGTCTGCGCAGTTCGGCGACGGGCCACCTTCAACAGACGGCACAGCAGAGCGACATCGTGGGTGGCTTTCTCCGCCTCGATTGCATACGGGGGCTCGTTGCGGGATAGAGCTTCGCCTCGATGTGGGACACCTTGACACCTGGCGACCGGCTTCCGGGGACGTAGTGCCAGGTGGGAAGTGGCAGCAACCGCGGCAGGCGGTACACGGAGGGGTTCGAGCGGGGCGCGGTCACCCTCGTCCGCTCGACCCGCAAGACCGTCACCAAGGTGGGCCGGGAACTCGGCGGCAGCTCACCGCCGTAGCGGCCATACATCGGCGACCGCGGCACGGGCATGCACTTGCTGATCGTTCCGCTTCAACGTCTGATCACCGGCAGAGGCCGGAAAGCGATTGCTGCACACCCAGTACAACTCGCGCACCCCAAGGGATCTCCAGCGGTTTCCCAGAGGGTGCGTCCACTCGGTTGACACCCCACTCCACTTCTCCTAGAGTCCGCCGCAGATTTCGAACGGCTGTCGATATATCGAACATCGCGAATCTCGCCCGCACCTCCACTTGGCCACCAGACGGAAGGCCGCACACTTCTCGCACCATCGAGCAAAAAACAACACAAAAAAAGGAATCACTCAACGTGAAGACTTCACACGTAGTCCCCGCCGCGTTTATCGCTTTAGCCTTGTCGGCTTGTGGACAGGGCGGTGACAGCGACAGGGGCGACGTCAAGGGAGCCACGATCGGCATCGCAATGCCTACGAAGTCCTCCGAGCGCTGGATCGCCGACGGTGCGAACGTCAAGAAAGAACTGGAGGCAAAAGGATACAAAACGAAGGTGGTCTTCGGCGAAGACGATCCGGACCAGCAGGTCTCGCAGATCGAAAACTTGATAACGCAGGGAGTCAAAGCGCTGGTCATCGCAGCCATCGACAATAAGTCACTGAATAATGTCGTTCAGCAGGCCGCGGACGCGGACATTCCGGTCATCGCTTACGATCGCCTCATCCTGGGCACGAAGAACGTCGACTACTACGCTTCCTTCGACAACGAGAAAGTCGGCGAACTGCAAGGTGGCTACATAGCAAAGAAGCTTGGGCTGGAGGACGACTCAAAGAAAGGTCCGTTCAACATCGAACTGTTCGCCGGATCCAACGACGACAACAACACGCGCTATTTCTTCAAAGGGGCAATGAAAATTCTGCAGCCCTATTTCGACAAAAAGCAGCTTGTTGTCAGGTCTGGGCAGACCGAGCTGAACCGTGTGACCACTCTTCGATGGGACGGCGCGACCGCGCAAAAACGCATGGAAGATATACTCACCTCGTCGTACAAGCAGGGAAAAGTCGACGCTGTACTCTCGCCATATGACGGCATCTCCATCGGAATAATCTCCGCGCTGAGGTCCGATGCGTACGGCTCCAAGACTAAGCCTTGGCCGGTCATCACCGGCCAGGACGCTGAACTCGCCTCGGTCAAGTCGATCATATCCGGCGAGCAGACGCAGACCGTCTACAAGGATCTTCGGAAACTCGCCAAAGTGACTGCCGGCATGGTCGACTCCGCCCTCAAAGGTAAAAAACCGCTGATCAACGACACGAAGAGCTACGATAACCGCGTAAAGGTAGTCCCTGCATACCTGCTGCAGCCGGTCAGCGTCGACAAGTCAAATTATAAAGAGGTCCTCGTCGGCGGTGGATGGTACTCGGAGGATGAGTTGAAGTAGCTTCTTTACAGTGGGATCCGTCGGCAGCGAGGCCGCTTACGGACTCCGCCGCCCGAAGACCCATGCCTGCCTTTGCTCCTCCGAGAAGGTTCCCGATCGAACGACACCCTGCCACGGAGGCCGGAGGCGACCGGCCTCGCATGGACGCCTCGACTCCCGCTGACTGATCGAGGCTGTCGACCGCGGATCGTGAGCGATGAGCTGTGGGCGTTGATCGAGCCGCCGCCGTGGCCGAAGCGGTCGCCGTTGCCGCAGCAAGTGCCGGTCCGACTCTGCCTGCGGGGCAACTCGTCCGTCCTCGACAACGACATGGCCTGGCAACTTCTGCTTCTGGAGCCGAGGTGCGGCTCGAGCCCGATTTGCCAGGACCGCCTGGACCTGTGGCAGACGGCAGCAGACCTCGACCACTTGCACCGAGTCCTGCTCGCCAGACTGAACACGGACGGCGAACTCGACTGGTCACGTGCGTGCGCGGACAACTCTCAGATCCGTGCGAAAGGGGGGCGCGGGACACCGGTCCGTCGCCGGTCGGCCGGCGGAAGTCGGACAGCAAACATCACCTGATCCGCGATGGACGCGGTATCCCGCTGAAGGGCATCACGACTGCGGTCGACGTCAACCATGTCACCCAGACACTCGCCCTGGTCGACGGGATCCCGCCCGTCGCGGGCCCTCCCGCCTGGCCCCGCCGCAGACCTGAAGCTCTGCTCGGTGACAAGGGCTACGACTCCAAACGCCCACCGCGACGCACTGCGTCGTCGGCGGATTTTGCCCGACATCTCCCGCGCTGGCGACAGCCTGCCGGCCGTCCAGGTAAGGACCGTCAGCCGTCGGGGCGGCCCTCAACTGTGTCTGAGTGACATCAATTCTCGGTTCTGGCCTGGGCGTTCTGCGCGGGAGGCGGGGGTCGAAGCCGCTCACTCCGGCTGCACGGACCCTGATTCGAGGGCACGACGATCCCCTGGGTCCTTCGGAGTTCCGCTGAGTTCCCGGGCCGCAGTGGTTGCCGGCCGACTCGCACGGCAACCCGGCATCGACGAAGCCCCCGACGCTCACGCCCATGTCCACGAGTTCCGATCGGGGCCGGGCCGAAGAACCTTCACGGCCACGCCTGCCTGCCCGAAGTGCGGACCCCCGCGGATCCGAGCCCACTCGGCTTGCTGTCACCACGGACGCATCATGTGCTCTTCGACACTCAACTGGCGGTCGATGTCGGCTGCGAGGTCGGCCAACTCCGCGACACGTGGTCGAGAGCGGCGTTCTGCGGATCCAGCCGAAGACATCTATGAAACAGTTGAAAACTCTCATTGCGGACTCGTCAGCCAAGCGCAGCCCATGCACGGGCAAAGATCCGTACAACCAACCCCACTCCTCGTGAGTCATGATCACCACGGGCCGGAACTCCCGTCCCGATCAAGACCAGAGGGCCGAATGAACTCAACTCGACGATGCACGTCCACGGCGTCCGCAACCGCCGTCGTGCTCGCCACCGCCGGCGGTCTGCTCACCGTCACCGCCGTCACCGCGTCCGCCGCGACGACCTGCACCTCGCCGGTGTACAAGCGGCAGTTCTACGCGAACACCGCCTTCTCGGGAACTCCGAAGCGGACCGACTGCGACAGCACGGTCGATGAGAACTGGGGCGCAAAGGCCCCCGCCTCCGGTCTGCCGACGAACAACTTCGCCGTCCGCTGGAGCGTCACCCGCGACTTCGGCTCCGGCGGCCCCTTCACCTTCTCGGCCGCCGTCCAGGACGGCATCCGCGTCTACGTCGACAGCTCCCGCAAGGTCGACCTGTGGAAGAACGGCTCGACGACGACGAAGAAGACCGTCAACGTCACGATCCCGGCGGGCCGCCACACCCTGCGCGTGGACTACGTCAACTGGACGGGCTCGGCGAACGTCAAGTTCGCCTACGCACCCACCACTTCGGCGACCATCGACAAGGTCAAACCGCTCCCACCGGTGGGCGCGTCGGCTTCGTACGACAAGACCACGGGCAAGGCGAAGCTCGGCTGGACGAAGAACAACGAGATGGATCTCGCCGGCTACCGCGTCTATCGCCGCCTCAAGGGCGCGGCCTTCGGCAGCACTCCTCTGGCCACCACCACCTCCACCTCGTACACCGACACCCCGCCCGCCAGCGGCGAGGTGTACTACTACGAGGTCCGCGCCCACGACAGGGCGGGCAACGTATCCGCGGGCTCCGCCGACCAGGCTGTGGTGAGCGCCGACCGCACCGCACCCGCCATCCCCACCGGATTGAGTTCGGCCGCCGAGTCCAACGGTCTGCGGGTCAGGTGGAGCCCGGTCGAGGGGGCGGCGTCGTACCGGGTCTACCGGGCGGCGACCGCCCAGGGGACGTACACCCTGGTCGGCAGTACCGGCCAGGTGTCGTACACGGATACCTCGGCCGCCGAGGACGTGAGCTACTCCTACCGCGTGACCGCCCTCGACACGGCGGGCAACGAGTCAACGCGGTCCGCCGCCGTCACCGGCACCCACAGAGACCGCACCCCGCCTTCCGCCGTCACCGGAGTCACCGTCGTCCCGACCGAATACGGTTTCGCGGTGAGCTGGGACGCGAACCCCACCCCGGACCTGGCGAGCTACGTGGTCCGCCGCGGCGAACTCTGGGGAGACGACGACGAGAAGATGTGCTCCCTCTACCCGGGCTACTACGTGTCGGCCGACACCACCTCGTACGCGTACACCACCGTCCCCGACGGCGAAGAGAGCTGCTTCATCGTCGATGCCGTCGACGACGCCGGGAACTCCGCCTTCCAGTCGACCGGCGAGGCGCAGATCGTGACCGCGACCGAGTTCGACATGACGCCGAGCGTCGCAACGCCCGACGGCTCGCCCCTGCGCCTTGAGGCTTCCGCCGCTGAGGGCGCGGAAGGAAACCGTCTGACGTGGTCCGGGCTCGGTGCGGGCGAGGAAGGTTCGTCCGCACCCGCGCTGGGCTTCCGCGTCTACCGGTGGAACCCCGCCACCGCCGCCTACGAGAAGATCCACGAGGCCCCCGCCGGAGCCTTCGAGTACTTCGACACCGGCGCCCGGCGTGGCACGACCAGCTACTACTGGGTGACAGGCGTGAATTCTGACGGCACCGAAACCTTGCCCGCTGCCGACTGGGCCGTCACCGCACCCGCGGCGTGACCTGACCCGACGGACAGGCTCGAACAGAGACTCCCCCTGCGTCCGGGCCACGCTTGATCGCTTCGGAGATCGCCGGCCACCCGGCCAGTCAGCGATGACGACCACCCCTGTCGCGTCGGCCACAGCAGAGCCCGCCGGGCCCACAGTTCCCGGCGGGCTTCACTGTATGGCTGATCACCGGAGGCCCCTGATCGGCGCCCGACCGTCCTGGCAAGACTCGAGAGGTCTGGCTGCCGGACCGTCGGGGACGGCAAGTCTGGCGCCGCACACCGCTCCCCCTTCTTTCTTGGCGGGGCTGTCGGCCGGGTCAAGGGCGCCCATGCCTACCACCTGGCCAAGGCAGCTGCCTGGGCCATGACCAACGGCGTCCGCCTGGAGCTCGCCGAGCAGGGCACGCTCGTCACAGCGGTCCAACTCGGTCCGGCCGACACGGATATGGCCGCAGGCCGGCCCGTGGCCAAGATCGCGCCGTCGGACCTGGCCGACGCGGCGCTCGACGGTGTCCAGGCGGGCTCCGCCGAAGTCCTCGCCGGCCAGTGGAGCCGGGACGTCAAGTCCCGTCTGCCACTGAGGCCGGAAGAGTGCCACGCCGCGATGGACCGCGCCCTGGCGGCACTGACGGCAGCTTGAGGGGCCCTCCGGCCACCCTGGCTACGATTCCGTATTGCCAGATCAGGGCAGTTCGGGTGCAGCGCTGGCTCGCGGTGATTTCCGCGGCCAGGCGGCGTGTCATGAGGTTGATCATTGGGAGGTGGACCATGGCTTCGGAGCGATGCGATTCAGCCTCGTGGTCGCGGGCTGGCCGCGGGTGATTCATCAGCCTGCCGGCAGTGCAGCTCTGGCGACCTCGCAAGCGTGTAGACCTCGAAGTGCATATATCCCGAACTGGTGATCCTGGGCACCACGGTGACGCTTGATGAGTTCACTGAGCCTGGCCCCTCAAGTCTGCTGCTGTCCCGGGGACATGGATTGTGCACGCCTAGATCTCGAAACCAGGCGGCCCCTTAGAATCCGTCAACCAGCGATCAATGGGGGCAGCATCGTGGGTCTCTACATCGGCATACTTGTGATCATCATTGGGCTTCCAATAGTCGCCATGCTGAGCCGCCGGATCGGTAACCGCCAGCTACGACAGATCGGTATGGCCGTCTGGTTCGTGGGTTCCCCAGCGCTGCTGGCCCTTGGCGGGTGGCTCATCTACCGAAGTCTCTGAACATGCGTAGAGCCGGAGTGCGGAGAGCCCAGCCGCATGACGATGCTGGCGCACACTGAATCAGAAATTCCTCCAGCAGGCCAACAGGGTCGAGCCTGCTCATGGCGATGAGGGACTCGACAAGGGGGCAAGCGGGTCACTCCCCTGGCGACGTCGGCGTACCGTCCGGGTCCAGGCCATATGGCCACAGCCGCTTGAGGCTGATCTGCGATGACCGCGGCACACCACCGCACGTCATCACCACCGCGGCAAACGTCAACGACATCACCCAGGCTCTCGCCCTGGTCGACGGCGTCCCATTCATCGCAGGACGGATGGGACATCCGCGCCGCCGCCCCGACTCCTTGGCCGAGTCGGAGAAGACAATCCTGGCGCGTTGTCGCCGCCATCAGGCGACGGCCGGGCGCCGGGCTACGAGCCGGGCAAGGTGCGCCTCGCGCAGCTCCTCCCAGGGCGAGCAGTCCTCCGCTGAGGGCAGGCCGTTGGCGGCGATCTCCTCCAGGACGGCGGCAAGCCGGTCGGCGCTCTCGCGGGTCCTGGCCGCGTACGCGCGGACCGCGTCGGCGGCCGCGGGCTCCAGCTGCTGCCGGGCGCGGTCGGCGGGGAGCAGCTGTTCGTGGCACCAGCTCACCGCACGGGCCCCGGTCCGCGTTGGAGCCGAAGCGGCTCGGGCATCGCGAGGGGTCACCATGCGGCGGACCCGCACCACAGACACCAACGAACGATCAAGTGGGGAGTGTTGACGGTGGTGGCGGTCACGAGACCGTCGGGCATCACCCCTCCGGATATAGAGATCAAGTCCCCGGACAACTCAAGGCGTCAGCCCGACAATCACCTGACCGCCATCGCGGCCATCCTCTGCTGATCGAACAGGCCGGGCGTACGTCTCTCAGGGCTGTCGCCACCACCGGATCAGGACGGCTCCGATGCCGTGATCACACCAGCCACCGCAAGATCGTCTCATTTCCCGGCGCGGCTGCCGACGAGCCAAGGTGCTCGTTCTGTACGGTCGGCGCCGGCATCGCCGTCCACCACGTAAGCCAGCGCCTCCGCGAAGGTCGACCCCAGGGGCCAGAGGACGCCCGGCCCGACGGCGACGACGCGCCCGCTGGTCGCGATGTACGACCTGTACTGGACCGACCACATACCCAGAGGGCTGTAGTTCTCTGCGTAGCGGTGCCTCAGCCTGGACGCTTCCGCGGCGGCGTCGACGCACGCGTCAACGGGGTCTATGTGCAGTGACGAGGCAGGGACGCGAGCGTGGCAGCTGTTGATCGTCAGCTCGCCGAACTCGGCCCAGACACCGACCGCCGTGTCATTGAGCTCGAACCCAGCAGCTGTCAGTTGCCGTGTCCAGTCCCCGGTGGCGATCTTGCGACCTGCCGTCCATCCGGCAACGCCAAGCGCGTCCAGCACCGACAGACCACAGCCCGTCAACGAGTCACCGACGTGTTCTATGCGCCCTCCCCAGCCCCCAGGTGTCCGTTGCGCGAAGTCTGCCGCAATTCCGGACCAGCAGACAAGGCTACTGACCACGGAAGCCACGGAGATCGTTTACTGGACAGGCTTTAGTAGGACTCCGTTAGGTCTTTCTTGATCTTGTTGTCGTGCGGGCTCTGGTGGGGAGGGGTTGCCGGCAGCTGCTGCAGATCCCGGTCCAGCACCTCAGGGTGTCTTGGAGAGCGTCGAGGATCTGGTAGAGCGTGATGCTGGTTGCGGTGCTTTTGGGGCCAGGCGCTGTTCGGTGAGGAAGGCTTGGGCGGCGGTCACGAGAGTGACGTGGTGGTGCCAGCCGGGCCAGGAACGGCCTTCGAAGTGGTCCAGGCCCAGGCCGTGCTTGAGCTCGCGGTAGTCGTGCTCGATGCGCCAGCGGGCCTTGGCCAGGCGGACCAGATCGGCGATCGGGGTGTCGGGCGGGAGGTTGGACAGCCAGTATTCGCTTGGCGAGTCGGCTCCGGCGGGCCATTCGGCCAGGAGCCAGCAGTCGGGCGGGATTCCGTCCCACCAGCCCTGTTCGGCCGAGGCCGCTGCTTTGATCGGTCGTTCGACGGCTTTGCCGGCAGGACGCACGCGCACAGCCGCGAAGCGGGAACGCAACTCGCCTTTCGAGACCTGCCGCCATGTGAGTGGGGTGAACGCTTCCGGGCCGAGGTCTGTGGCAAGGGCTGCCACTGATGGTGCCTTCTGGCGGTAGCGAGGCTGGGGCCAGCAGCCCACGTCTCCTTTGCGGTCCGGAGCCATGGGCTGTGCGTCGAAGGGGTGGGCGTCAACTTGCGACCGGATGGACAGGACATAGGTGAGTCCTCGCGCCGACAGGCCGGCCCGCAGGTGCGCGTTGGTGGGATAGGCGGCGTCGGCCACCACCGCCGGCGGTGTCATCCCCGGTCCGCGAGAGTGTCGAGCATGTCGAGCGCCAGGCGAAGGCGCCAGGCGAAGGCTCGGTTGGCCGTGGTGGTGCGCCGCACCGCTGGAACCGGACCAGAACACCGACGTCACTCTCGTGGGCGGCCGTGACAAGAACGCCTTCCCTCAGCCGGGCTTGCGGACGGGGGGGCCGGTCCTGCCGCAGCTTCACCGCCTGGCTGGCAACGCAGCGGGCCGGCCAGGCCGACGTCACGCGAGCGGGACACGCCCTGGGACCAAGGGCCCGGCGTCCAAATGAGCCGCGATGCGCGTGATGGTCCGGGCGCAGCCCCGACCGCTGGCAGCCGGTCATGACACGTTCACGACCGCACCCGGCGGCACACTGGCCCGCTCCCTCGCCACCCCCTGGCGCCTCAACCTGGCCGCCACCGCCTACGAAGAGCCCCACCCCGACACCCTGGCCTACGTCCGCGAACCGGACCACCTGCTCACCCTGGCCTCCCCCAGCGCGGTCCGCGACCACCTCCTCGCCCGCTACCTGCCCGCGGCCGCCCACCAGCACCCCACCCGCCCCGACCGGTACCGCCCCGACCAGACCCACCACTGGCTCGCCGCGCTCGCCGCCCACCTCGCCACCACCGCACCGGCAGCATCCACCGCCAGCAGCACCGACATCGTCCTCCACCAGCTGTGGCCCATGGCCGGCCCCCGCCGCGTCCGCACCGCCGACACCCTGCTCGCCGCCCTCCTCGCGCCCGTCTTCGCCACCCTGATCCTGTCCCGGGTCTCCATCGGCTTCTCACCCCGCCAACTGTTCGGCGCCTCAGGGGGCGTGTTGCTTGCCCTGGGAACTGTCTGGCAGGCCAGTCGTCCTTTCGTCCCAGAGCCTCAAACGCTCCAGCTCCAGCGGCTGCGCAGCCCAACCCACCGCCGCCAGCTCGCCCGGACTACGACAAGCGCGCTTGCGTTCGGGCTCGCATTCGTGCTCGTGCTCGGCTTCGCGAACGTGCTCGTGCTCGTGGGCTGGCTCGGGCTCGGGCTCAGGCTCGGGCTCGCAGAACGCCTGAAAGATGCTCCGCTGACAGACCCGCGTAATCCGGTGCGGGACGATCTCGCGTTCGGGCTCGCGGCCGGGCTGTACTGGCTCGCTGGGGCTGGCCGCCGCTACCTGGATTTTCTGCTCTGTGTCCGGGGCCGATTGCCCTGGCGTCTCGGCACCTTCCTGAACTGGTCCTACGAGGCAGGACTCCTGCGGATCTCCGGCGTCGCCTACCAGTTCCGCCACCGGGAACTCCAGGACTGGCTCACCACACACCCCACTCCCCGACAACGGGCCCCACCGGCTGCCCTGTACACGTAGCCCCGCAACGGCCATCCCGGCGCCTCGGACGTCACACCGTGAACGTGGGTCAGTCCACCGAGGGTGCCGTGATCAATCCTCACAGTCCTTCGCCCAGTGGCGCGCTCCACCTGAACGCCATGAACCACGCCCGCACCACGGTGTGTCGGCCGACGGCAGACGGGATGGGAGTAGGGGTGGGTACTCGGCGGAGGCCAGCAGGTCAGTGGCCCGTAGCCGCAGTCCGAACCCTCCACCGAACTCGATCTGCACACCCCGCGCTACATTCATCAGATGAACCTCAAGGAGCCAGTGAGCTGCGCGTTCTGTGTGGAAACCACCGATGTCGGTCACTCCGGCGATGGCGTCACACTGACGATCACGCGGGCCGGAGAACAGAGCTCACAGTTCGTCTGGGCCCACGTGAGCTGCCTGAACGAGCGACTTCACAAACAAATCATCCGAGGCCCATGGCTCGACGACTAGGGTCCGTCTTTGAAGATCATCGGAGGGTGGATCATGGTGGGGTGATACGTCGCCATGAACTCACCGATCAGGAGTGGGAGTTACTCACCTCGCTCATACCGCGGGTCGCTACGGGTCGGCCGCGGGTGGAGGATCGGCAGGTCGTCAACGCGATGGTCTACAAGCTTCGGACCGCGATCTCCTGGCGTGACCTGCCGGAACGCTACGGACCGTGGAAAACGGTCCACACCCGCTTCCGCCGCTACGCCCTGGACGACGTGTTCACCCGAGCTCTCCAGCAAGTCCAGGCCCGTGCGGACGCGGCCGGCGACATCGACTGGCTCGTCCAGATCGACTCGGCCGACTGTCAGATCTACCGCCGACGCAACATCGTCGAGCGCTGTTTCAACCGCCTCAAAGGCTTCCGCGGCATCGCCACCCGCTACGAAAAGACCGCCACCTCCTACGAAGCAGCGGTCAATCTCGCGTCGATCCTGCTCTGGGCAAGATCAGTTTGAAGACGGACCCTAGTACTCCAGCTGTTCGTGATCTCGCCGCCAGGCAGGCCCTACTCGTTCGCGCCGTGCCCGGGTGGCCACCCGATGACGCCTTCCGCTTGAACGTTGCGCAAGGACGCTCCTTCGAACCGGGCACCGGTGACGTAGGTCCACCCGAGCGGGGGCACGCCAGTGTTCACGCTTCCGAACCTGGCGTCGGTCAGATCGGTGTCGCGCAGGTCAGCACCCCGCAGATCGCATCCGGCCAGGCTGACGTCACGCAGTGAAGCCCCTCGCAGGTCTGCGTCGCTGAAGTCACAGAACTTGAACCAACACCCGTCCAGGGTGGCGTGGCGTAGATCGGCCCCGATGAACGAGCAGCGGGTGAACCGCAGCCGCGACGTGCGAACGGAAGCCAGGTTCTGGCCGGTGAAGTCCTCACCGTTCACGGCCGCATGGCTGTGGTGCGCGGCGAGTCGTTGTCTCGCCGTCTGTGGCGTGGTCATGTGCGCCAGCGTGTCAGCCGGGTCGCTGGCCGTCGCCCGGATTTCCGGCAGTTCGCCGTCCGTCAGCCGGTCACACAGGGCCGGGCTGGTGCGGGAGCGGGTGCGGCCACCGGTGATCATCGGTGTGTGAAGACAGAAGATCAGACGGTGGCCGCAGGTCGCAGCATAGGTCCCGTCCGTTGGCTGGAGGCGTTCGAGGTGGCCACGGGGCGTATCGCGGGCCGGTCCGCCCGGGACCAACCCCGGCGGCAGGCCGGGCGATTGGTGTTGGTACTGCTGGCGGACCTGCCGCGCAAGAACTGCTGGACGATCGCGGAGCACGACGGGGCCGCGGTGCTGGTCGTGGACAAGGCAGGCACGGTCACGGACCAGCCAGTACCTACGACAAGCGGCATCCCGGACATGAAGATCACGATCTACAGCTGGAGTATTAGCCGTGATCACGGCCGTGCCACACACGTGCCAGAAATGCCACTACGGTGCCACATCCCCACGCTCCTTCCGGACCATCGAGCCGAGCCGATCGGCGATCTCCCGGTCACGACCGCTGACCATGTGCTGACAGATCAACGCAGCGCGGGGTGTGCTGTGCCCCATCCTGGTCATCCGCTCACGCAGGCTCGCGCCGGACACGGCGAAGGTGTTGCCCGTGTGCCGAAGGTCGTGGAAATCATCAAGCCCGGCTGCGCTGCGCTCCTGCCTTCGGCCCGCTCCGCCCGCGCTGCACCGACGCGCGCCCACGAGGCCAGAGCCGGAACATGAGTCGATCACCGTAGAGAGCGGCCACCGGTCACAACCAGCCTCCGGCGTGGGCGCTCATGCTCCGAGCTGGCGGGGGCGCCGTTCGCGAGTGCCGGCGGACAGTGACGTGCGCGGGGTGCTCCGGGGTCCGTGGTGGGAGAACCGGGTCTGTGACAGGCCAGAACCGTGGGGATGATCCGCTCATGCGTATACGACGAGAGGTCCGATGGGTCTTATGGGGGCTGTGGCTCGCCTGTCTGATGTTCTCGATCTGGTTCTTCATCTGGTTCTTCACGGAGGCGATCACACTGTTCCTACAGGCCGAGTCCTGGTGACGCCTCTCGCCGGGTCAGGCCCGGCGAGATGACGTGATCTTCCGAACCGGTGCTCATGCTGGATGAGACAGCCCTCGTCAAGACTGCCTGCGGCGGCTGACAGCAACGGCTGACACCAACAAGCGCGAACGGCAGCGGTCGAGACCGGACCCACCTGAACGATCGACCGAGGCGCGGGGGCTGTTGGCAGGCGTTGGCAGACCGCTGTGAGGGTGCTTCCTGCTCAGTCCCGACGAGGTAGCGCAGCATCTCGACGTAGACCGGGCGCCTCCCACGGATGCGCCGGACGGGCCCTCCCGGCAGGGGACGACCGTACGAGGGACGCGCCGTCGCTTCTATAGGCTGACCGCGTGGCCAAAACAGATGACTCCGACGACCGGTCGGGTGAGCAGGACCCCGGTGGTGGACCGGAGCGCGAGCGCGCCGTGCCGGCGGACCTCCAGGCCTTCGCCGTGCAGCTCCGCCGGATGAACGGCGAGACCAACCGGGTGGTGCATGGCTTCGCCGGCGAACACGGACTGCACGCCACGGACGTCCAGGCACTCGCCGCGATCCTCGACGCTCCTGAGCCGCTCACCCCTGGCAGGCTCAGGGAGCACCTCGGGCTCACCTCGGGTGCCGTCACGGCCTGCCTGGACAGGCTCGAACGTGTGGGCCACATCCGGCGCGTCAGGGATAGCCCCGACCGCAGAGTGGTCCACCTGTACTGGGTCCCCGACGCCAAGTCGGCGGCCCGCGCCCACTTCCAGCCGCTCGCCGAGGTCACCGCGAGTGTCCGGTCAGGCTTCAGCGAGGACGAACTGTCGGTGGTCCTGCGTTTCCTGACAGCCATGAACGAACAGCTCTCCGGCGTGCGGTCCCCCGGCCGCTGAAGCCTGTCGGCCGGTCACGCCGACACGCGGGAACCGCCCGATGCCCGCCGCATCCGGGTGCCCGCCGTCCCCGGAAACATCCCCGTGGTCTACGATCCGGCGAGAATAACTCAATGATCGAGATTGTTTGTCATTGAGATACCTGGACACCTGTGCGTCGAACGCCATGCCGCCATGACACCTGGAGAGCGATGTCCATCACCCCACGACGGGCCCTGTGGCTGATCCCCGTCGTCCTGCTCGTCGCCTGGCTCGGCATCGGGGGGACCCTCGGCCCCTACGCCGGCAGGCTCGGCGAGGTCGCCACCAACGACCAGGCCGCCTTCCTGCCGCGCAGCGCCGAGTCCACCAGGGTGGTCTCGGAGCAGCACGCCTTCCAGCAGGACGAGACCCTGCCCGCGATCGTCGTGTGGACCGTGGACGGCGAAGGCTCGGTGCAGGGGGTGCGCCGGACAGCGGCGACCCGCGCCCTGGCCTCCCTCGCCGGTACACCCGGCGTCGTCGGCCAGGCATCTCCCGCTCTGCCGTCGGGCGACGGCAAGGCACTGGAAGGCGTCGTCCAGCTCCGGCCCGACCTCGGCGACAAACTGCCCGACACCCTCGACCGCGTCCGGACCGCCGCCGACCGCGTCCCCGGAACGACGGCACACATCGCCGGGCCCGCCGCCGGCCAGGCCGATCTCACCGACGCCTTCGCCGGCATCGACGGCCTGCTGCTCGGCGTGGCCCTCGCGACCGTCCTGGTCATCCTGCTGCTCGTCTACCGCAGCGTGCTGCTGCCCTTTGTCATCATCCTCGGCGCGGTGTTCGCACTCGGCCTGGCCTGCGCCGTCGTCTACGTCCTCGCCGACCACGACGTCGTCCGGGTCGACGGCCAGGTGCAGGGCATCCTCTCCATCCTCGTGATCGGCGCGGCCACCGACTACGCCCTCCTGTTCACCGCCCGCTTCCGTGAGGAACTCGCCCTGCACGACGACCGGTTCACCGCCGTCCGGGCGGCGCTGCGGCAGTCATGGGGCGCGATCGTCGCGAGCGCCGGAACCGTCGCCCTCGGTCTGCTCGCCCTGCTGCTCAGCGACCTGACGAACAACCGGGCGCTCGGACCGGTCGGCGCCATCGGCGTCGTCTGCGCCGTGCTGAGCACGCTCACCTTCCTGCCGGCCGTCCTGGTCCTCCTCGGCCGCGCCGCCTACTGGCCGGCCCCTCCCCGCCCGACCGGGGACGCCGGGGCCGGCAGCGGAATCTGGCGCAGGGTCGCTGACCTGGTGGACCGCGCACCCCGCAAGGTCTGGGCGATCGCCCTCGTGGGTCTCCTCGCCTGCGCGGCCTTCGCTCCCACCCTCACCGCGAAGGGTGTCCCCCTCGACGAGATCTTCGTCGACGACGCCCCCTCCGTCGCCGCCCAGCAGACCCTGTCTGAGCACTTCCCCGGCGGCTCCGGGAACCCCGCCGTGATTATCGCCGACGCCGACCGAGTCACCCAGGTGATCACCGCGGCGCGCACCACGGACGGCGTAGCCTCGGCCGCCGCGGTGACGGAGTCCGGACGGCCCGGCGGGGAAGACCCCAAGATCGTCGACGGCCGGGTACGCGTCGACGTCACCCTGCGAGCCGCCGCCGACAGCGACACGGCCAAGGACACCGTCGCCAGGCTGCGCGACGCCGTCCACGCAGTCCCGGACGCCGACGCGCTCGTGGGCGGTTACACGGCCCAGCAGTACGACACCCGCCAGACCGCCGAACGCGACCGCACCCTCATCGTCCCCGTGGTCCTCGCCATCATCCTGGTCATCCTGGCGGCCCTGCTGCGCTCGCTCCTCATGCCGCTGCTGCTGGTGGCCACGGTGGCGCTCAACTTCGCCGCCACACTGGGTATTTCGTCGCTCGTGTTCCGGCACGTCTTCGGCTTCAGCGGCACCGACGCGTCCGTACCGCTGTACGGCTTCGTCTTCCTCGTCGCCCTCGGTGTCGACTACAACATCTTCCTGATGTCCCGGGTACGTGAGGAGTCACTGCGGCACGGAGTGCGCCAAGGGGTACTGCGCGGACTCGTCGCCACCGGCGGGGTGATCACCTCGGCGGGCGTCGTCCTCGCCGCGACCTTCGCGGCCCTCGGCGTCATCCCGCTGGCCTTCCTCATCCAGATCGCCTTCATCGTCGCGTTCGGCGTCCTGCTCGACACCCTGGTGGTGCGCTCCCTGCTGGTGCCCGCGCTCGTCCGCGACATCGGCCGCCGCGCGTGGTGGCCAGGGGCGCTGAGCAGCGAAACGGAGGAAGATCGCCTTATCCGGCGTGCCGGGTAGGGGGCCCGCCGGGGACAGACAGGGCGGTGGGGGTGCCGTCGGGTAGGGTCGCGAGGGGCTCCGGCAAGCCGGCTCGGGTGATGATGCAGGTGATGCAGGTGAGGTCAACCGGTACGTGGATTGCGATGATGCAGCCGGTGGTGAGCGGGTCGCAGTTGAGGGGGTCCAGAGGAGGCAACACCGCGCGTGCGTCGGCAGGCGGGCCGCGGTGTCGCTCAGGCGGGCCGCGGTGTCGCTCAGGCGGGCCAGTAGCTACAGGCAGGTCCTTCGACGGTCCTCGCGGAAGCTCCTGTCCTTTTCTCCCGCACGATCCATTGATCAGACGGGTGCCTGGTGCGGTGCGTACCGGGACACCCATCGGCATCGTGATACCGGCCCGCAGAGCATGCGGCGCTGGGCGGGGCGACCGGATGACGGGCGGTCTCGGCCCCGACCCGGAGCGTCCTGACTTGGGCAGGGCGCTCCGGGCCGAATGGTGGCACGCGGCAGGGGCCGTCGATGGACGGGGAGTCCGGCGGCCCGTCTTGCTGCTGTCCTGTCGGCTGTCACGGCCGTACTGAAGGCTCGTCCCGGCTCCCCTCTCTCCTGCCTCTGGCAGGCCCGTCGCGGGCAGCGAGCGCGGAGGCCGCCGGCCGACGCGCCACCGCAGACAGGCCGGGCCCGATCCCTCGCTGCACTCCTGCGCCTCCCCCTTCCCCCCTTTTTCTTCCTGTCGGAGTGGATACGGGAGTCCAGAGAGGGATGTCGGGCCCCCGGACTAGCCCCGACCATGGCGGTGACCTGCGACGTTCTGGCACAAGGTGCGAGGAGGCGCGGGCAGTTACGGGCGGGGTTATCGGTCCGGTTGTGGGACCGGTGCGGGGTGAAGTTGTCGGAACATGACCGTGGTCGAGCCTTGGTGGTCGGCAAACCGGTTGGGGGTGACTGCTGCGCTGTCCCGTACGCGCGGCGCCGCGAAAGGGCGGCGGCGCACCGTGGGGAAGCAGGCAGACGATGACGCGGGTGAACCCGGATGCGGGTGCAGGGGACCGGCTGGCGCTCGCGGTGCTGGCGCAGTACCGGATAGCGACGACCGAGCAGATGCATCTGGTCATCAGCCCGGGAGTGCGGATCGAACAGACCCGGCGGCGGCTGGCCAAACTCCGGGCGGAAGGCCTCGTCGACCGGATCACGCTGGCGCAGGCGGGGCGGACCCGGGTGTGGTTCCCGACCGTGCACGGGGCGCGGATCGCGTTCGAGTGGCCGGAGTTACGGGGCCGGCGGCCGCCGAAGAACGCGGGCGACCGCACCGCGGTCCGCCTGCGCACGGGGCACGGCCTGACCGAGACCGCGCTGGCCTTCCTCCAGGACGCCCGCCACCGCGGTGACCTCTTCCGGCCGCTGGACTGGATACCCGAAGTCCACCACCCCCTCGGCAGCAGCGAGGCCGTCATCCCCGACGCCCTCATGTACTACCAGAGCAGAGGCGACGACGGCGGGCACGGGTCGATGATGCGGGCCTTCCTCGAGATCGACCGGGCCACCATGGGCCCCGAACGCCTCGCCGCGAAAATCCCCGCCTACACCCGCCTCCACACCCACACCCCCACACAGCCCGGCCGACGCCGCACGATCGGCCAGGAACCCCCGCCCGAGGAATGACACAAGCACTACCCCGTCTTCCCCCGACTGCTGTTCGTCCTCGCCAACACCGGCCCCGCCGGCATCGAAACCCGCATCGACGCCCTCCAGGCCGCCGCTGCCCTCGATGGCGGGAACTTTCTGCACAAGGTCCCCGTGCTGGCCGCGCCGCTGGCCGACCTGCTCCGCGACGGACCCACGGCGCCTGTCTGGCGACCCCTCACCGACCCCAGCCCGAGCCTCACCCCACCCCCGCCGCCCCGAGGGCGACGGGTTACGTCATCTCGAGTCCAGTCCGGCCATTCTGCGGAATTGAGACGTAACGGGGACCAAATCGATGACCTCAACTCCCGCTCGGCGATAGCCCGGCCAGCCCCTTATAGGGGACGGGCTGGCCGGTGAGTGCGTCAAGCAGGACACGGTCACTGACAGAATTTCCCAGTTTCACAGTCACCTGCTGCAACTTCCCCTGTTTTGTGCAGTTGCCCTTGTCTCCCCGCTCTGCAACGGAGGCCCACAGTACGACGCTGCCGGTGGTTTCAAACACGTCCACCTCGGGCTCGTCGTCGCACACGCCATGGACAGCAACAACGGTCACCGAACGTCCGTCCTCCGTGATCCGGACAAGCCGGTCGAGCGGAAAGTCCGGGATGTCGGTGGCTGGACTGATGGGTGACTGAGGAGTCGCCGACTGCATGATTGCGGCCTGCTTGAGGGGGGTGGCATAGCCGTCCAGTGTGAAGAGCCAGGCCGGGACTGTTGCTGGTCCGCGAGTGGTGGCGACACGCATCTCACCCAACTTCACTCCAGTTACCGTGAGCGGCGGCTTTCCTTCAGGACGGCCGCCCGCCAGGTTCCTGTACGACTCGTCAGCCCCTATCAGTGGGCGGGTGAGTGGCTTACCCGCCGCCCACGTCACCTGACCGTTCTCCGGCCAGGTGACGGGCAACTTGCCGCGCAGGTCGAAGTTCTGGTCCATGTACGCTTGCTTTTCCGCCGGGCTGTGCAAGCCGCCCCCCGGCAGTTGGACGACCTCCCCCATGGGGTGATAGCCAGCACGCCACGCATCGGCTGCGGTCGAGCCGTCCCAGGCTTTGGCCACCTGCCGGGCACGGTCCGCGAGCTTGTCGGAGCTGCTAGCGACCGCCTTCTGGCTGCCGCAACCGGAGACGGCTCCTATGCCTGCTACGGCCAAGGCGATCCCAGTAAGCAGACCGACCGAGCGCGACGTTCCGATGCGCATGTGTCCTCCCCAATAGGGTGAGCTGGCTAGCGGCTCTTCCCCTGTGACGTAGCCGGGCCCGGACAGGTTCACCGGTTCTGACAGCCGGCCGCGTCATACGTCCCGCTCGTGGGCCGTATCGCCGCCGGTGGCCCGATCCTGGCCGAGGAGTGTCGGCGATCAGGCAATTGGTTCTGGCCGCGATGCCGTGAATCCCAGGTCCTGCCCGAAGCAGGATGCGGGTGCGGAGGAGGCGGAACGAGGCTCGGCCATACATGGCTCTCTTGATGGTCTTGATGCGGTTGACGTGGCCTTCGACGATGCCCGAGTTCCAGGGGAGGGTGAGGCCGGCGGTGACGGCGTCGAGGTCTAGGCAGAGGTTCTGCGCGAAGGAGAGGATCGGGGCCGGCGCATTGCGTTCAACCTCGCATACCCACTCCAACACCTGATGTCCGCACCGGTGTTGGAGCAGGTCGTGGAAGGTGCGGGCGAGGTCGCAGGCTCGGGCAACGTCGGGGCAGGCCAGCCGCACCTTCAGGAGCTGGTCTTCCTCGTGCGGCCGCAAAGTGCCGCGGGGCAACATGATCCACTTGGTGATCTTGCGAGGACTGGGGATGGCGCCGCGGGCGGGTTCGACGGTTCCCGTCCTGAGCCCGGTCACGTAGCGACGTACTGGCAGATCGCTACCCTGGTAACCGCGTTGCTGGATCTCGCGGAAAAGGTCGGTGGAGCTGGTGACACCCTCGGTGAACCGCTCGGCCAGGTAGGCGGTGAACGGCTCCAGGACCTCTTTGGGGCGTCCATGCCGACTGGAGGAGAGCATCTGGTCGAGGTCGGTGTCGCGGAAGCGGCGGACGGTCTTGCGGTCCAGGTGCAGGAGGCGGGCGACGGTGGAGTCGGAGGATCCTTCTGCGAGCAGGCGGTGGATGTCGGCGTACCGGTCCCGGATGCGGACCGCGATCTTCGTGGGCGGCAGTGTCGGCGGGGGAAGCGGATTGATGATCGGCCGGGGCTGTGCGTCCCGTTCGGCTTCGGCCCGCGTCACCGGTTACTTCGACCTGGCTTGCCCGCAGCCCGCTGCCGACCTCAATGCCCTTCATGAGCGACACGATCACCATGTCGGGAACCGATGTGCGGCGCCCACCCCGCAAGACTCGCGCGGAGGGGACAGCGCGAGCATCGGCAGGACCAAGAAGTCCGCACCGTCTGAAGCCGTAACCGGGTCGATGGTGGCGGTCACGGTGCGCGGGAGGTGAACGTCGAGTTGTGAAACCGGCACCGCCGGTCAGGACCCTCCTGGCGGACACGTGTCGGCCGCTGCCGCGCCCCCGGGTGCGTACGTGCAGTGGAGACCCTCGAACAGAGAGGCCGCTGGGGGTGTTTCCTGGGTGGCCCCACATACCGACGACTCCTGCCATGGCACGAGCATCTCGCCCCTGACCCGCAATTACGGGGCAGACCTTGAGATGGGTCGTGCATAGCTCGGGGGAATCAGCTGTTCGAGCCACCACCTGACGGACAGGACGTCAGACAGGACTGACATGACACCTGAAACTGATCGAAAATGATCAAAGTCCGCTAGGTAAAGATCTGTTCATGATCCATACGAAGCTTTCGCCGAGGCAGTTCCTGCTGTCACGATCACTCCCGCTGCAACCCGCAGTCGGAGGCACCGTGGCCTCCGGCCTCCTTGTATCAACGGTCGTCGACATCGACTGACGGCCGAACGGAAGGACCCGGGATTGAATTCCTACGGCAACAAGGCTGCGTCCCCACAAGGTTCGCACCGACGCGGACGACGTCTGGCCGCGACTGTGGTGATCACGACCGCAGCGCTCGCGTTCTCAGCCCTGCCAGCCTCGGCGGGCGCCGAGTCCACTCCCAACGCATCCGGGAACACTCGGAATGTGGGAGCGCTCCCGCAGATCCAAGCGACAACCAGACCTGAGGCCAGGGCCGTTCACCTGTCGCCCGGACAGCGCCGGCAACTGCTCGGCCAGGCGGCCAACGCGGCGCCGGACACCGCCCGTTCACTGAATCTCGGCCCCCACGAGAAACTGATACCGAAGGACGTGATCCGGGACGCCGACGGGACGGTTCACACCCGCTACGAGCGAACCTACGCCGGCCTGCCCGTGATCGGCGGTGACCTGGTGGTCCATCGGAGGCACGGGACCCACATCGTCACCTACGCAACCAAGACGAAGCTGACCCTGCCGACGACCACGGCCAAGGTGGCCGCCGCCACGGCGAAGAAGTCGGCCCTGAGCCAGGCGGCTTCGAAGGGCACCCGCAGAGCGGGTTCGCACACGGCCCCCAGACAGGTCGTCTGGATGATGGACGGCCGGCCGAAGCTGGCCTGGGAGACAGTCGTCACCGGTGTCCAGCAGGACGGATCCCCGAGCGAACGTCACATTGTGACCGACGCCGCGAGCGGAACCACCCTTGAGAACTCCGAACACGTCGAGTCCGCACAGGGCAACAGCCTCTACAGCGGGCAGGTCACGATCGGCTCCACTCGCCAGGATGACGGCACCTACGCCCTGATCGACCCGGAGCACGGTGGCCACCGGACACTCGACTCGAGCGTCAACTCCAACGGGGTGCTGTTCACTGCAGACAACGATGTCTGGGGCGACGGGACGGTGGCGAATCCCCAGACCGCGGCGGTGGACGCGGCATACGGCGCGCAAACGACGTGGGACTTCTACAGCGACCGCTTCGGCCGCAACGGCATAGCCGACGACGGCCGCGGCAGCTCCTCCCGAGTCCACTACGAATCGCAGCAAGGGGTCCCCCTCGCCAATGCCAACTGGCAGGACGGCTGCTTCTGCATGAGCTACGGCGACGGCGCGGACGGCCAGCATCCGGTGACGTCCCTGGACATCGCCGCGCACGAGATGACGCACGGAGTCACCTCCTCCACGGCCGGTCTGGGCGACTTCGGTGAATCTCCGGGCATCAACGAGGCGATCAGCGACATGATGGCCGCCGCCGTCGAGTTCTACGCCGACAACCCCAACGACGTGCCCGACTACACGATGGCCGAGCTCGACAACCTGCACGGCGACGGCAAGCCCATCCGCTACATGGACCGTCCCTCCAAGGCCGGCATCAGCTCCGTCGGCTACGCGCCCCTGGACTACTGGACGCTGCAGGCGAAGTCGCAAGAACCACACATGGTGGCCGGGGTGGGCGACCACTTCTTCTACCTGCTTGCCGAGGGCAGCGGGCAGAAGACCATCAACGGCGTGGACTACGACAGCCCCACATACGACAAGCTGCCGGTGGCGGGGATCGGACGGACTGCCGCAGCGGACGTGGTCTACCGCGCTCTCACCGTCTACATGACCAGCACCAGCGACTACGCGGGCACCCGGACCGCGACGCTCCAAGCCGCCGCCGACCTCTACGGCTCGCAGAGCAAGGCCTACGAGGCCGTTGCCAACGCCTGGGCGGCCGTCAACGTCGGAAACCGTTTCGTCAACCACATCGCCGTGGAGCCGCCGCCGACCGCGCCGGTGGCTGTCGGCCAGCCGGTCAGCCGCCAGTTCAGCGCCTCCAGCACCCGGCCGGGGCCGCTGACCTACTCCGCCAAGAAGCTCCCCCTCGGCCTGTCGATCAACCACACCACCGGCCTGATCACCGGCACACCCAAGAAGGCTGGCGACTACAAGACGGTCATCGACATCAGGAACGCGGTCGGGGACACCCGGAAGCTCTCGTTCACCTGGACCTCTCTTGAATCCGGCGGGCGCTTCTTCGTCAACCCCAGCCCATATCTGATCCCCTTCGAGAGCACGGCAGAGTCCCCGCTGATCGTCCAGGGGAAGCCAGGCCATGCCCCGAGTGACCTCAAGGTCGCGGTCGACCTCGACCACCACTTCAGCAACTTCATGATCATCGACCTGATCGGCCCGGACGGCACCGTCATTCCCGTCAAGCCCTGGGGGCCGAGTTGGGAGCCCGTGCCCGAGCTGCACGAGACCTACACGGTCGATGCTTCGGCGGTCACGAAGGTCGGCACCTGGAAGCTGCGCGTCACCGACGGCACCCCAGGCATCTACAGCTCCTGGGACCCGGGCCATCTCCAGCGCTGGAGCCTCACCTTCTGAGGATCCGACCCAATAGGTCGTAGCCGAAGCCAGGCAGGCAGGCAGATGGCGTAACGGCCACCGCTTGGTCGCCAAGGGCTGTGCCCCGGGAGATCATGCGGTGGCCTTTTCCGAACTAGGAGACGATCAAGGTTCGTGCACTCGGGCAGGGCATTGAAGCCGCCGCACATGGGCGTGTCAGCCGGTACTCCGAGGTGCCGACGCGCCCCGTCACCACCCCTGCGATCTTGGTCGTGAGTTACGACCTTGCTGTGTGGGATGGTGAGCAACCGCTCGATGACGGTGCGGCGGGCTTGGTTTTCGATGAGTTGTACGAGCGCTACCTCGAATCGGAGGAGGCAGCTGTGCCGCTCTTGCCGCGCATCGATGCCTCTGCGAGCACCTTGATCGAGCGCTATCCGGAGGACGGCCGTGACAGTCCGTGGGCATCTCCTCCGGTCATCGATGAAGCCTCGGGACCGATCCCGTACCTACTCATGTCCTACGTCCGGGCCGAAGAGGTCTCCGGGTACGCCGCTTCGCTGGCGCGCGTGGCGCCGGGGCTACTGCGCGCCGTCTGCGCGGGCATCCCGCCGAACTGTGCGGCCCACGGAGTGCCCAGCAGGAAACACGACTTCGGCGTTTGCGCCTCTACGCGCTGACGGCTCCGCCGGGCAGAAGCGCCGGGCGGAAGGACTTCGGCGCGACCTATGGGCTGGCCGAACCGGCGCTCACCATCCACGTGCCCCAGCCTGGCCTACCGCCGGGATGGGCCGGCGAACCGTGGTCGTTCTTCGGGCTGCGGTTCGACGAACTGCGCATCACCCTGCAGCGGCTGACCTACAGGCCCGTGCGTACGCACGGGCACCATTCTGCGGCCGGCGTCACGCTGCTCGCGATCGCGGGTTGGCTGCCGCGCGGCGGCCTGATGACGGCCGGGACGCTGCTCGCGGGCCGCTCCGGATCGAGGCGTTCGACACCGACGCCGCGGTCACCGCCACCGAGCTGCTGCGGTTCGGGCACTCTTGGGCCGCCGTCCACGCTGCCCGCCCCTCCGCCGGCCACCCCGTCGGGCGGTACCTGCTCACCCTGACCCCCAAGGCGTACACGGGCACCGGCGTTCGAGCCGTCCACCCCGACCAGTAGCCGTCCGCCGACCCGGCGACAGAAGAAGATCGCCCCGCCTGCCCTGCCCTCGCGATCGTCGTATTGCCCCCGGGCGTGGCCCGCCGCCTGACTCCAGCGCCGGTCCCGGAAGACGCCCCGCCTCGGGCAGTACGCAGGACACCGCCCGCCCAGCTCCAGGACGTCCGCGAGCACCCGGCGCAGTTCGGGCACCGTCGGATACACACCGACCTGCACCCGACGGACCCGCGTGGAGTGCGGCAGCTGGGACACCAGACCGCCACGCAACCGTCTCCCCCCCCGGCCTGACATCACCGTACAAACACAACCGCCGCCGTCACCGCGGCCGCGGGCGCGGCCGTCCGCAGCACCGACCGCACGGCCGGCGTAAGCACGTCGTACAGGGACGTGCCGAGGAACGACAGTGTCGGCGGGTCGCATTGCGCGATAGAGGCCGCGGGTGCGGCCGCCCGTCGATGGAATTGCTGATCCTGCGCTGGACCGAATATCGCATCAGGGGATGCGATTGCCAGAGCTAACGCGTGCTGATGAACCACAGCGCTCCCCCGGGGGCTACCGCTGCGGTTCATCCAGTCGTCGCGAGTCTGCCGGCACGCTCCTCGCTGGATCAGGCCGGCATCACCGGTACGGAGGGGCGCAGCGGCGCCGTGGGTCACTGAGACATGGCGAGTGTGACAGCCGTCGCCACCGCGGCGAAGACGAGCACGATGGGGGCCATGGCAGCGCCGCGAGCGGCGCTGTCCCGGTAGTCGCCCCACTTGAGGTGGTAGCCGATCGCGCCGAGGAACAGGACGGCCATCCCGACGGCAGCGGCGATGCCCAGCGGCTGCCACCAGATACCCGCCACGAGCCCCGCGGCGGCGGCCAGTTCAGCGAGTCCGATGAGACGGACCTGGCCGGAGCTCAGGCCTTTGGCGACGAGGCCGTCCGGGACGTCGCCCTTGAGCTGTGCCTTGGGCGCGCCGGCGGCGAGGGAGAGGAGGGCAAGGAGAGCGCTGAGGATGACTGCAGCGATGTACACAAGAGCCCCTTTGGGCAGAGGTTGATGAGTGTGAAAGGTCCCCCGCCCGTCCGCCCCTGCGCAGGCCGCGGAACAGGAACCGTGTGGGGCGGTGGCAAGTGTGGGCCGTCCGTTCTTGTGGCGGCGGCCTTGGGCTACGCCGTGCCGGCCCCGGCTGATGGCGTTTCGGTGATTGTGGCCGATGGGTCAGGAGTTGTCCGAACGCGGTTCGGCCGTGGGGACCGGGTGGCGACTGCTGTGTGCGTTACGCGGCGCGCAGCGGGGCGAGCGCCTTGCTCCAGGCCAGGACCTGATCCAGCGTGACGTTGAGAGCCTCGACCTGGAACTCGCCGGGCTTGAACACACTGAAGTTCTCGAAGTCGTGGAACAGCGATAGCGAGACCTGTGCACGCACGTCGGCCATCTGCAGCTCACCGGCGATCAGTCGCAGGTGCTCGACCGCGCGGGCGCCGCCCAGGCTGCCGTAGCCGACGAAGGCGACCGCCTTGTTGTTCCACTCCGCGTAGAGGTAGTCGATGGCGTTCTTCAGGGCGCCGGACGTCGAGTGGTTGTACTCGGGCGTCACCATAACGAAGCCGTCGAACGAGGCGATCTTGGCTGCCCACGCCTGCGTGTGCGGCTGGGAGTACTGGCCCAGCGACGGCGGAAGAGCCTCGTCGAGGTGCGGAAGCTTGTAGTCGAGCAGGTCGACGAGCTCGAACTCCGCGTCGGTCCGCTTCGAAGCAACGTCGTGCACCCAGCGGGCGACGGCTTCGCCGTTGCGTCCGGGGCGGGTGCTGCCGAGGATGATGCCGATCTTGGTCATCGTCAAGAACCCTTCGTGTAGGTGACCCCGTGTCCGTATCGGGCACGCATATGGCCCGGGTGACCGGTCGGGGGATATATTTGCTTCGACAAGCAACTCACACAATAGTTGTCGCGTCAAGCAAGTGGTTTGCTTGGTCCGCCCGCCGTTTTCCGTCCATGTGCTCCAATCCGGCCCTCCGGGCCGCGCCATCGAACCAGCCAGGGGGTTGAGGAGATCACCGAGGCTGGAGAAAACGGCGGCGGAGCATGAAGCGGGGCTGGTAGCCCGTCCGACCACGGCTCGTCCCACTACACACATGAGGCATTTCTCCATGGCATCGAGACCCACCACCCCACCCAACGGGGCACCGCGACCGCTCACTCCCGACGAGGAGGCGGTCGTTCGGGCCCTCCCTCTACTCCTCTACGCCCTCCCCCGCGCCATCGACGCCGACATGGCCCGGGAGCAGAGGATGTCGAACACCGAGTACCTGACCTTGATGTTCCTGTCGGAGGCACCTGACCGGCGACTGCGCATGCAGGAGCTCGCCCGCGCCATCGAGATGTCCCTCAGCGGCACCTCCCGGATCGTGCACCGCCTGGAGAGCGAGGGCTACATCGAGCGGATGCAGTGCGACACAGACGGCCGCAGCTGGCACGCCTCGCTGACCGACGCGGGGTTCACTCGCCTGGAACAGGCCTGGCCCACCAACCTGGCCGCCGTGCGCCGGCACTTCCTCGACCACCTCAAGGACCTGGACCTCAAGAAGCTCGCGGCCGCGCTGCGGAACATCGCCGGCTGAGACACCTCCGTCTACTTCGGGAGATCGAAGCCGTGCGCACGGATGCCGGCTCCGACCCGGCCGCACCGTGCGGTGGCTGAGAATCTGTACGCGCCGCACGCACCCCACCCTCCGCGTGCGCGGTGAGCCGGCACGCGAACCCCGGTCAGCGAGGCCGCCGCGTGCCCGCCACACCTTCCCACGGAAACACGGGCACGTCGCACCGATGCCTCGCGCGAAGATCCAGCTCCGCGGCGACACATGCTGGTCAGGACACGGACGGGCGGAGCAGACCGTCCAGGACGAGGCTGGAGAGTGCGTCTGCAAGGCTGTTTCTGTCCGGTTCCGCCGCGGGCGTGGCAGGGTTCAGCCGCTCGGCGACCGGATCGTGCGCGAGGGCGAGCGCCGGGCCGGTGATGGCCGTGTACAGGACACGCGACGGCACGCGTGGGATGCGGCCGGCGGCCGTGAGGCGGGCGATGGTCGGCTCGATGCTGTTCCAGAACGGCTTGATGAACCGTTCGTGCAGGTAGTCCAACCGGTCCGAGTCACGGGTGGACTCGTCCGCCAGCAGCCGGTTCATCGCCGAGGCGTTCGCTGAACGCCGGTAGAGCTCAACAATCACGCCTCTGAGACGTTCGCCGTCGTCACGGGACTCGGCCAACCGGTGATCGAACTCCTTCTGGCCGTCCAGCAGCGCGAAGTCCACCACCGCACGCCAGAAGTCGCCCTTCGAACCGTAGCGGTCGTTGATGAAGTTGTGGCTGACCTCGAGGCGCCGCGCCAACTCCCGCACCGTGGTCGCGGCGTATCCGAGCTCCGCGAAAGCCTCGAGCCCGCGCCTCAGGATCTCGCTCTCGTCCAGCTGCGCGGGTGCGTACCTGCCCCGCGACAGCGGCCTGGCCGCGCTTCGGTTCCCGTCGGTCACCGGCCCAGCCTCTCATTCGCGACAGGGTGCCCGACCCCCCGGCATACCTAGCGGGCGCCCCCCCCCCCGAAATATCCCCGGACCACAGGCCGTACGGCAGGCCCTCCGCAGCCTCGCGGGCTCCCTGGAGAGACACGGACGGACTGCTTGACGCTTGTCAGGCGGAGATGCATGCTTGCTGCGTCAAGCAAATATTGTGCTGACAGTCACCACCACATTTCTCAGGGGTGCACCATGACCATGAAGAAAGACCGAGCCGCCGCACCTCCCGCCGCTCTGCGGCGTCGCAAGGTGACCGGAGTGATGACCGGTCTCGCCCTAGCTGCCGCTCTGACCGCCACGGCCGTCCCGGCCATCGCGCAGGGCCAGGGCTCGGACAAGTCTCTTTCGGGGCACGCGGCGCAGCACCGCTACCTGTCGCCACTGCAGGTCACTTCGGCCTACTACGCCAGCTACAACGGCGATCTGGCCGCGGGCTTCGACCGCTACATCTCCAAGGACCTGGTCCTGCACGGGTTCAACGGACCTGAGCAGCGCGAGGACTGGATCAAGGGCGATCTCAACATCAAGGCCGGTCTCAAGGGCTTCAAGATGACCGTCCTCGACCAGATCGTCGAGGGCGACAGGGTCGTCACCCGCTGGAGCTTCGAAGGTGTCCACACCGGAACCGTCTTCGGGATTCCCGCCTCCGGCCGCGACGTCACGCTCAGCGGCATCTCCATCGACCGCGTGATACACGGCCAGTCCGTCGAGCACTGGTCCGAAGGCAACTTCGGCAGGTTCCTCGACGAGCTCCGTGGCGAGCCCGACCCCAGCTCCGCCACCACGAAATAGCACTCACTGGCGGCCCGCCTCTGCCGATGGCTCCGGGCAGGGGCGGACCCGCCAGGCGCATTCACAGCTTTCCCAAACAGACCCGATGGAACTGGTATCGAAGGCAGGAGAGAATCATGGGAATCCTTGACAAGAAGGTAGTGCTCGTCACGGGCACCGGTGGAGGCATGGGCCGCGTCGCCGCCCTGGTCTTCGCTCGGGAGGGCGCGAGAATCGTCGGCGTCGATATACAGGACGACGGCAACGCGGAGACAGCCGAACTCGTACATCGCGCCGGTGGCGAGATGACGAACATCGCACCGGTCGACCTGACCGACCAGGAGCAGGTTCATCGGATGGCCGACGCGGCCGCCGGCGCCTACGGCGGGCTCGACGTCGTCTACAACAACGCGGCCATGCAGCGCTTCGGCGCCATGCCCGACTTCTCCGTCGAGGACTGGCACGCGACGGTGGCCGGGGAACTCGACATCCCCTTCTTCGTGTCGAAGTACACGTGGCCGCACCTTGTCCGGCGCGGGGGCGGAGTCATCATCAACGTCGCATCGGAGGCGGGCCTGATCGCAGGCTCCACACCCCCGATGGTCGCCCACACCGCGGCAAACGCAGGGGTCATCGGGATGACACGGCAACTCGCCCTCGAAGGCGCCCCCCACAACATCCGCGCGGTAGCGATCAGCCCCGGCCCGGTCCTGACCCCGGCCAGCGACCGCGACCTCGGGGACAACCAGACCATGAGGGACGCCATTACCAGCAAGACACTCCTCAAGCGCTTCGCACGGCCCGAGGAGATCATCGAACTGGCCGCCTTCCTCGCCTCCGACCGGGCGTCCTTCATCACCGGAGCCAACTACCCGGTCGACGGCGGCGCAAGCGCCTGGTAGCCCCCACTCCCCAAGCTCACGCCTGTCCGAACAACTTGCGGCAGGCCATGTACGGCGGTACGCCCGCCGCCTTGGCCCCGAGTCAGGGCCACCGAACCCCGGGACCAATGCGCCCGGGCACAATTCCCAGGACCCGGCCAGTCCCCCGGGCCGGGTTCCAGGAACTCTAAGCGGGGCGCACCTCGACGGCTCGTACAGCCGCGTCCGCACGCTCGATCGCGTAGATGACCAGCTGCCCCTCCGCGACCACCTCCACGAACCTGACGGCCTGCGCCTTGAACGGAATGTGGTCTTCACCGCCGTAAGGGGGCGATGAACCCCAGCCCCTGCGCAGAGTCGAACGAAATCATCCGCCGTCGCAGGTCGGATTGACGAACGGTTGACTGTGCTGGCGCTCTGGCAGGGTTGGTTGTATGACGACTCACCGACCGAACACGTCCTACAGCGCGCCCGTGGGATCGGTTGATCTTGCGGCAGTGAACGATCAGGGCGAGCCATACGCGATATGGCCCTGCGACAGTTGACTGCCCTGGCATGGCGAGGTCCTCCAGAGCGACGGAGAGATCCTGGTACGGGTGGCACGCGGTGAACTGTCCGGATTTCGAGGAGCTGATCAAGGACTGAGCGGGGCTCGGAGCGTCCTGTGGCCAGGCCACCGCAGTGCCGATACTGCATCGGGGAGGGGCGATTACCTGCGAGATTTGGACGAACTCCGCCGGTGAGTCAGCAGCCGATGCAGAAAGTATCGCCGCACTGCGGACGAGTGCCTACCGGAATGGGCCCGTCACGTTATCGATCTCCGGGTGAAGGACGCACAGACTTACTACATGTGGCAGATCAACGCCGCACAGACGGCAGGCAAGGTGCTGCTGCGCCCGCACGTCCGGCCGGGCGGCCGGTTCACCAACCTCGGTGAGGTCGATCTGAGTCCGGTCATCACCACCGCGAACGCCAACGCCCAGCACCACATCACCATCAGGGCCGAGGGCAGCCGCATCACCACCTCGATCGACGGCACCCGGGTCGACACCCGTACCGACACCACCCTGACCGCGGGCACCCTGGGCTTCCGCAGTTCGGTCACCAACGGTGTCTCTGCCGCGGCTCCGCGGCTCGCGTTCGGCCCGGCGGCGAGCACCGGGCGGCGGGCGCCGAAGACCCCAGGGGGAATGACGCACGAAGGGCCACGCGTTCCCATAGGCAGAACGTCGAGCACGGGAGCACGCTGTGAGCGCTACCAGCATCGGTACGTCGGTGACCGGGACCCTGCGGACCTGGCGTCGGCCCGCGCCGGAACCCTTGTGGCTGGCCGGGGCGCTCCTACTGATCGTCGCCATCCCGGTGGCCGACCTGTTCCTCCCGCCGAACATCCATCTGGCCCACCTGCTGGTCGTGGCCGTGGCCGTCACCGCCGTCCACGCCGGCCCGCGCGTCACGTCGCTGGCCGGGCTGCTGGCGGTGCTGGCGCTGATCCAGGCCGGAGCCGAGCGGCACACCCTGACCACCGAGAGTGTCGTCATCGAACTCATCGCGCTCGCCATCGCGGTCGCCTTCCTCGTCTTCTTCACCCGCCTGCGGGACCGCCGCGAAGGGGAGCTCGCACGGGTACGCCGGGTGTCCGACGCGACACAGCGCGTCGTTCTGCGACCACTGCCGGACCGGGCCGGACCGGTCTCCCTCGCCTCCGCGTACCGAAGCGCCGACGCGGACACCTGCATCGGCGGTGACCTGTACGCGGTGGCCCGGGTTCCCGGTTCCACCCGGCTGCTGATCGGGGACGTCCGGGGCAAGGGGCTGGCCTCGATCAGTGACACGGCGATCGTGCTGGGCGCCTTCCGCGCCGCGGCGCACCGTCAGCTGCCGCTGCCGGAGCTGGTCGCCTACATCGAGGACACCGTCTACTGGGGTCTCGCGGAGTTCGCGGAGCCGGAGGACGACGTAGCCGAGCGATTCGTGACGGCCGCGGTGCTCGACATCCCGGACGACGAGCCGGTCGTGCGCGTGATCAGCTGTGGTCACCCGCCGCCCCTCCTGCTCTCCGTCGCCACCTCCACGGTGATCCCCCTCGTGGTGCCCGAGCCGTCGCCACCGCTCGGGCTCGGAAGGTTGTCCGACGACATCGTCCACGCCCCGGCGACCTTCCCGTTCGACCGCGGCGACCGGCTGCTGCTCTACACGGACGGCGTCACCGAGGCCCGGGACCGCGAGGGTGCCTTCTACCCCCTCGCCGAACGTGCCGCCCTCCGGCAGGAGCAGCCGCCGGGCGCGCTCGTCGCCGGCCTTGCCACCGACGTGCGGGAGCACACGGGTGGCCGGCTGGACGACGACATGGCGATGATCGTCGTCCAGCGGGACCGGGATCCTTCCCTCGTCGGCTGAGTTCCGTTGCGCGCGCTCCGTCTACGGGGCCGGTGCCCCGGTCCTCGGAGCCTGTTCGGCGGCGTCCTGGGGTGAGTCGTAGAAGTCGAAGATCTGCTGCAGGCCGCTGATCTCGAAGACCTTCCGCATTCGCGACGAAGGGCATGCGATGCGCAGAGATCCCTGCTGAGCCGTGATCCGTTTGCTGATGGCGACCATGGCTCCGAGTGCCGTGGAGTCCAGGAACGGGACGAAGCACAGGTCCAGTACGAAATGCCGGTGTCCATGGTCGAGGAGACCGATCGCCGCCTCACGCACCTGCGGCGCGGTGTGGGCGTCGAACTCGCCGTCGACCTCGACGACGGTCCAGCCGTTCAGGCAGTGATGGCTGACGGACAGGGCTTGATTCCGGATGATGTTGGTTCGCATCGCCGGCTCTCTCTCCGGAGATCGGGACAGCTCACGCGACCCGCGACGCGTGGCACGACCACGACTGTCCCCGGGGCGACGGATGTCGTCCTGCTCTCACCATACGAGCACCTCCGAACGCCTGCCACACCCCGACTCCCACCCGGCGGGACCCACGGAAAGTCACCTCGGCCGGCGGTCAGCCGGACCTGCCGGCGCTCCCGGCCGGGCTGTCGTCGAGGAAGCCGCCGGACTGGTGCTGCCCCAGCCTCGCGTAGGCGCCGTCGGTCGCGAGCAGTTTTCCGGTGGGTGCCCTGTTCGACGCCCGGTGGGTGCCCTGTTCGACGATCCGGCCCCGGCGATGACGACGAGCCTTTCCATCTTGGCGACCGCACTAACACGGTGCGCCGCCACGAGCGCCGTCCCGCCATCCATCAACCGCCACAGGGCCTCCCGGACGAGGCGTTCGCTCTTCGAGTCCAGGGGGCTGGTCGCCTCGTCCAGCAGCAGGATCGGCGCGTCACGCAGGGATCGCGCGGGCCACGCAGCCCTTCACGCCACACGAAACGAACAGGCGCGGGCCGAAATCCTCGACAAGCTGTTCCCTCCACGACAGCAGCCCCAGGTTCCAGCCACCGTCGAGTTCGGCGGCCGCACCATGCCCCCCCGTCGCCGTCGACCCCGCCGACGCAGAATCCTCCCTCGGCGACGAACCTCGGGCGCGAGTCTGCGGCTGCGGCTGCCGTCGCAGGGATGGCGATCCGGGGGCGGCGGGCAGGACCTGCAGTGTGCGTACGTTCACATCCGACACCGTCATGTTGCGCCGCGATCCGCTTCGGCTTTCCGGGAGGCGGACAGCGGAACCGGATCACTGATTTCCTTGATCAGAGATCGGTAGCCGGCACCGGGCCACGGGCGTCGGCGCTCCCGACCCATCGCCACAGTGCGGCTCGACACGCCGGACCCCGGTGCGGCGATGTTCGCCGCGGTTGTGAAGCCACGGCGGCCGTGGCCGCTGGGACCAGTCGAGGCGTCCTCACCTCGTGAACGAAGTTGTTCAGACACGACACGCGTGAAGGGTAGCCGCGTGTCGCGGTTGCCGAATGTGTCTCAGTTCCGCGATCAGTCCCCCGAGCGGTAGCCGCGAACCCCACATCCCGTCCAGTCGAGACCCATATTGCGTCACCTGTTTGACCGGTGACGCCTGCTGTGGAACAGTCATCACTCGCACCACAGTGATCCCGGAGAGGCCGTATCCGGCGCGCTCACGAACCGGGACATGCGCTTTCACACGCACGACGGAGGGGTTCCTCATGATCAACAGGCGTACCTTCAACCACGCCACGGGCCTTGGCATGGGAGTGGCCGCCGTCTCGCTTGGCGGTTTCCAGGCGAGCGCGCAGGCCGTCTCAGCCGGTCACCACGGGGCAGGTGGCAACCCGACGCCGACCGTGCCCACGGTGACCCCGGGCACGCACACCTCCTTCGCCCGGCTCAAGCAGCTCAGGGCCGGTGTGCTCGACATCGGCTACGCGGAGGATGGACCCGCGCACGGCCCCGTCGTCATCTGCCTGCACGGCTGGCCCTACGACATCCACAGCTACCTCGACGTCGCCCCCTTGCTCGCCGCTCAGGGCTACCGGGTCATCGTGCCCTTTCTCCGCGGTCACGGCACGACGCGCTTCCTGTCCTCGCGGACCGTGCGCAACGCACAGCAGTCGGCAGTCGCCCTGGACATCATTGCGCTGATGGACGCCCTCAAGATCGAAAAGGCGCTTCTCGCCGGCTTCGACTGGGGCTCGCGAACGGCCGACATCATCGCGGCCCTGTGGCCCGAGCGCGTCACAGGGCTGGTGTCCGTCAGCGGATACCTCATCACCAACATCGAGGCCCAGAAGAAGCCTCTGGCCCCCACGGCCGAGCACACCTGGTGGTACCAGTACTACTTCGCCACCGACCGCGGCCGCCTCGCCATGGAGGACAAAACCGACCGGCACGACCTGTGTCGGCTCGTCTGGGACACCGTCTCCCCCACCTGGGACTTCGACGACGCCACCTTCGAACGTACGGCCACCGCGTTCGAGAACCCTGACTACGCGGCCATCGTCATCCACAACTACCGCTGGCGGCTGGGCCTCGCCGACGGCGAACACCGTTACGACCGCTACGAGAAGCAGCTCGCGACCCGCCCCCTGATCAACGTTCCCACCATCACCCTCGACCCCGAACGCGACCCCTTCACCGCCCCCGGCAACGGCGCCTCGTACCGCGACCGCTTCACCGGCAAGTACGACCACCGCACACTCACCGGTATCGGTCACAACCTGCCGCAAGAAGCACCCACCGCGTTCGCCCAGGCGGTCATCGACGTCAACCACCTCTGAGGGGGTTTCCTTTCCCTCCAGGCATCACCGCCTGCTAGGGGGACTTGTCCTGGTCCACGGACATCACCCTCGGGGCGGTGGCGCCGGGAATGCGTCCGTCTCGCCGAAGACGGCGATCTCGACGTTGTTGGCCCCGGCCCAGTCGGCGACGTAGCTGCAGCGTTGGTCAGGTGAGGAGAGCTGTCTCCGCCCTCACCAGCAGCAGTTACGGGTAGTCGACCGCATTCACGCTCCAGGAGCGCGAGGGTCTCCTCCTGCCAGACTTTCCTGGCCTCATAGATCGGCCGCGGGAGCGCAGCGAGGGATTCCCCCCGACCCGCCATGGGTACCGGCGCAGCGGCAGAGCTGCCCGGTGCTGCACAGGCGGCGCTGCCGTCCTCGCGGTTACTGCTCGACTGCGCCCGCCCCCCTTCTCACCCATCTCCAACCAGCCTGGGAAAAGTGGCTACACAGGGGATGTCAGAATCCCGCCACGAGCAGAAGCCTGGGTCGAGCTGCACGGCTGCCAGCCCGGCTTCCACCCTCGCGCAGGAGTTGCCGCAAGAAAAGACGCAGGAGTAGCCGCAGGAGATGGTGCAACACATGTTGTCGATGAGCGGTGGTCAACTCTGTCCGCCTTGTGAAAGTCCGTGTGGCTGCCACTGAGAGGGCGAGGGATCATCCCCGCGCATGCGCGGACGGTCCCACGGTCGCAGCGGCCGTCAGGGTGGTACGGATGATCGGGACGCTCTTCAAAGCGGGGGCCACGAGGCCGCCGATGGACGAACACGGGCAGGCCGAAACCGGATGAAGCTCCTGACGCACCCCAGCGAACTTGCTGTCGGTACGTCCAATCACCCGGCTACCAGGGGCCGAAGGTGGACTTCTAGGCTTGTCCCGCACCCTCCCTTTGGCGCAGGAACTCCAAGATCTCTCTCAGCACCTGGTCCAGGAGCGCCGCTTCTCGGAAGCCCTCCAGGAGATCGTCTGGCGCACGCTGCTTCGCCCATCGAGCTGAGCGATGAGGCAAGCTCCAGGCGCTGTGCGGGGAGCTGTACACATCTGGCCGTCGTCACCAACGCAAGGTTCGGGAGTTCCCTTACGGTCAGGGGTGGGGCACGAGCCTCAAGCGGCTCGAGTGCCACCGCGCGATCACCACGAGATGCGACTGTGAGGAGTGCGGTGCCGTCTCGGTGGTGGCTTGACCCGCGATACGACTGACTGTCATGTCCTGAGTCTTGATCTGTCGGTCACTGTCCGGGACGGCACTCGCTGTCGCCGGACCAGCGGGTGTGTCCCGACAGGGGCCTTCGCGACAGGCACCGTCACAGTCCGCCGGAGCCCGCTTCGAACACGGCCTGTTCATCGAGCGAGAGGAACTGGCGGCCTGATGACAACCCCCGACCCGCTCACCGACGAGGAACTGGACCAACTCGAAGAAATCGCGCTGGCGGCGACTGCAGGTCCCTGGCACGTGCGCCTCCTCGACGACGAGGGCGCCATGGGCCTGGTGGCCGTCAGCACAGTGCCCGACACCGGACTCGGCGAAAGATGGCCTCACTTCGACCACCACGAGATCGTGGCGGCAACCCTCGTCCAGCAGCCCCGTTACGTCGACACCGCTGACGAACGCTGGGACGAGAACGCCCGATTCATCGCCGCCGCCCGCCAGAGCGTCCCCCGCCTTATCGACGAAATCAGACGTCTACGCAGACAGCTCAACGCGTCTCGCCCGCAGACGACCGAAGAGCTATAAGCCCGCACGATCCGCAGGAGTTGACAATTACTCACGCCCGCCGCCGGTTCAGGGGTTGGGGGAAGCAGTCATCAATGGCGCCGCCGACTGATGCGGAAGGCGAGCATGCTGGCCACGGTAATGGCCAGGCTCACGCCGGTGACAACATTGTCCGCGCCAGGGGCCGCCCCGGTCAGATGCCAGATCCCGGCTCCGATGAGGGTCAGGGCTCCCCCGCAGAACGCGAACGCGATGCCGAGGCGGAAGCGGGTGAGCGCGTCGATCCGGTTCCTAGCCGGTATGGCTGCCGCCTCCGGTGTCCGCCAGACCGCGATGTAGTCGTTCGCGCCGGCGGTGACGGCGGTGATTGCGGACGGCTGGCTGCCGGGGGCGCATGTGAAGGAGATCAGCTTCCCGGCGTCGAACTCAGCGGTCACCGAGAGGCTGGAGCACCAAGCGATCGTCAATCGCAGCTGGCGTGTACCCGCGGGGACCTTGAGGTGCACGGTCTGCCCTCGACGGACCTTGCCCACCGGGACTTCGTCGATCAGCACGGTGTAGCTGCGGAGGAAGTCCTGGTAGCCGTCCTGAACCCTTGTCAGCTCGATGGTTCCCTGGCCCGCTACTACGGGTGGGATCGCCTTGCTGTGTGGTCCGGGCACGGGGTCACTCTCCCTGTCCATCTGCGCGTCGGGCCCTCGGGTTTCTCAACGGCTGCTGGCGTGAGACCCTACGCGGGCACTGACGGGAGAGGAACGTGGAGTGGCCTGGGCAGGCCGCGGCGGGTCCGAGACCCCCCGACGCCAACGGCCGGTCCACACGAATTGACAATTCCTCCTCACCACTCCCGCGTGGCGATCAGCTCCTCCACGTCCGCGTCCGCGAAGCCGTAAGCCTTCGCTACGAACGCGAAGTCCTCAGCGATCTCCTCGCGCGCTACCGTCTCGATTTCACTTCCGGCCGCTTCGAACTCCGCCTCGAGCAGGTTGAACTCCTCCGTCGCGGCCTGCGTGAGCACATACAGGGCCGCCAGTTCCGACGGCTGCTCAGCCTCGATCCGCTCACACAGCCGAAGCAGAATCGCCCTGCCCTTGTCGACGACGTGATCGGGGAAGTACGTGTCCGCGTACAGCGGCCGCAGAAACGCACGCCCCGCCACCTGCTCGTTCGTGATCGTCATGGTGTCCCAACCCGTAGAAGAACTGACCCGCCGATCATGCACCAGACCACTGACAACGCGACGTGACCGGGTGTGTCCAAGGGTTGTCGGACCCCATGCCGGCCGCGCGAACCAGCGACATCGACCCGCTGCTGCGACCTCTTCGGCGCGTGTCTGACCGGAGTCAACAGGCCCGGTCTGGTCTGCCGGGGCAGCCTCTCACCGCCGAGCCGGCCAGACCGTCACCTCTCGCGGCACGGTGAAGGACCTCGTCGGGGACACCGGGGTGGAGCCGCACGCGACGCGCACCGTGAACGCCTCGGCATCTCCCGTCACCGACAGCGTCCGAAGGCTCCAGGTCACCGACAGCGTCCGAAGGCTCCAGTTCGCGGACAGCACCCCCGGCGTCCTCAACGCCTGCCCCGGTTGCCTCGACCGTTGAAACCTGGCCCTCCGCCCGTTCTCCCCGTCTTCCGGTCCCCATGTCTCCGATCCGCGCGCTTCCGGCGCCGGTGCGTGCGACGCCCGTGCTCGCGGTCCTCGCGCCGTGTCCGCCGCGTGGGACGTAGGTGCGTCCCGCGAGCGACCTCAGGGGCGTGACCCGGATTCCGGCGCCGGACATCCTGATGGTGTTCATGGGACCACAGTGCTCCCGGGAAACCGGGGCAACCAGATACCTGCTGTGAGGGGGAACGCGGATCCTGGTACCGGCAGCACCACCCTGCGCAGGTCAGCGGTCGGCATCCGGGCCGGTCGGCGGGTCGCCGCCGGGAAGCCTGAGCGTGAACACCGAGCCGGAGCCGACCTCACTCGTCACGGTGACGGTACCCCCGTGCGCGACGACGAGTTGGCGGACGATGGACAGGCCGAGCCCGCTGCCTCCGGTGCGTCGGCTGCGCGACTTCTCGGCTCTCCAGAACCGGTCGAAGACGCTGGGCAGATCCTCCGGCGCGATGCCGCCGCCGGTGTCGGTCACGTCGAGGACCACCTCGCCGTCCACCCGCCGTGCCGAGAGGGTGACCGTGCCGCCCCGCGGGGTGTGGCGTACCGCGTTGGACACCAGGTTCCCCAGCGCCTGCCGCATCCGCACCGGGTCGGCGTCGAACCACGGTGTCCCGTCCACCGTCGTCCGCAGAGCGATGCCCGCCGCTTCGGCCCCCACCCGGTGCGCGGCGGCGACCTGTTCGATCAGTTCGTCGGCGCGGACCGCCTCCGGGTGCAGCGCGAGCGCGCCCGCGTCGGCCGCCGCGAGGTCCTGGAGGTCGTCGATGACCCGCTGGAGGAGCATCGCCTCCTCGTGCAGGGAGGCGAGCAGCTCCGGGTCGGGGGCGACGATGCCGTCCCGGGTCACCTCGAGCCAGCCGCGGATGTTGGTGAGCGGGGTGCGCAGTTCGTGGGCGATGTCGCTGACCATCGCCTTGCGCTGGGCCTCGAGCCGTTCGCGGCGCTCGGTCAGCTCGTTGAAGGCCACGGCCAGGATGCCCGTCTCGTCCCGGGTGGTGACCGGAACCCGTGCGTGCGCCTCGGGCGGCTGCTGGGCGGCCTGGGTCAGTGCGCGCAGCGGGCGTACGAGTCTGGTGGCGACCAGCGCGGTCACGGCCACGGTGAGGGCGAGGACGAGACCGGTGACGGCGACGACCTTGGCCTTGTTGGCGGGTGACATGTCGAAGTGCGGTACGGCCGTGTCGCCCGTGCCGAGGAACAGTTCGGCGACCGGGGCGACCGTCGGGTCGAGCTGTTCGCGGCGCGCCTCGGTGACGCAGTCCTTGCCCTTGCCCTCGCGCGCCGCGTCCTGACCGCCTTGCGCCGTCTTTCTGAAGGCGAAGCCCGGCTCCGTGGTCCGGTCGGTGACACCGAACTCGATGAACCCGGTGGGGCCCACGTGCTCCCGGTCCAGGCACGGCCGGGCGATCCTCGTCAGTTCGTCCAGCGCGGTCTGCTCGGTGTGCGTGGGGGTGTTGAGCCGTCCGTCGGCGCACTCGTTCGGCACGTTCGCGTTGCCGTCCACCCCGTTCGCGTCGATCAGGACGGGGCGGCCGCTCGGCGTCCCCTTGACGGTGGTCACGATGCCGTTGCGCCGGAAGCACTTCTGCCGTTCCGCCGCCAGCACCCGCAGCCGCGCGCGTTCCTGCGAGGTCAGCCGGTAGGGGCCCACCGCGCGGGGGTCGATGCCGCTGAGCTGCGCCCCGGGTTCGGAGTACGTGTCGGTGTGCAGGGGGTCGATCGTGGCCGCGGCGCCTGGCGGCAGGGCGGTGCCGGGGGCCGCGGAGTCGGCGATCGGTATGCGGTCCGGTGCCGTGAGCGCGACGCGCCGTCCGGTTCTGCCCGACAGTTCGCGCAGGGTGCTGTGGACGCCGGACCAGTCGGGATGTGTCGCGGCGTATCCGCTGAGCTGCCGGAGGATCTCCGTGTCGTCGGCGAGCGCCTGCCCCTGCTCCTCCTGGATGGCGCGCGTCGTGGTCTGCACCGCGAGCCACGCGGTCGCCGCCACCGAGCACAGGGCGATCAGCACCGAGGTGATCATGAGCCGTACGAGCAGGCTCTTGCGCAGCGGTATGCCGGACCTCATGCGCGCTCGCCGCTGAGCTTGTACCCGACGCCGAACACCGTCAGCAGCCGCACGGGCCGGCGCGGGTCGGGTTCGATCTTCCTGCGCAGGTTCATGATGTGCACGTCGATGGCCCGCTCGGTGGAGGCCCGGTCGCTGCCGCGGGTGCAGTCCAGCAACTGCCTCCGGGAGAAGACCCGTTCGGGTTCGGCGGTCATAGCGCGCAGGATCTCGTACTCGCCCGGTGTGCACTCCACGCGCGAGCCGTCGCAGTGCACCTCGTGCCGTACCGGGTCCACGGCGATACCGGCGGCACGTACGACCCGGTCCTGCTCGGTGGCCGCGCGCCCGCTGCGCCGCAGGACCGTGCGGATCCGGGCCATCAGTTCGCGGGGGCTGTAGGGCTTCGTCATGTAGTCGTCCGCGCCGAGTTCCAGGCCGAGCAGGACGTCGTCCTCGGTGGAGCGGGCGGTGAGCATGAGGACCGGTATGTCACCGTCCCTGCGCAGCACCCTGCACACCCCGAAGCCGTCGATCACCGGGAGCATCAGGTCCAGGACGACGAGGTCCGGTCTAAGGCGCCGGACCTCGTCGAGGGCGGCCGCGCCGTCGTGGACCACGGTCGCAGTGTGTCCCTCCTGCAGCAGCGAGCGGCGTATCAGCTCCGCCTGCTTCTCGTCGTCCTCCGCGACCAGCACATGTGCGCACACCCGGCCGATGGTAGGCGCCGGCGGGCAAGAACGGTGCAGGTGGGAGACGCTTCCCACACGCTGACAAATTCCTGATATCCGCGTGCGGGGCGGCCTGGCCGGCTCCCTCCGCCTTCGTCGCACCCGCGCGGCGGAGCCCCGGGCGCGGGTCCGTCCGGCCCGTCCCGCGGGTCCGGACCGACGCCTCCCCGCCCTGGCCGGACGGAAGTTGGCGCACGCACGGATCTTGACGCTCCCGGATCGGGCGCCTAGCTTCCCCCAGGATTAAAACGTTTCAAAGCCGTGGGCCCCCGGGGGTCTTCTTTGTGCCGCCCTCCGAGAGAGTGGACGAGATCCATGAGCAACCACGCCCCGACGTCTCGTGCGCGACTCCCCCGCCGCGCCCTCCTCGGAGCCGCCGTCGCAACCGCCGCGGCCGGCGCGCTGGGCTGGCGTCTTCCCGTACCGGCCGCCGCCGCGTCGCCTCGTCCTCGTCCCTGTCCTTCGCCGCGCCCGGTCACGAGGTACGGCCGAAGTTCCGCTGGTGGTGGCCGGACGGGCTCGTGCGGCCGGACGAGATCCGACGGGAGATCGACCAGATCGCCGACGCCGGTTTCGGCGGGGCCGAGATAGCGGCCGTCCACCACAGCGTCGCGGACTCCGCGGTCCTCGACACCGCGCACCACGGATGGGGCAGCGCCTCCTGGGTGACCGGGGTGGAGGCGGCCCTCGCCCAGGCCGCCCGGCGCGGGATCACGGAACGGTGACCGTTGCATCGCTCCGGCTATGGCTTCGCTCGTGACCCGCCAGTAGGTTTGTCAGGGGACGTCCTGTCCGATCGCCCGGATCACGTTGGCAAGCCACAGCAAGTGGTAACCCACAGCCTGATCCTGGCGAGCGAGCAGATCCTCAAGATGCTGCCATGACACCGAAAGCTGTCCGATCGTAAGATCCTGGGGTTCGCGGCCGACGTCGTAGAGTTCGTCGACCGGGACAGACCGGAAGAGGTCTTCCTTGAGCGTAACGGTGGGCCCGGCCGACGCTTCGATGTGCCGTAGCGCCACGTCCAAAGCGCGACGGAGTTGATCGATCGGGATCTGCACGGGTTCGCAGGCCATGGGCACCATCTTTGCTCAGTCACGGCCCTGACCCATCGGACAGGCCCTAGGAGGCGGTCGCCCACGCACTCGGCCCGATCATCTCGGGGGTGACAAAGCGTATTCGCCTCGCCGCAACCGGCGCTACCTGAGACGACGCCAGATCAAGCACACGATCCCCGAACCGAAGGACCAGCGGGCCAACCGCCAGCGCCGAGGTCGCACAGGCGGACGGCCCACCGGTTTCGACAAGACGATCTACCGGCGTCGCAACGGGGTCGAGCGAACGATCAATCGACTCAAGACCTTCCGGGCGGTCGCGACCCGTTACGACAAGAGAGCCTATGTCTTTCACGGGACGGTCACAGTCGCCGCGATCCGTCTTTGGCTCCGGCCGTGAACGCCGAGCGTCTATGCATCCTCGGGAACGAGCACGCCCAGCTCGACCTCCTCGAAAACACGTGACCACCAGGACTCGTCGTCCGCGAACGCATCAGGGTCCGCTCGCCGGGCCTGGTCGATCACGTCCTGGGCAAAGTGCTCGTAATCGTCGTCCTCATCGCTCTTGCCGGAATAGACGAAGGCTTCCCAGATCCGCAGGACCTGCACCAGACCCTCGATCGAGGAGTTGACCTGCGTGTATTGCTGGTCCGCATCGCCGTCGTGACCCCGGCCCATCCAGACGTCACCACTGCCGATCGCCAGCCAGTACGAGTTGACGCCGTCCTCGAACGCGCCAAGGAAGACAGCCTGGCCGACTGGGAGCTCGCGGACCTCAAGTTCCCGCACCGGGTCCCGCACGAACATCCGATTGCAGTCGGTCGGCAGCCCTTGCTCAACGAGGAGGCGCGCTGTCTCGCGCTGCACCCCACGACCTGCGAGGCAACCCTCGTCGTACAGAGTCCATGCCAGTTTCACAGCGCCACCCCGGCCTTCCTGCCGCGCAACATCGCGGGGAGGCTGATTCTTTCAGATCCAGCCTAACGACCCATCGGACAGGCCCTGGCAGGACAACGACCCACGCGGCTCCGGCCGTAAGGTCCGCATCGTCGACATCGATGACACCCACGCGGTCGTCGAGCTGGCCTTGCCTCGCGGCGCCGGGCACCTGCGCGCCAAGCCCAGCCGCCGTACCCGCATCCGCCTCGACCGCCTCCGACCGACCAGCACCGGCCACCGGTACGTCAGCGGCCCCGCCTGACCCGTCCGCGTCGGCCTCGTCATCCGGCGAGCGGGCGCACCCCCACCCAGAGCACCGAACCCGAAAGGCCAACTCACACCCGACGGACGACGTAATAGAGACTCAGCCCGAACGTGGCGGGTCCGCCTCACCGCGGATGTCATCCGGCTCCGCACGCGCCGGCTCGACCCCCTCGTGCCGGGGCACCTTCTCCCTGGCCACCCCGGCAGCGGCACGAGCCAACTGCGCACGCAGCTGGTCGAACGCCTGAGGCCCTGACAGATCCCGCAACCTGCGACTTCTGCTCATGCACGACTAACGCCGTACCGCGCCGTCCGACACCTTAATACGGCCAAATGGGGCACGTCGCGAACCTCGACACACCCTCGAAGCGGCGGCGACCCGGTAACCATCGCTATCGACGACCGGACCCGGCCAGCCAGCGACGACGCTGACGGACCACCGACTGTCGGCGAGGACTGACAGAAAAGCGCCCTGTGGAGCGGGGCCCTTGTGTGTGTGGCTACTGCGAAACGCACTAGTCAAACGACCCTGTCCTGGCAGGTTGCTCCAATAAGCGATCAAGGGGGGCGCATGAAGTGGGCCATGAGCGACGACTACGCCTCGCTCATCACAACAGTGATCCTCGCCGTGTTGCTGATCGGCGCCGTGCAGGCATTCACGCTCTTTCGAATGTGGATCGACGCCTATGCCGAGACGGCACAACTCATCGTTGACGCACGAAGGCGAGCAGCCGAAGCCCTACACCGCGGGCCCACCCCCCGATCCGGCAGACCTCGATCAGATCACCTCAATCGTGGACCCGCGCCGCTTCATCGACATCGCATGGCCCGTTATGGCGGCTGCCGCCGCATGGTTCACCATCTGCGCCATCCTCATAGCGGTGCAGATCAAAGTCCTACTCTGGTCCGCGACGCACCACCCCAGGACCGACCCGAGTCTCGCCAAGTGGGCCTTCTACATCACTGCCGGATCGGTCGTCCCGCTTGTGACGGAGGGACTGATCAGGATTTCCGTACAGGGCCTGTCACGGATGGCAAAGACCCTCAGCGAACTCGAGCCGGCGTCAGAAGAAGAACGGACCGCTCTTTACACGGCGATCACCCGGCATACTCGCGACTCGCGCTCGTCCAACCTCTGACCAGCTAAATCCACCGCCAGCAGAGGGATTGCTCGAACTCACGCCCGCTGATGTAGTCGTGGTGGAGGTACACCCGGAAGCGGCCGGCCGCTGTCCGGCCGCCGGACGACAAGAGCGCGTGATCGGGATTGCCCCCGCTGCTGCCATTCTCGGCCGCGGCGGGGTGCTGGGTCGTGTATACGGGGCTAACTCCAGTCGCCGAACAGGCCGCCGCTGAGCTGCGCGTTGCAGATGTTGTAGCCGCCGGAGGCGTGCCCCGTCTTCGTCTTGCCGTCGACAGTCACGGAGCAGTGGACGTCTCCGCCGCCCTGTAGCTGCGCGGTGACGTTGTAGTACATGGCGTCGTCTTTCAGCTTGAGCGTCTTCGTCATCGGCAGGCCATGGCCCTGGATGCTGTCGGAGTCGCTGCCGTAGGTGATGTCCACACCGGCCGGCGCGCTGCCCCACACCTTGAAAACGACCTGGTCCTTGGGTGCCGGCGCTTCGGTCTTCTTCGGCTTGGCCTTCACGGCGGGAGGCTTCGCGGTCTTCGTCACGGTGACCGTCGGTGCCGGTTCGGGCTTCGCGTCACTCTTGGCGGTCTCGGTGACGGTGACGCGCGGCGCGGGCTTCGAACTGGCGGCCGTCTTCTGGTCGTTGCCGGAGGAGCCGATACCGACCCCGATGAACAGGATGACCAGGGCGGCGGGAATGACGATCCGCTTCCGCGCCCACTTCGGGCCGCTGGCCGGCTGCGGCGGCATCGGAGGCTGCGGCGGTACCTGGCCCCAGGCCGGCCCGGACGGCGGCGGCGGCGGCTGATTCTGCGACATGTGTCCCCCCAGGGATGGTTCGTGAGGGATGACCGTAACGGGGCAGGTGAGGATTCTGTAAGAGCTGTGAAGGCCCGGTGATGAAACCGTAACGAAATGTGAACCTTCAACGAACAGAGCCCCGCTTCCCCGAATCGGGGGCGGGGCTCTGTTCGCCGCATCAGGCCGGCTCACGCGCCTGCTGCTCTGCGTGGTCCAACAACTCCCGCTCACCGTCGCGCAGATCGTCGAGCGTGCGGGTGCTCAGTCCGGCAAGGAGGACGGTGGCCCCGGGCGGGGTGTTCGTGTACTCCCAGCCGCCGGCGATCCCCGGCGCCTACGGCCCGCAGGGTATGTACAAGGGCGGGTTCGCGGGGAAGGCCACGTTCACCTACCGGTACAGCCATCGGCCCGCGGTATGGGGCCGACTGCTGACCCGGGCCGGTTTCAGCACTGCCAAGGCGGAAGTCCTCGATGCGCCGAAGGCTGGCCATATCGGCACGTTGATCGTGACTGCCCGCGTCTGAGCAACGCTGCCGCCCCATAGTGGGACGGGATCGGCATCCACGTCCTCGTGCCGACTCCGGTGTTGCGGGCGGGGCATCTCACGAGGTCAGTGGGCGGGATGTCGAGGACCTGGGTGATACGGAAGAGGACTCGCGCAATCGAGTGAAGCATTTGCCCGCGACACGTGCTCGCTACAGGGCCTTCCCGCCGCCTCCGGTGGCGATGCCGCCCCGCGGTTTGGGGGCGGGGAAGGGGCGTGCGTCCGGTTCGCAGGTCGCTCCGACGGGCGGGAGGGTGCCGTCGAGGAAGTAGCGGCTCTCGTACTCCCTCACGCAGTCGCCGGAGTTGATCAGTGCCGTGTGTCCCCAGCCCCGGTTGGTGAGCAGACGGGCGGAGGCCAGATCCTTGACCATGGCCTGCGAGCCCGCGTACGGGGTGGCGGGGTCGTAGGTGGTGCCGACCACCAGGACGGGGTGTGCCGTCGGCTCGTTCCACGGCCCGCGGTAGCGGTTCGCGGCGACGACCGGCCAGGTGGCACATGCCTCCGCGGCCCAGGCCCAGAAGCGTCCGGCGTCACCCGCGCGGAGCGCGGCGGCCTCCTCCAGCGCGTGGTAGACGCCGGGGTCACGCGGAGTGGGACTGTCGGAGCAGAGGATGGAACCGGCCTGCTCGACCCCCGTGTAAGGGACCGGGACCGGCGACGCGGGCGACGGGGCGGCCGACTGCGGAACGCGCCCCTGCCACAGGTCCTGCAGCCTGGCCGCGAGGTCCGTCCAGCCGGGGTGGACGACGTAGAGGGCGCTCACCACGTCGGCGACCGTCCGGCCGTAGGTCCAGTCGCTCATCGGATGCTGCCGCAGGCGCCGCATCAGCTCGTCGAACTTCGCCCGGGTGGCCTTCGCACCCCCGGCGGAGAAGGCGCAGCCGGCCGTGGAGGCGGACCCGCACAAGGTGAGGAACTGGTCCAGGGTCGCCGCGGCGCTGACGTCCGAGCCCATGCGCAGGAACGGCGTCAGCCGTGGTGCCGCGTCCGAGGCGTGATTCGTCCACGCCTGCGGGTCTACGTTGCTGTCGAGGACCATCGCGCGGACCTTGCCGGGGAAGAGGTTGGCGTAGGTGGCGCCGAGGAACGTGCCGTAGGAGACGCCGAGGTAGGTGAGTTGGGGTTCGCCCACCGCCTGGCGGAGCTGGTCGAGGTCGCGGGCGGTGTCGGCGGTCGACACATGGCGCAGCAGCTCGGGGTCCCGCCGCTCACAGCGTCGGCCCAGATCCGCGAACGCGGCGATCCAGGCCGCCCGCTGCTGTTCGCCCACCGGGAGACCGACCGGCTTGTCCGCGTTCCATGCGACGGCTTCCTCGGTGGTCGTGAAGCAGTTCACCGCGGTGCTGTTGCCGACTCCGCGTGGATCCCAGCTGACGATGTCGAACCGTTCCCGTACCTCGCGTGGGAAGGACTCGTAGTTCTGGGGCATCTGCACCGTTCCCGGGCCGCCCGGACCGCCGGGGTTGAAGAAGAGGGTGCCCGCGCGACGTCCGGGGCCGGTCGCCTTTCGTCTGACGACGGCCAGCTCGATGGTGCGACGACCGGGGTCGAGATAGTCCAGCGGTACCTTGGCGATCGCGCAGTCGAACTCCGAGCCCTGCGCGCAGGGTTTCCAGTCCAGCCGCGGGGCGGGTACCGCGGGGAACGGCACGTCGGCCGGAGCGGGATCCGCTGTGGTGAGGGCCGTGGAGCAGAACACCGCCGACGCGATGACCATGGCCCCACGCCGACGGTTCGCTATGGAACCGGATATGGGCACGCTGTGTCCCTTTCGACGGAGGTCGCCTCGACGGTCCACCCAGTCGACTCCACCGTCACCGGCGGAGCATCCACAGCTGGGCCGATGGAGTGACCTGATCGGGCGGGGACCGGGACGGGCTCACCGACTCCCGGTCGCCCGCCCGCGTCGCGTCCCCGCCGTGGCACCCGGCCACGACAGCGTGATGCCGTCACCCACCGGCAGCGCCTGCGCGCGCGGAGAACGCGTCCGGCCGGACCAGGAGGCGAGCCCAGGTACGGCTGCTGCTCGGCGCGGTCGCGGCGGCGCTCAGTCGCCCGCCACCGACGGAGGGCAGGCGGCCGGGGCCGGCGGCAGCGCGCGCCGCTTCCGCCACACCCGTGGGGCGCACTCCGTCCCATGCTCCACTCCTGGGGACACCAGGACCTCTGTTCCAGTCCTGGGGACGCCAGGACCTCTGCTCCAGTCCTGGGGACGCCAGGACCTCCTGGCCCCGCGTTCGGCGTCCCAGCCACGGCGGTAGGCCGGGGGGTTCGGCGAACATCGCCTCTCCGCGAGTCCGGGGTGACCGGCACCGCCGGCATCGGCTACCGATCAGTTGCTCAACTATGCGGACGATCCGACTCTTCGGACGTAAGTTGATCTCGCGCTACGCCGCTGACCCCGACGTACTGCCAAAGATGCGGCCTTCTCCACTCCACTGGGGTCCGATGAGTCCGCGGAGCCGCGCCCGCGTGGCTTCCTGCTTCTGGACCAGGCGACGTGTCGCCTCTACTTGGACACCCCCGCTTCACGGGGTGCCCCGCCGTTCGGTGTCGACCTTCCCCTGCGCGACGGAGAAGGCTCTGTTGTCGTCGGCGTGGCAGGAGCGCATGCCGCACTTCCCGTCCTCCTGGAAACCGGGGAGTTGGAACGCATGCGGAAGGACGTCCACGCCCCCTACTGCCATGCGGTCTACAACTTGGTGGACTGGCTCGCAGGTTGCTGATTGCATGTCGGCAGGGATCTGATCCCGACCTCCAGGCGTCCAGGCGTCCACATCCACGGCGCCGTCCAATGGCAGAAGGCATTGGCAGGCGACTGGGCCTCTGGCACCGCCGATGTCACCCGCCGTGTCCCGGAGAACCAATGAAGCTACCCATCACCATCCACCAAGCACGGCTCGGGTCCACGGAGTTCAAGGTCATCCGACCAGCCCGGCCCCTGGTCCGCGCGGTGCTCATCGACCACGATCGGCACCTGGACACCTACCTCGATCAGGGCGCCGCCCAGCGGATCGGTGGGCTGTGGAAGATCGCCGCCTCATCACCGCGCTCCTTGGTCCACCTGCCGATACGGGGGAACCGTGGCCCTTCCCACGAGCTGCCGGAGGACGGCACACGGCAGCTTGATCTCGTCTTGCTGCACCACTCGCTCCAGTTCGCGCCCTCACGCTGGAAGGAAATACGACAACGGCTCGGCCCAGGGCGTCCACAGACCGTGACGCTGCCTGGCGCAGGACACACCGACGAAGCCGTGACCGACCACGAGGCACGGCACTACCAGGAGAACCGGGATCTGTTCCACCAGCATCTCCACGCCGAGACCCTGTTCATGACCGGCAGCGCGAAGGTGTTCACGGACACCGCCCGGCACTTCTTCGACGTCGCCCGGAACGGCCCCGGATACGTCCCCGTCCATCCGAGCTACCCGCGCTTCTGCACCGAACTCCACTCCAACGACGGCATTCTCGGCGACGCGCGCGAGATCCACATCGAGTACTGCGACCAGTGGGACGCATGACCCTGACCGACAGGACTCCAGCGACCATGGCGTTCGACGATCACCTTCGGCATCTCGTCGAGAAAGCCCTCTCCTCCATCCCGGCCGCCGACGCCGACGACATCTACGCTGTCTCGTTCCTCATCGACAACGAGGACGACGACCCCCGTAAGCCGACCCTGACGATCGGCTACAACACTGAGACTCAGGCCCACCACAGCATCCAGGATGCCTCTGACCAGGCAGAAGCCCGCTGGAACTACGCTTTCTGGATCCAGAACGAGCTGACTGTGGTCGGCGACCTGACCAGCGACCCCGCCGGAGCCGCAGCCCGCCAGGAGTGGATCAGCGACCTCGGGCTTTGGTACGACGGGCCGACCGACCTCGCCGACTGGGATTCGGCCATCGGGCCACTCGCCGCGCAGATCGAGGCCCGCTTCATCCAGACCTGCTGCCAGCTCGCCCGAACCCTCCACACGACCGGCGTCATCGAAAGATCTGTCGGCCGAACCGTGCCGGTGATCGTCCACGAGCTGGAGTACTACGAGGCGATCGCCCGGAGCACCGAGGCCGCCAACCCACCCGGTCTCGCCGCCGAGTTCACCTCATGGGTCCGCCATGGCTGAGGCATTCGGTCCGTTCCAGTTCGACCGTCACCAATACGCCGACGCCTTGCGGACGCTGAGCGTGGTGCCGGACCCCGACACCGACGTCGACGCCGACGTCGACGCCGACGCCGACGACACGCGTGCATGAGCGCTATCAGAATCGACCTGTTGGGCCAGGGGACGGGGATGTGGTTCAGGGAGAGGCGAGCTGAGACCGTTGCCTCGCTCGATCGGCATCTGCCTGAGCAGCGCCATCCGTCGACTCTGGACGGCAACCTCTCCCTCGACACCGACGATGAGCAGACCGGCCACCTCTTCTCCGACTGAGATCCTGAGGACGTCGCGCTCCTCGAAGCGGCCGTCGGACATCACCCCACTTGGGCGGGGCGGATCGACATCTCGGGGCGCATCGACGGCACCGATGAGGTTCACCAGATGATCGCTGTGCTGCTTGAGCATGGAGGCGTGGCAGCGGACGACTATACCGCCCGCCCATGGACCCTGCCGGAAATCCTGTCTGGAACAGTGCTCGACGGCCTGCTCTTCTTCGACTTTCGCGGCTACCACGAACTCAGCCGCGAGCACGGGCGTTCGTGACTCGATCACCTCACCAGCGCAAGTTCGGAGAAGCCCGCGTCCCGGCATTCTCGGTAGCCTGACCATCTGCTGCATGGAGTGTCCATGTATGCGTCCGGCCGTTCCTTGCGACGGTTTCCGACGGAACGGGATGAGGCTGCAATGAGTGAACCGACGAAGCCCGAGGTCCACGTTCCGGAGGGTGACGCTCCTACCGAGCTGACCGTCCGGGACCTGGTCGTCGGGGTCGGGGCCGAGGTGAAGCCGGGCATGGTGGTCAGGGTCCACTACGTCGGGGTGCTCTTCGCGTCCGGTAAGGAGTTCGATGCCTCCTGGGACCGGGGCCAGCCGTTCAAGTTCGCCCTCGGCAGCGGCAAGGCCATCAAGGGCTGGGACCGGGGGGTGAGGGGGATGAAGGTCGGTGGCCGGCGCGAGATCATCGTTCCCCCGCGTCTCGGCTACGGTAATCAGTCGCCCTCACCGTTGATCCCGCCGGGCTCGACCCTGGTCTTCGTGGTGGACTTGCTGGACTCGTACTCCCACACGACCGGGTGGAGCAAGGCGTAGTGCTCGTGGCCGTCCTCCCCCACGACGTACCGCGAAGTCTCCCGGGGTCGGCGCCGCCGTGCTCCTCGCTGCCGCTCCAGCTTCCACCTCCGCAGCGTCCGAATGATTCCGCTGCGATTCAGTGACCGCCGGAGGCCACAGGGCGGTCGACTGCCTCGACACCCTGCCCAGCGCCACCGCCCGGGTGCCTGAACCGGGGGTCCGAGCGCCGTCCCGTCCGCAGGCGCCACCACGGATCGCACAGCGAGGCGAGGGGCTCGGAACGGGCCGTGTCAGCGTGCTCGGCCGGGGTCGGTGGCCGCTTCGCCTCCCGACGCGGTCTGCGGCCGGATCGCGGCGGGGCGGAACGATCTCTTCTGGGTGGTCGATCCCGTCGAGCGGAAACGTCAGGCACCGACGCCGCGTGGTGCCCCTCCCGACGACAGGTCTCACCGGGCGTCGAGCGACACCCTCGAGTCCCCGTCGCGCGATTGCCCGGTGGGGGGCGGCGCGGTGCTGGCGCGCACCACGAGCTTGGTGGGGACGAGGGTGGTGCCGTGTTCCGTCGCGTCCAGGTGCATCCGCCGCAGGACGCCCTCGACGCAGAGGCGTCCCACCTCGGCGAAGTCCTGGTGCACGGTGGTCAGCGGCGGCAGGAAGGAACCGGCCTCCGGGATGTCGTCGAAGCCGATGACGCTCACGTCCTCGGGAATCCTCCGGCCCCGCTCGTGCAGGGCCCGCAGGAGCCCCAGTGCCATCTGGTCGTTGGCGGCGAACACCGCCGTGCAGTCCCGCTCGTCCGCGAGGAGCAGACCCGCGCGGTAGCCGGACTCCGCCGACCAGTCGCCCCGTACGAGGGGCGGTGCTGCGCGCCCTTCCTCGGTCAGCGCGGCGTTCCAGGCGTCGGCGCGGCGCTGCGCCGCGAACGACTCCTCCGGACCCGCGAGGTGCCAGACGGTGCGATGGCCGAGGTCCAGCAGGTGCCGTACGGCGGCACGGGCTCCGCCCGCCTGGTCGGTGTCGACCACGGCGTAGCGGTCGCCGGCGTCGGAGTCGGCGACGACGACCTGTACATGGGGAGGCAGGGAGATGGTCGCCGCGTCGAGCAGGTGCACTTCCATGATGGCGATGACGGCGTCGACGGCGAGCTCGCCGAGCCGGGAGAAGGCGCCCCGCACCTCGTCCTGGGTGGGGACGGCGACGGGCAGGAGGGTGACGGCGTAGCCGTCCTGCGCGGCGGAGGTCGCGATCGCCTCCAGGGTGCGCATGTTGCCCGTGGTGGAGAGGTTGAAGGTGATGACGCCGATGGTGCGGAACTCACCGCGTTTCAGCGCTCGGGCCGCGCTGTTGGGCCGGTACCCCAGCTCCTTCATCGCCGCCAGGACCTGCCGCCGGGTCTCCTCGTTGACACCGTCGTAGCCGTTGGACACCCGGGAGACCGTCTGCGACGAGACACCGGCCAGCCGTGCGACGTCCGCCATGGACGCGCCCTGCGTGCGACGCCCCGGCCGCTTTCCCGTGCGCGTACGGGCCCGATCGAGGCCCCCCGACCCGCTGTCCGCAGTGTCCACCCGTCTCCCCTGCTCCCGAGAAGCCGTTACTTCGGCGACTCTTGACCACCGACATTGGCGCAGTGTAGACATGCCGCCATCAGATGTTTACGTAAACATAACAGGCCAGGGCCCTTTCCGCGGCTGATGTTTACGCAAACATCGACGGCTGCTCCGCCGGTTCCGAGATGGACGAGCGAGGAACGACATGACGACGCTTCAACCCCCCGCGGCCGTGACACGGCGTCCGGAGAGGCCTCCGGGGAAACGGGACCGCCGCTCCTGGACAGGCTGGGGGTTCATCGGCCCCTTCGCGGTGGTCTTCGCCTTCGTCTTCCTGGCACCGATCGCCTATTCGATCTATCTCAGCCTCTTCCGCGACAGGCTCATCGGCGGCACCTCCTTCGTCGGCCTCGACAACTACCAACAGGCCCTGCAGGACCAGCAGTTCTGGGACTCGCTGACCCGTGTCTCCCTGTTCCTGGTGATCCAGGTGCCGATCATGCTCGGCATCGCCCTGTTCGTGGCACTCGCACTGGACAGCGGCCGCCTGTACGGCCGGGACTTCTTCCGGATCTCGATCTTCCTGCCGTACGCCGTGCCCGCCGTGGTCGCCACCCTGATGTGGGGCTTCATGTACGGCACCCGGTTCGGCCTGGTCGGCGACATCAACAGCGCCTTCGACGTCACCCTGCCCGACCCGCTCTCCTCGAACCTGATCCTGGCGTCGATCGGCAACATCGTCACCTGGGAGTTCGTCGGCTACAACATGCTGATCTTCTACTCGGCGCTGCGGGTGATCCCGCAATCCCTGTACGAGGCGGCGGAGATCGACGGCGCGGGGCAGATCCGCGTCATCAGGGCCATCAAGCTCCCCGCGATCCGCGGCGCCCTGGTCATCGCGACGATCTTCTCGATCATCGGCAGCTTCCAGCTGTTCAACGAGCCGAGCATCCTTCGGCCGCTCGCGCGCAACGCCATCACGACGGACTACACCCCGAACTTCTACACGTACTCACTGTCCTTCAACGGGCAGCAGCACAACTACTCCGCGGCGGTCGCCATCATCATGGGGCTGATCACCATGGTCATCGCCTATGTCGTGCAGCTCCGCGGCATGCGCAAGGGAGCGTGACCCGATGAGCAGCACGAGCAGCACGAGCAGATCCGCCACCACCGGCTCCCGTCCCGCACCCGCCGAGGCCGGGGGCGCCGCCAAGGGCACGCCCCGCCTGCGCACCTCCCGCAAGAACACGCCCAGGCGCCCCAAGCGCAGCATTCTGCTGACCGTGCTCACCGGGTTGATCCTGGTCTACACGGTGGTGCCCCTGCTGTGGCTGGTCATCAGTGCCACCAAGACCCAGGACGGACTCGCCGACTCGTCCGGACTGTGGTTCAGCCACAAGTTCGCTCTCTGGAGCAACATCCACGACACGTTCGCCTACCACGACGGCATCTTCGTCCGGTGGCTGCTGAACACCCTGCTGTACGTCGTGCTCGGCGCCGGCGGTGCCACTCTCCTGGCGATCCTGGGCGGCTACGCGCTGGCGAAGTTCAGGTTCCCCGGAAAGCGCGCCGTCTTCGCCGTGGTCATCGGTGCCGTGGCCGTGCCCGGCACCGCCCTGGCGGTACCGACCTTCCTGATGTTCAGCAAGATGGGGCTGACCGACACCCCCTGGGCGGTGATCATCCCCTCGCTCGTGTCGCCCTTCGGTCTGTATCTGATGTGGGTCTTCGCCAGCGAGGCCATCCCCACCGAACTGATGGAGGCCGCCCGCATCGACGGAGCGGGCGAGATCCGCACCTTCTTCCAGGTGGCCCTGCCGCTGCTCGCCCCCGGCACCGTGACCGTCCTGCTGTTCACCACGGTCGCGACCTGGAACAACTACTTCCTGCCGCTGATCATGCTGAAGGACCCGAAGTGGTACCCCCTGACACTGGGCCTGGACGCGTGGAACTCCCAGGCCCAGACCATCGGCGGCGACGTGATCTTCAACCTGGTGATCACCGGTTCGCTGCTCACCATCGTGCCGCTGATCGCCGCGTTCCTGCTGCTGCAGAAGTACTGGCAGTCCGGGCTCGCCGCGGGAAGCGTCAAGGAATAGCCCGGCCTCAGGCCCAGGCCCCCTGCCTCCGCAGCCTCGCCTCTTCCCGCTCCCCCCTGTCCCATCCATGAAGAAGTCCCGCCCACGAAGAAGTGGAAGCACCTCCATGCGCAGAACCACCGGCCGCCTGCTGCGCGGCTTCACCCTCCTCTCCGTCCTCGCCCTGGGGGCGACCGCCTGCGGAGGCTCCGACGACAGCGGCTCCGGCCAGAAGGCCGTCTCCGCCACGGACATCCAGGCGGCCCTCAAGAAGGGCGGGTCGGTCACGGTCTGGGCGTGGGAGCCCACGCTGAAGACGGTCGTCGCCGACTTCGAGAAGAAGTACCCCAAGGTCAAGGTCAACCTCGTCGGCGACCGGTCCGGTGACAAGCACTACACCGCTCTGTCGAACGCCATCGCGGCCGGCAAGGGCGTCCCCGACGTCGCCCAGGTCGAGTACTTCGCGCTGAGTCAGTACTCCCTCACCAAGGGCCTCAGCGACCTGGCCCCGTACGGCGCCGACAAGCTCGCCTCCAAGTACACCCCGGGTCCGTGGAACGCCGTGAGCGACGGTGACAAGGTCTACGGCCTGCCCATGGATTCCGGCCCCATGGCGATGTTCTACAACAAGAAGGTCTTCGACAAGTACAAGATCGCCGTCCCGACCACGTGGGACGAGTACGTCGACGCGGCTCGCAAGCTGCACAAGGCCGACCCCAAGGCGTACATCGCCAACGACGCCGGCGACGCGGGCTTCACCACCAGCATGCTGTGGCAGGCCGGTTCGCGCCCCTACAAGGTCGACGGCACGAAGGTGGCGGTCGACTTCCAGGACGCGGGCGCCAAGAAGTACACCGACACCTGGCAGAAGCTCATCGACGAGAAGCTCCTCGCGCCCATCAACGGCTGGACCGACGACTGGTACAAGGGCCTCGGCGACGGCACCATCGCCACGCTGACCACCGGTGCCTGGATGCCCGCCAACTTCGTCTCCGGGGTGCCGAACGCCTCGGGTGACTGGCGGGCGGCCCCGATGCCGCAGTGGGCCACGGGAGAGAAGGCGACCGCGGAGAACGGCGGCAGCTCCCTCGCCCTGCCCGCGCTGGGCAAGAACAAGGAACTCGCCTACGCGTTCGTCGAGTACGCCAACTCCGGCGACGGCGTGCAGAGCCGCATCAAGGAGGGCGCGTTCCCGGCGACCAAGGCCGAACTCCAGTCCACCGACTTCCAGAACATCAAGTTCGACTACTTCGGCGGCCAGCAGGCCAACAAGATCTTCGCCGAGTCCGCCGCCAACGTCGGCAGCGACTGGTCGTACCTGCCCTTCCAGCAGTACGCCAACTCGATCTTCAACGACACCGTCGGCAAGGCCTACATCTCCGGCACCAAGCTGGCCGAAGGTCTGAAGTCCTGGCAGGACGCCTCGATCAAGTACGGCAACGAGCAGGGCTTCACCGTCCAGAAGTAGGCACATGGAGGGCTGCCGCCGGGGAGCGGAGGCCCAGCGGCAGCCCTCCGGCACCCACCACGCACCACCCCGTGCAGCACATCGGAAGGACCGCCATGATCTCCACCCTCCTGTCCCAGTTGCGGCACGGGCCGGACGGTGATCCCACCCCCCGACTCGCCTACGGCGCCGACTACAACCCGGAGCAGTGGCCGCGCGAGGTGTGGGAGGAGGACGTACGGCTGATGCGCGAGGCCGGCGTCAACATCGTCTCCGTCGGGATCTTCTCCTGGGCCCGCATCCAGCCGGCCGAGAACGAGTGGGACTTCGCCTGGCTCGACGAGATCATGGACCTGCTGCACGCGGGCGGCATCGGCGTCGACCTGGCCACCGCCACCGCGTCCCCGCCGCCCTGGCTCACCACCGCGCATCCGGAGATCCTCCCCGTGACCGCCTCCGGCGAGACGCTGTGGCCGGGGGCGCGCCAGCACTGGCGTCCCACCTCGCCCGTCTTCCGCGAGCACGCGCTGCGTCTGGTACGGACGATGGCCGAGCGGTACGCGGACCACCCCGCACTGGTGGCCTGGCACGTCTCCAACGAGCTGGGCTGCCACAACGTCTACGACTACTCCGACGACGCCGCCCGCGCCTTCCGCGACTGGCTGCGCGTGCGCTACACGACGCTCGACGCCCTCAACCACGCCTGGGGCACCGCGTTCTGGTCGCAGCGCTACAGCGACTGGGAGCAGATCCTGCCGCCCCGGCTGGCCGCCTCCCACCCGAACCCCACCCAGCAGCTGGACTTCAAGCGCTTCTCCTCCGACGCGCTCAAGGACTACCTGCGCGCGGAGCGCGACGTGCTGCGCGAGCTCACGCCCGCGGTGCCGGTCACCACGAACTTCATGGTGATGGGCGGCACCAAGGGCATGAACTACACCGACTGGGCCGCCGAGATCGACTTCGTCTCCAACGACCACTACGTGGTGCCGGGCCCGCAGGACCGGGACGAGCTGTCCTTCTCCGCCAACCTCGTCAGCGGGATCACCGGCGGCCGTCCGTGGTTCCTCATGGAGCACTCGACCAGTGCCGTCAACTGGCAGCCCGTCAACGTGGCCAAGCGGCCCGGCGACCTCGCCCGCGACTCGCTGGTCCATGTGGCGCACGGCGCCGACGCGGTGTGCTTCTTCCAGTGGCGTCAGTCGGCGGCCGGTGCCGAGAAGTACCACTCGGCGATGCTCCCGCACGCCGGTGCGGACAGCGAGGTCTTCCGTGCGGTGACGGGCCTCGGGCAGACCCTCGACGCGCTGGCCCCGGTCGCCGGGACCGAGCGCGAGCCGGCCCGGGTCGGGATCGTCTTCGACTGGGACTCCTGGTGGGCGAGCGAGCAGGACTCCCACCCGACCTCCCTCCTCGACTACCGGCAGGAGGCGCTGAACTGGTACTCCGCCCTCCTGGCCCTCGGCGTCCGCGCCGACGTCGTCACCCCGCACACCGAACTGGACCGCTACCAGGTCCTGATCGCGCCGGTGCTGCACGTCGTCCCGGCGCCGCTGGCCAAGGAACTCACCCGGTACGTGGAGAACGGCGGCCACCTGGTCACCACGTACTTCTCCGGCGTCGTCGACGAGAACGACCACATCTGGCTCGGCGGCTACCCGGGTGCCCTGCGTGAGCTGCTCGGCATCCGCATCGAGGAGTTCGGCCCGCTGCTCGGCACGGACACGGTGGAGGTCGGTGTGAACGGCGTGACCGGTGGGGCGACCGGTACCGTGTGGACCGACCGGATCACGGTCACCGACCCCGCCGTGGAGGTGCTGGCCCACTACCGCGGCGGCACGTACGCCGACCGGCCCGCGGTCACCCGCCGTACGGTGGGCCAGGGTTCGGCCGCGTACGTCTCCACCAGGCTCGGCGCCGACGGCCTCACCGGGCTGCTCCCGGAGCTGCTCGCGCCCGCCGGTGTCGGCAGTGAACTGCCGGACGCGGCACGCGGGAGCGTCGAGCTGATCGTGCGGCGCGGGGGCGGCAGCCGCTATCTGTTCCTGGTCAACCGGACCGACGAGACGGTGGCGCTGCCGGGGATCGCCGGGGAGCCGCTGGTCGGCCGGACGGACGACGAGGGCACCGTCGTCCTCTCCCCCAGGGACGTCGCCGTGCTGCGACAGCCCGCCCGCTGACATCCGCGGTCACCCGGCACCGCGCCCGGGTCGAGGGTTCCACCGCCGTGTCCCCACGTGGGGGCACGGCGGTCCTCGTGGAGGGCCGACACGGGTGCGGACGGCCGGGTCCGGGTCGCGCCGCGAGGCGCCGGGGGCGGCGTCAGTTCCCCTGGCCCGGAGCACCCGGCCGGCGCCGCACCCACCCGTACAGCGCCACCGAACACACCGCGGCGAACGCGCACCAGGTCGACACGAACTCCAGCTCCCACAGCGCCCAGCAGACGAGCGCGCCCGCGCCGACCAGCAGCCCGAGCAGTCGCAGCAGCCGGTCACCGGAGAGCAGCAGCGAGCCGACGGTGGCCAGGAAGTAGCCGCCGACGAGCAGTTCCGGGTGGGCCAGATCGACCGCGTAGCCGAGCGTGTGGCCGCGGATCTCGGCCCGCACCGGACGGGTCGCGAGCGCGAACGTGAGGGCGGCGGCGGTGGCGACGCCGATCACGAGAGGGATCGTGAGCCGGCGGCGGGCGTGCCGGGGCGCCGCGCACAGCACGCCCGCCGACACCCACACGGGCAGCAGCGGAAGGGCGATCGCCGCCCAGGCGACGGTGGCGGGGCCCGTTCCCCCACCGGAGTGCCAGACCAGGGACTCGACGATCTGGTGTGTTCCCAGCAGCAGCGGCAGCGCGGCCAGCGGAAGATCCCGGGCCCGCCGCGCACGCGTCACACAGGCCACTCCGACAGCGGCGATACCGGCACCGGCTGCCAGGTCGGCCGTCGCACTCCAACACATCGCGTCACCATGGGGTCGGCCTGCACGGTATTCCAGCTCTACGGAGCCCCACGCTACGGCTCCCCCGGCCGTTGCCCGGGACGGACACGGCCACCGCGGCCGATGTCCGCGCGGTAGGCGCGCCGTGCGGGGCGTCCGCACCGAGGCGCGCGGGCCGGCCGACCGACCCGAGTACCGGCCCGAGTACCGGCCCGAGTACCGGCCCGAGTACCGGCCGCGTGGTGTCCGTCGACCAGAACCGGCCGGGCCCGCGCGGTGCGCGACACGCGGGTGGGCCGCGTGCCGGGCAGGCCCCTGGCATGCTGCACCCATGCCGACGCCCATGCAGCCAAGCTCGTCCGCCGAAGCCGCCGTACCCCCGCTCAACGGCACGCGCATACAGGCGCGTTCGGTGAGTCAGCGGGTGCGCGGCGCGGGCCGTGTCCTGGACGACGTGTCCCTCGACCTCGCCCCCGGACGGCTCACCGTGATCGCCGGCAGCAGCGGGGCGGGCAAGACCGTCCTCCTGCAGACGCTGGCCGGGCTGCGCGCCCCGGCCGAGGGGGCGATCCTGCACGACGGGTCCCAACCCGGTTCACCCGGGCCGGAGTTCGGGTTCGTACCGCAGGAGGACATCATCCACCGCGAGCTGCCGCTGCACCGGACGCTGGTGTACGCGGCGGGGCTGCGGATGCCCGCGGGCACGCCCGCCGAGGCGGTCACCGCGCGCGTGGAGCGGGTCCTGGAGACGCTCGGCCTCTCCGCTCGGGCCTCGACGCCCGTACGCGCGCTCAGTGGCGGAGAGCGCAAACGAGCGTGTGTCGCGGTCGAGTTGCTCACCCGGCCGCGGGTGCTGTTCCTCGACGAGCCCACCTCCGGGCTCGACCCGGTGACCGGGGCGGCTCTGCTGCGGACCCTGAGCGCGCTGGCCGAGGAGGGCACCACCGTCGTACTCACCACGCACACCCTCGCCGATCTGCTCCGCGGTGACCAGGTCGTGTTCCTCTCGCCCGGCGGTGAGGTGGCGTACGCCGGTGAACCGGCCGCGCTGTGCGGCGCGTTCGGGGTCGGCACGGTCGAGGAGGTCTACGGGGCGGTGGCGGGCGGGGCGCGCGCCGAGCGGGCCGTCCCGGCGGGCGTAGCAGAGACCGCCCCGCCGGACGCCGGGCGGACCGGTGCCCCACCGCCTCCGGTACGTCCGCGGCGTGTCGGCGCCGTGCGGCAGTGGTCACTGCTCACCCGCCGTGGCACCGCGCTGCTCCTGCACAACCGTCTGTCGGCCGCGGTCCTGGCCGGTTCGCCGGTGATGATCGTGGCGATGTTCGCGGTGCTGTTCCGCGCGGGCGCGTTCGCTCCCGCCGCGCCGGATCCCGGGTCGACAGCGATGATCATGTTCTGGATCGCCTTCGGCGCGTTCTTCTTCGGGCTGACCTACGGACTGCTGCAGATCTGTGCCGAGTTGCCCGTGCTGCGTCGCGAGTGGCTGGCCGGGCTGCGGATCGGTCCGTACCTCGCGTCGAAGCTGACCACGATGCTGCCGGTGCTCGCGCTCGCGGACGCGCTGCTGCTGGTGGTGCTGCGGGCGCTGGACCGGCTGCCCGCGACGGGGTGGACGACGTACGGGTCCCTGTTCGTGTCGAGCGTGCTGGCCTCGGCCGCCGCGCTGGCGCTGGGACTGCTCGCCTCGGCCGCGGTGACGGAGCCGGCGCAGGCGACGCTGATGCTGCCGCTGCTCTGCTTCCCGCAGGTGCTGTTCTCCGGGGCGTTCGTGCCGGTGCCGCGGATGACGGGGGCCGGGGAGGCGATCAGCTGGGCGATGACCAACCGGTGGGCGTTCGAGGCGCTGGGCAGCGGGGTCGGCCTCGAGTCGCTGTGGCGCGCGGGTGCCTCGCCGCTGGGCCGTCCGCTGCTGGCGTCGTACGGGGACTCGTTCGGTCATCCGGCGGCCCGGGGCTGGCTGGTCCTCGCGGGGTTCGCGGTGCTGTTCCTGGTGGTGACGTGGGCGGTCCTGGTGCGCAAGTGCCGGGAGGGCGTGGTGCGCAGCCGGGCGGGGCGGTGAGCGGCCGCTCGGCATCGCGGAGGTACGTGCCTGCGCGCCGCGCGTCCTTCTCAGCAGCCCACCCGGGCCGCCAGTCCCGCCGCCCCCGGTACCCGGTCACGGTAGGTCCGGGTCACGAAGGTCAGGAACGTCTCGATGTCCCTGGGCTGCGAGGAGACTCCGAGGGAGATGCGCACGGCTCCCGCCGTGGGCAGGCGCAGCAGTTCCAGGTAGTCCTCCAGTGAACCGACCGGCCGGCGCGCCGCGGAGCGCAGCAGGCGCAGCGGGAGGGAGAACGCCGCTTCGCCGGCGCCCGGGTTGCAGAAGCACCCGGTGCGCAGCGAGATGCCGCGGGCGGCGCTGTCACGGGTGACGATCCGTTCGTCGACGATCCGGCCGTCGGCTCCGAGCAGGTTCAGCGCGACGGTGCCGCCACGGGCCGCCCCGGCCTGTTCGGGACCGTAGATCCTGACCATCGGGGAGCCGTCGCCGTGGCGTAACGTCCGCAGCCCGTCGAGCAGTCGGCCGGTCAGGTCGGCGACGTGGGCGTGCACCCGGTCCATGCCGAGGCGGTCGATCCACCGGAGGCCCGCGGTGACGTCCGGGATGGACAGGAAGTTCACCGTGCCGTCCTCGAAGGCCGCTTCGTCGTCGGCGAGGACGTGCCACTGGGCCTGGGCGCTGACCGCGAAGATGGTGCCGCCGGAGAACCAGGGGCGGCGCAGCTTGGCGAGGGCCGTCCGGCGGGCTATGAGACTGCCTATACCGGTGGGGTGGCCGAAGACCTTGTACCAGCTGACCACGGTGAAGTCCGGGTGGAACCGGCTCAGGTCGAGGGGACTGGCCGGTACGAACGCGGCCGCGTCGAGCAGGACGTCGTAGCCGTGCTCCTGGGCCTTGGCGATCCATTCGAGCGGATGCCGGACCCCGGTGAAGTTGCTCTGCGCCGGGTAGGCCAGCAGCCCGCGCGAGCCCGGTGCGCCCCGCCCGCGCACCGGACCGGGCCGTCGGCGCCGTACGGAGAGCGCTTGGCGCAATCGCTCCTCGTCGATCCGCAGACCGGGCCCACTCACCGGTACGTACGCCGTCGCGGCGCCGCCCGCCCGCGCGTACTCCCGCAGTCCGTTCACGGAGTTGTGGTTGTCGAGCGACATGACGAGCCTGCCGCCGCGCCTGAACGGATAGGCCTCGCCGACCAGGCGCAGGGCGCCCGTCGCGTTGGGCGTGAAGATCACGGCGTACTCGGCGGGGTCGGCGTTGAAGTGTGCGAGTACGGCCTCGCGGGCCTCCGCCAACAGCAGCCCGGAGGCGCGGGAGGCCGGGCTCTCGGAGTGCGGGTTGCCGAACACCCCGCCCGTGATGCGCTCCGCGCTCGCGGTGACCAGCGACCTCGGCGGAAGACCCGCGCCCGTGTGGTCGAGGTAGGTGTGGCCGCCCTCGTCGAGGTAGCCGAACTCGCGCGTCCGCAGTTCGGCGAAGCCGTCGTCCCCGGCGCCCTCGGCGCCCCCGCCGACGCGTCCGTCGCTCCGTGCCCTGTCCATGAGTCCCCCTCCGCCCGCCCGGTCTGCTCCCGAGCCCCGGGAGCAGACCTTCATGAAGCTTCAACAAAGGTATCGCCACAGGTGCGTTCTCCCCTGTGCCGTGGCGACGAAGGGTGATTGGGTGGGCCCGGCCACATGTGTCGATCCGCAGGAGAACCTCACCATCATGAGTAGCGCATACACATACGAATACAAGGTCGTCACCTTCCGTGAATCGCTCATCGGCGACGCGCTGGACAGCGACAAGCTGGAGAAGGTGCTCAACAAGCACGCCGAGGACGGCTGGGCGCTGAAGGCGATCACGTCCGCGGACGTCAAGGGCCGCATCGGTCCGGGCGCTGTCGAGGGGCTCCTCCTCACCTTCGAGCGGCCTCGCGGATAAGTCCGTTTACGTCTCTTTATGCCCGCTTGTGACCTGGTTGGAGTGCGCGGGACGCCGAGGCGGGGGATGCTGTTACTGATGGGACAGCGGATCCGCGAGTGCACTGATGCCGCAGGAGGCCTTCCGGACCGGAGGGCCCCTGTCGGCTGTGCGGATACCGGAGGCGAGCTGCAGGCCGCGGACATCCCCACGGGCACTCGTGCCCGACCGCAGCCGGCCAGTGATGTCAGGACGGTGCGGCGATGATGAGCGACAGGACACTCGACCGTGGGGTCGTCTCCAGTCATACGGTGTTCGGCGCGCCGTGCTGGGTCAGTCTGACCACACGTGATCTGCGCGCCGCGGAGGATTTCTACCACGCCGTACTGGGCTGGGAGTGGCATTCGGGCACGCTGGGTGATCAGTACCGGTTCGCCCGCGTCAACGGGGTGCCGGTCGCCGGCGTCTCGGGGATGTCCGGGATCGGGGCGAAGATGGCCACCTGGACCGCCTACTTCGCGGTGGCCTCGGCGGACGAGACCGTGTCACGCAGCCAGGAACGCGGCGGCACGACCGCGGTGGGGCCCATCTCCTTCCCGCCGGGGCGGGCCGCGCTCCTGGCCGACCGGGACGGCGCGGTCTTCGGTATCTGGGAAGGTCAACTGGTGGCCGGCTGGGAGGCGTGGCGCCGGGCGGCACCGGTCTTCGTGCGACTGCACACCCGCGACGCCTTCGACGCCGCCATCTTCTACGCGGAGGTCCTGCAGTGGGCCTCCTCCGATCCCGCTTCCTGTCAGGTCGACTACGAGGACAACGAGGTCGTGCTGCGCAGTCAGGGCGACGTCGTGGCCCGGATCCACTCGGGCGCGGTCGGGGCGGCACCCGACCCCACGATCAGGCCCCACTGGCGCGTCCACTTCACGGTCGACGACGTGGAGGCCTGCGCCCGCGCCGCGCGCGCCCACGGGGGCACGGCCCACCAGCAGGGGGCCGGCTCCACGGAGGCCATCCTCAGCGACCCCGACGGGGCGCACTTCAGCGTGAGCTGCCACGACGCCGAATAGGGCGCGGGGCGCCTGCCGTCGGTGTTCACCGACCGGGGCGGCGCGATTCGGGGCGGGGGGGGATCTTGGGCGCTCGACAGCGACCCCTCCTCGGTAGCAACCCTCACCCGGCCGGCACGCACCCAGTCCGCCCGCCCCCGGCCCGCCCGCCCCCGGCCGACCCGCCCCCGGCCGGCCCGCACCCGGCCGGCCCGCACCCGGCCGGCCCGCACCCAGCGAGCCTGCACCCGGATGGCCATACCTGGCCGGAATCCGGGCGGGGGCGCGGTCGGGCCACGGAGTTCGACGCGCAGACGGTTCCAGGGCGTCGGAGGGTTCCGGGACGCGGGAACGGTTCCGGGACGCGGGACGGTTCCGGGCCCCGTCCGCCCGTCACTCGGTGCGCGACGTGCTCGCATACGCCCCCGGCCCCGCGTACGGTCCCGGCCCCGCTCCGGTTCGCCGCACGCCCACGCACTTCGGGGCGCGGCGCGCTCACGCGCCACGCCCCGGCCGTCCGGGCCCGGCACGGCCCGGCGCCCCGCCACCCTGGGCGCGGGGCGAGGCGGGCGGACCGGGAGCGTCGCTCAGCGAAGCGGTTCGGCGGTGGGCGACACGGGCGACTGGTAGCCGCCGCTGGCCAGCATCCGTACCTCTCCCGCCGAGCTGATCTCGGCGCGGAGTATGCCGGTGGGATCGGAGTACACCGGGTTTCCGCCCGGCCCGAGGGTCGCGGTGCGTTCGACGACCACCTCGTCCGTGATGACGCCGACACCTGATTCCTGATGGGTGAAGCTCAACCGGTAGCGGTCCGGGGTTTGCATCGTGGCCTCCCGCGCCCGAGATACAAATGCGGGCAAATGACTTCCCTCCATGATGCGGCCAGATGCTCCCTCCGGCACCACGCGCCGGAGGCCGCGCCCGTGCGGCCCTTGTCGGGGCACCCCCACACCCGCGGCGCCTCTCGCCTCGGGGCGCCCGGCAGTGTAGACATGGGCACATGGCCCGACTATTGGGTCGATCCCGGACTCGGTCGACCCCTCGCCCCGAAGGGCCGCGCGAGCGGACCGGGCGCGCGGCGATCCTGAGGTCGGCGCTGAGCGGACGCAGCGTCGCGGGCCAGGTGTTCCTCCTGCAGGTCGTGATCGTGCTGCTGCTGGTCGTCTCCGCGGTGGTGGCGCTGGTGCTGCAGGTACGGCACGACAGCACGCAGGAGGCCCGCAACCGCTCACTGGCCGTCGCCGAGACCTTCGCCAACTCGCCCGGCACCCGCGAGGCACTGAGCAGCGCCGACCCCACGGCGGCACTGCAGACGCGGGCCGAGGCCGCCCGCAGGGCGTCCGGTGTGGACTTCATCGTCGTGATGAACACCGACGGGATCCGCTACACGCACCCCGAGCCGGACCGGATCGGCAAGAACTTCGTCGGGAACATCTCCCCCGCCCAGCATGGCCGCACCAGCGTCGAGGAGATCGACGGCACCATCGGACAGCTGGTGCAGGCCGTGGTTCCCGTCAAGGAACCCGACGGCAAGGTCGTGGGGCTGGTGTCGGCCGGCATCACGACGGCGAACGTGGGCGGCGTCGCCAACCGGCAGCTGCCCATCGTCCTGGCCGCCGCGGCCGCGGCGCTCGCCCTGGCCACCGCGGGGACGGCCCTCGTGAGCAGACGGCTGCTGCGCCAGACCCGCGGCCTCGGCCCGTACGAGATGACCCGGATGTACGAGCACCACGACGCGGTGCTGCACGCCGTCCGGGAGGGAGTGATCATCGCCGGCGGAGAGGGCCGGCTGCTGCTCGCCAACGACGAGGCGCAGCGGCTGCTGGATCTGCCCCACGACGCCGAGGGACGGCACGTCCTCGATCTCGGCCTCGACCCGGACACCGCCGCCCTGCTGTCGTCGGGACGCGTCGTCACCGACGAGGTGCACCTGGTCGGGGACCGGCTGCTGGCCATCAACCAGCGGCCCACGGACCTCCAGGGCGGGCCGCCCGGCAGCGTCGCGACGTTGCGCGACTCGACCGAGCTGCGGGCGCTGTCCGGCCGGGCCGAGGTGGCACGGGAGCGGCTGAAGCTGCTGTACGACATCGGGGTGGGTATCGGTACGAGCCTGGACGTGACCCGCACAGCCGAGGCGCTGGCCGAGGTGGCCGTGCCGCGGTTCGCGGACTTCGTCACGGTGGACCTGGCCGACTCGGTGCTGCACGGTGAGGATCCGGAGGCGGGAACCGACGTGCGCCGTACGGCGTTCAGCGGCATCCGCGACAACGCTCCCCTGTACCCGGTGGGCGAGCACATCCGGTTCGTCGCCACCTCGCCGCAGGCCCACAGCCTCCGCACCGGTGAGGCCGTCGTCGAGCCCGAGCTGGAGGAGGCCCCCGGCTGGCTGGCCCAGGACCTGCGGCGCACCAGCCAGGTCGTGGAGTACGGCATCCACTCGCTGATCACCGTTCCGCTGCGGGTGGGCCCGCTGGCGATGGGCGTGGTCAACTTCTGGCGTTCCGAGAAGCCGGAGCCGTTCGACGAGGAGGAGCTCGCCCTCGCCGAGGAACTGGTCGCGCGGGCCGCCGTCTCCATCGACAACGCGCGCCGCTACACACGCGAGCACAACATGGCGGTGACACTCCAGCGCAGCCTGCTGCCGCGCAGCCTGCCCGAGCAGAGCGCCCTGGACATCGCCTACCGCTACCTCCCGGCGCAGGCCGGGGTGGGCGGCGACTGGTTCGACGTCCTGCCGCTGTCCGGCGCCCGTGTCGCCGTGGTCGTGGGCGACGTCGTGGGCCACGGGCTGCACGCCGCCGCCACGATGGGCCGGCTGCGTACCGCCGTCCACAACTTCTCCTCCCTGGATCTGCCGCCCGACGAGATCCTCTGTCTGCTCGACGAGCTCGTCGCCCGCATCGACCTGGACGAGGCCACGGAGGAGAGCAGCGCCGCGATCACGGGCGCGACCTGCCTGTACGCCATCTACGACCCGGCCTCCCGGCTGTGCACCGTCGCCCGCGCCGGACATCCGCCGCCCGCGCTGGTCCGGCCCGACGGCAGTGTCGAGTTCCCTGATGTGCCGGCCGGTCCCCCGCTGGGGCTGGGCGGCCTGCCGTTCGACACGGCCGAGCTCAAGCTGGAGGAGGGCAGCCGTCTGGTGCTGTACACGGACGGGCTCGTCGAGGACCGGGACCGGGACATCGACGTCGGCCTGGAGCTGCTGCGCACCGCCCTCACCGGGACCGGCCGCCGCTCCCCGGAGGACACCTGCCGGGCCGTGCTCGACGCCCTGCTGCCCGCCCGGCCCAGCGACGACATCGCCCTGATCGTCGCCGACACGCGGGTGCTCGACGCCGACCACATCGCCGAGTGGGAGGTCCCGTCCGATCCGGTGGCCGTCGGCGAGGTCCGCGCGGCCGTCTCCCGTCAGCTCGCGGAGTGGGATCTCGACGAGCTGGCGTTCAGCACCGAGCTGATCCTGAGCGAGCTGGTCACCAACGCGCTCCGCTACGGCAGCGGCCCCATCCAGGTCCGCGTACTGCGCGACCACAGCCTGATCTGCGAGGTCTTCGACGGCAGCAGCACCTCGCCCCGGCTGCGCTTCGCGGCCGGCACGGACGAGGGCGGGCGCGGCCTGTTCCTGGTCGCCCAGCTCGCCGAACGCTGGGGTACGCGCTATACGCCCGCCGGCAAGGTGATCTGGGCCGAGCAGCCCCTGCCCTGAGCCCGCGACCAGCGGGCGGACGGCCCCCTGGACCGCCCGTGGTCCGGTCTCACGGCACCCCCTGTCGGCGACCGGGGTCCCCCGACGAGACGAATCCGGCGGATCCGGCTCCAATGGAGAGTGACGGCACACCACCGGCACGACAGCGCCGCCGAGCCCGCGTGGTCCTGCGGCGGTGCGATGGAGGTCCGCGATGCCCACTGCTCTGCGGCTGTTGCCCGCCCTCTCCGCCGAACACCGCGAACGGCTGATGACCGTGGCCCAGGAGGTCTCCTTCCCCGCGGACGGAAAGATCTTCGAGGCGGGGGGAACCGCGGACCGTTTCTGGGTGATCCGCTCGGGAACCGTCTCGCTGTACCAACAGGTCGTCGGGGAGCGGCGCATCTCCGTGGCCACGCTGGGACCGGGCGATCTGCTCGGCTGGTCCTGGCTCTTCCCACCCCACCACTGGGACTTCGGCGCGGAGGCGTTCAGTCCGGTACGCGCCTACGAGTTCGACGCCGGGGAAGTGCTCGGACTCTGCGCGAAGGATCCGGCGCTGGAGCTGTCGCTGACCCGGACGATCGCGGCGATCCTCGCCCACCGGCTCGAAACGACGCGGGCGGCCCTCATCGAGCACTACGCGCGCCATGGAGGCGGCGGCCTGCGATGAGACGGGATTCCCCCGGGCTGCGGTAGGAATCAGGGGTGAACGAGAACCCGGCCCCCGCGCACCCCGCGTCCACGAACCCCGCCGCCACTACCGCCACTACCGCCGCTTCCGCGGACCCCGCCGCCGCGAACCCCTATTCCACGGACCCCGGCGCCGCGAACCCCGCCTCCTTCGAGCTGCTGCCCGGCGCCATCGCCTCCCCCGTCGTCCTGCACGTCCCGCACTCGTCGCGGCGCATACCGCTGCCGGTGCGCGCGGGCATCACGCTCGACGATCCGGCGCTGGAACGCGAGTTGGACCACATCACGGACGCGCACACCGCGGAGCTCGCCGAGCAGGCGTCGCGGGCGGCCGGTGTCACTCCGTGGCGGTTCGTCAACCGTCTGTCCCGTCTCGTGGTCGATCCAGAGCGCTTCCCCGACGAACGGGAGGAGATGCGGGCCGTCGGAATGGGCGCGGTCTACACCCGCACCACACACGGCGCCCCGCTGCGGCCGGCCGACGCCGACCCGGCGCAGCTGATCGAGCGCTGCTACCGCCCGTACGCCGAGGCGATGACCGCCGCCGTGGCCGACCGGCTGGCCGTCACCGGGCGGGCCGTGGTGATCGACGTCCATTCGTATCCGACGGCCCGGCTGCCGTACGAACTGCACGGCGGGGGACCACGTCCACCGATCTGCCTGGGCACCGACGTCTTCCACACACCCGCCGCGCTGGTGGAGCGGGCGAGGGAGGCGTTCGAGGGCATCGGGACCGTGGGGATCGACAGCCCGTTCTCCGGCGCCTACGTGCCGCTGCGCTTCCACGGCAGGGATCCGCGGGTCACCTCCCTCATGGTGGAGATCCGGCGGGACACGTACATGAGCGAGCCCGGCGGCCCGGCCGGTCCCGGTCTCGGGCGCCTCGCCGCCGCGCTCGGGGCCCTGGTCGACGCCGTATCGAGGTAGTCGTACGGCGGGCCACCCCCTAGGGTCGGGGTAAGCAATCGCTTAGCCTTGGGCTCCGGGAGGGGACGGGATCATGCCGGTCGTCGACGCGTGGATGCAGCACCCCACGGTCCGCCACGCCAACCACGAGATGTTCGCGTCGCTCCGCCGCTGGACGGGCATGGAGCTCCTGGAGGAGCCCCTTCCGGTCGAGGTCACCGTGGCGGCGCTGGCCGCGGCCGACGTCGAGATCGGGTTGTCCGCGGCCTGGTACGGGCCGCAGGGCCCGCTCGTGAGCAACGACGAGGTCGCCGACTTCGTCGCCAGGTCGCACGGACGGCTGCGCGGGGTCGCGGGGGCGGATCTGGCGAAGCCGGTCACGGCCGTGCGCGAACTGCGCCGGGCCGTCGAGGAGTTGGGCTTCGTGGCGCTGCGGATCGTGCCGTGGCTGTGGCAGCTGCCGCCCACCGACCGGCTCTACTATCCGTTGTACGCGGCCTGCGTCGATCTCGGCGTCCCGTTCTGCACCCAGGTCGGACACACCGGGCCGCTGCGCCCCTCGGAGACCGGCCGGCCCATCCCGTACATCGACCAGGTCGCACTGGACTTCCCCGAACTCACCATCGTCTGCGGGCACATCGGCTACCCCTGGACCACCGAGATGATCGCGGTCGCCGACAAGCACGCGGGCGTGTACATCGACACCAGCGCCTACACCACGCGTCGCTACCCGCCCGAACTGGTCGCCTACCTCCGCGGCCGGGGGCGGCACAAGGTCCTCTTCGGCAGCAACTACCCCATGATCACGCCGAGTCGGGCGCTGGAACACCTCGCCGAGCTTGACCTCGACGAGGAGACCACCGAGCTGTTCCTCTCGGGCAACGCCCGGCGCGTCTTCCGCCTCGGCGATCAGTCGTAGATGCTGGGAGCAGGTACACGTTCGACTCCGAGGTGAGGGCAGCCCGCCGATGGCTTTGCAGATCAGCGCCACCAACCCGGAGCACCCCGCGCTCCTGCTCGAACTGCCCTGGCAGCTGCCTCTGGAGGAATGGCCCGAGCACCACCTGGTCCCGCTGCCGCGGGGCATCTCACGGCACGTGGTGCGCTACGCGCGCGCCGGGAGCGAGGTGGTGGCGGTCAAGGAGCTCGCCGAGCGGCCCGCCCTGCGCGAGTACGAGATGCTGCGCGGCCTGGACCGGCTCGCCATCCCGGCGGTGGACCCGCTCGCCGTGGTCACCGGGCGCACCGACGCCGACGGCGGGCCGCTGGAGTCCGTCCTCATCACCCGGCACCTGGGCGGCTCGATGCCCTACCGGTCGATGTTCGAGACGACCATGAGGCCCGCGACCATGCACCGGCTGATGGACGCGCTGGCCGTACTCCTGGTGCGACTGCATCTGGCCGGGTTCGCCTGGGGCGACTGCTCGCTGTCCAACACCCTCTTCCGCCGCGACGCCGGAGCGTACGCGGCGTATCTGGTGGACGCCGAGACCGGCGAGCTGCACCCCCGGCTGAGCGACGGGCAGCGGGAGTACGACCTCGATCTCGCCCGCGTCAACATCAGCGGCGAGCTGCTGGACCTGGAGGCGGCCGGGGCGCTGCACCCCTCCGTCGACCCGATCGACTTCGGCAGGGAGATCTGCGCGCGCCACCGGAGCCTGTGGGAGGAGCTGACCCGGACCTCCGTGTACCCGGCGGGCAAGCACCACTACATCGACCGCCGCATCCGGCGCCTCAACGACCTCGGCTTCGACGTCGCGGAGATGCAGATCGCGCACTCCTCGAACGGGGACACGGTCACCTTCGTCCCCAAGGTCGTCGACGCGGGTCACCACCAGCGCCAGTTGCTGCGGCTGACCGGTCTCGACGCGGAGGAGAACCAGGCGCGCCGGCTGCTGAACGACCTGGAGAGCTGGATGGCCACCCAGGAGGACTACGCCCCGGGCGACGCTTCCGCGAACCGGTCGTCCCGGCCGGGCGGTGAGTACCCGCGGGCCGCGCGCCCCGAGGTGCTCGCCCACCGCTGGGTGCGCGACGTCTTCCGGCCCACCGTCCGCGCCGTACCGCCGGACCTGCGCGGCTCCATGGACCCCGCGGAGATCTATCACGAGCTGCTCGAACACCGTTGGTACCTGTCCGAGCACGCCCAGCACGACATCGGACTGGACACGGCCGTCGAGGACTACGTCACCACCATCCTCCCCAAGGTCCGGGAGTCCCTGCTGCCACAACCGGAGGGCCCCGCCGAGCCCGCGTGAGGCGGTTGCAGAGCGAACGCGACCGTTCATACATACGATTGAGCGAGGACCGGTCGTTCCGCGTCGTACGGCGTGCGTGCGGCCGGGACGGCATCGACCTGCTCGGGGTGGGAGACGTATGGCACAGGCCGCCGGTACAGCGCGGACCGTCATTCTGACCGTGGATGACGATCCCGGGGTGTCGCGTGCCGTGGCGCGCGACCTCAGGCGCCGCTACGGCGAGTCGCACCGGATCGTGCGGGCGGAGTCCGGGGACACCGCACTGGAGGCGCTGCGGGAGCTGAAGCTGCGCGGCGACCAGGTGGCGGTGATCCTGGCCGACTACCGGATGCCGCAGATGAACGGCATCGAGTTCCTGGAGCAGGCCCTCGACGTGTACCCCGGCGCGCGCCGGGTGCTGCTGACCGCCTACGCGGACACGAACGCGGCGATCGACGCGATCAACGTGATCGATCTGGACCACTATCTCCTCAAGCCGTGGGACCCGCCGGAGGAGAAGCTCTATCCGGTGCTGGACGATCTGCTGGACGCCTGGCGGGCGAGCGACTTCCGGCCCGTACCGACCTGCAAGGTGGTCGGGCACCGGTGGTCGGCGCGCTCCTCGGACGTACGGGAGTTCCTTGCCCGCAACCAGGTGCCGTACCGCTGGTACTCGTCGGACACGCCGGAGGGGCAGCGGCTGCTCTCCGCGGCCGGTCAGGACGGGGAGCGGCTGCCGCTGGTGATCACGCCGGACGGCACGCCGCTCGTCGAGCCGGAGGACCCGGACCTCGCGGCGCAGGTCGGGCTGGCCACGACCCCGACGGAGGAGTTCTACGACCTGGTCGTCATCGGCGGTGGTCCGGCCGGACTGGGGGCCGCCGTGTACGGCGCGTCCGAGGGCCTGCGGACCGTCCTCGTGGAACGGTCGGCGACCGGCGGCCAGGCCGGACAGAGCTCGCGCATCGAGAACTATCTCGGCTTCCCCGACGGGGTGTCCGGCTCCCAGCTCACCGGGCGGGCCCGCCGGCAGGCGGCGAAGTTCGGCGCCGAGATCCTCACCGCCCGGGAGGTGACGGGCCTCGAGGTCACCGGTGCCTCGCGCGTGATCCGCTTCTCCGACGGCTCCGCGATCGCCGCGCACGCGGTGATCCTGGCGACCGGTGTCTCGTACCGGCAGCTGGAGGCGCCCGGCCTGGCGGACCTGACGGGCTGCGGGGTCTTCTACGGCTCGGCGTTGACCGAGGCGGCTTCCTGCCAGGGACACGACGTGTACATCGTGGGCGGGGCGAACTCGGCCGGACAGGCCGCCATGTACCTGTCGCGTGGCGCCAAGTCGGTCACCCTGCTCGTCCGGGGTCAGTCGCTGACCGCGTCGATGTCGCACTACCTGGTCCAGCAGATCGAGGAGGCCCCCAACATCTCGGTGCGTACCGGCACGGTCGTCGAGGCCGCGCACGGCACGGACCATCTGGAGCAGCTCACCCTGCGGGACGTGACGAGCGGGCACACCGAACTCGTCGACGCCCAGTGGATGTTCGTGTTCATCGGCGCGGCCCCCCTCACCGGCTGGCTGGAGGGTACGGTGCTGAGGGACACACGCGGATTCATCATGGCGGGCCCCGACATGACCGTCGACGGGCAGCCGCCCAAGGGCTGGGAGCTGGACCGGCCGCCGTATCACCTGGAGACCAATGTGCCCGGTGTGTTCGTGGCCGGGGACGCGCGTGCGGAGTCCGCGAAGCGGGTCGCTTCCGCGGTCGGAGAAGGAGCCATGGCCGTCATGCTCGTCCACCGTTATCTGGAGCAGTCGTGAGCCCGCGGCCGTTGCCCTGCGACAAGAGCGAGCTCGGCACCCTGTTCCTGTTCGAGAAGCTGGACCAGGACCAGTTGGAGCGACTGTGCCGCGAAGGCCGGGTGGAGCAGTTCGACGCCGGTCCGGTCTACACCGAGGGTGACGAGGCCACCTGTTTCTACGTGCTGCTGGAAGGGACCGTCGTGATGTCGCGCCGGGTCGGCGCCGACGACGTGGAGATCAGCCGCAGCTCCCAGCGCGGGGTGTACGCGGGGGCCATGCAGGCGTATCTGAACGGACCGGACCAGACGTTCTACAAGGGGTCGATGAGGGTCACCGTGCCCTCCCGCTTCTTCGTCCTGCCCGCCGCGACCTTCGCCGCGGTCCTGCGGGACTGGTTCCCGATGGCCGTCCATCTGCTCGAAGGGCTCTTCTTCGGCAGCCAGAACACGCAGCGGACCATCGGCCAGCGCGAGCGGCTGCTCGCCCTCGGCTCGCTGTCGGCCGGGCTGACGCACGAGCTCAACAACCCGGCCGCGGCGGCGGTACGGGCCACTTCCACCCTGCGGGACCGAGTGGCCCACATGCGGCACAAGCTCGGCGCCATCGCCGCGGGCCCGTACGCCCGCGACACCCTGGAGACGCTCATCGAGATCCAGGAGCGCACCGCCGAACGGGTGGCCAAGGCAACGCCGTTGAGTCCGCTCGAGGCCTCCGACCGGGAGGATTCGCTCGGTGACTGGCTGGAGGACCACGACATCGCCGGGGGCTGGCAGCTCGCGCCGACGTTCGTGCAGGCGGGGCTCGACACGGACTGGCTGGACCAGGTCGCCGCGGCCGTGGACGAGGACACCCTCGAAGGCGCCGTACGGTGGTTGAACTACACCGTGGAGACCGAGCTCCTCATGACCGAGATCGAGGAGTCCACGACCCGTATCTCGCACCTGGTGGACGCGGCCAAGCAGTACTCGCAGATCGACCGCGCGCCGTACCAGGTCGTCGATGTGCACGAACTCCTGGACAGCACGCTGCTGATGCTCGCCGGAAAGTTGGGTCCCGGCATCAAGGTGACCAAGAATTACGACCGCACGGCGCCGAGGATCCCGGCCTATCCGGGCGAGTTGAACCAGGTGTGGACGAACCTCATCGACAACGCCGCCTCGGCGATGGAGGGCGAGGGCACGCTGACGGTGCGCACCGCGCACGATCACGACCAGCTGCTCGTCGAGTTCCGGGACACCGGGCCCGGGGTGCCGGCCGAGATCCGCGACCGCATCTTCGACCCGTTCTTCACCACCAAACCGGTGGGTGAGGGCACGGGGCTCGGACTGGACATCTCCTGGCGGATCGTCGCCAACAAGCATCACGGGAGCCTGTCGGTGCAGTCCGTCCCCGGTGACACCCGTTTCCAGGTCCGTCTGCCGCTGACCGCGGCGGACACCGAAACGTCCGAGGAGGCGTCATGACCCTGCCCGCCGGAATCGACCCGTCCGTCCCGCCGAGCGGTGCGGGCTGCGGTGACTGCGACGCCGTCGACGGCTGGTGGTTCCATCTGCGGCGGTGCGCGCAGTGCGGTCACATCGGCTGCTGCGACGACTCACCGTCGAAGCACGCCACCGCCCACGCGCAGAGCACCGGACATCCCATCATCCGCAGTTACGAGCCCGGCGAGACGTGGTTCTGGAACTTCGAGACGAACGAGATGTACGAGACGGGCCCCGATCTCGCCGCCCCCGAATGCCACCCCCTGGACCAGCCCACGCCGGGCCCCGCGGGACGCGTGCCCGCGAACTGGGCGGACACGCTGCGCTGACGGGGCCGTGCCCGGCCGGAGTGAAGTGGCGGTCGGGCACCGACGGTTCACGCCCGCCCGGATCCAGGGGTGACGCCATGCCGCGGACGGCTGCGAGTCGGCCGCACAGTGAGGTGCGGCCCGCTACGAGCGAGGTGGGGGCGGACGTGGCTGAGGGCCTTGCGTTGGAGTCGCTGCGGGTCGGTGACCTTGTGGAGATCAGCCTGGCGATGACCACCACCCTGATCGCTGCAACTCCCTCTGCCCGACGTAGTGACTCCAGCAGCCGCATCAGCTCGGACCGAGACAAGGCCATCGCGCGCTCCTCCGGTTGAACTCCCCGTTCAACCGGGAGACTTGCGCGATGGCCTGCCCTTGTTCAGGGGGCGTGCAACGCCGGCGGATGCACGCCCCGGTCAGGCACCCGCGCGTTCCGGGACCCTGCCCGGCCACACCGCTTCATGGGACGCGATCCTCGCGACGCTGCTGAGCCACGGAAAGGTCCGCGAGGTGGCTCAGGCCTGCGACCAGGCCGACGCTGACACGGTGGTCTTCGTACCCACCTTGACCGAGCGACAACAGCGCACGCTGACAACCATGCTCGGCCGCCCGGCTGTGAGTCTTTCCGACATCCTCGCTGCCGACCGGCCCCTGCTCTGAATGGGCTCGTGAAGCAGGCCAGCCGCTGGCCGTACCTGGCGGCAGGCGGCAGGCGGCAGGCGGCAGGCGGCACTGGGAACCCCGGTCTCCCTCCGTGGGCACGCACTGCCCCGCACACCCGCCGACCGCTCCGACCGCGGTCGGGCAGGTGCACGGAGGAAAAAAGTCAGACGGTGGTGTCCGCCTTGCCGGGGTCGCTCGGGTGCGACTCAAGAGGGGTGACGACGGACGTCATCCATGACCACAGCGGCAAGGTGCTCAGGATCCTGTCACGCAACTCGGCCTCGTCGTTGGCCCGCCACAGGGCGATGCTGCGCATCTCACCCACCGGACGCCAGATCCGGACCAGGTGGCCGGAGGCGATCAACTCGACGGCCCGGGCGGCCTCCGCGGCGCGACGGCGGTCGACCTCGGCCGTCTCGGTTCCGTCGGGAATGTTGGTGGTGACCTCGATCAGGAACTCTTTCACAAGCCAGCCTTTCTCTGATGCTGCGAAAAGACACCGCGGCCTAAGCCGTGGTGGGTCGGGTGCGATAGAAATCGGCCGCGGTGAACGTGGCGGGCACGCCCAGTTCGGCGGCGACCGCTTTGACGGCCGTCTCGGCGGTGGCGAGGTCCGCCTGACCGTCGATACCGAACGACGGGGCGATGAACCTCTCGTAGTGCGCCCGGACTTCCTCTTCCGTGTGTCCGTTGAGGAATGCCTGGAGATACCTGACCGTGGTGTCGGGCTCGTCCCGGATCACCCGTAGCGCGCGCCGGTGGGCCAGCACGACGGCCTGGACCGCGGGGTCCTCCGGATCGGTGTAGGTCGGGTCGACGGACACACCGACGGTCGGGACCTGGAAGAGGTCACCGGCGAAGGCCAGCACCCGCCAGCCGTTCTCGGCGGCCACGGCTTCGGGTACCAGGGTGTCGCCCACCACCGCGGCGTCGATCGTGCCCTCGCGAAGCCTGCGCAGGTCCATGCCGTAGTCGCCGGGTGCACGGACGATGGTCTCGACATCGCGGTCCGGGTCCAGTCCGGCCTGGCGCAGCATGATGCGGGTGAAGCAGCCGGGCCCGGTGTGGCGCGGATGCACGGCCAGACGCTTCCCGGCCAGGTCGGCCAGCGAGTCCAGACCGGGCCGGGCGAGGAACCAGAACTGGGGCCGCTGGGTGTTCACATTGAGCGCGACCCATGGGATGCCGCCGACCAGCCGGGACAGCAGTGTCCGGCCCAGGCCGATGACGGCCCCGCGGCGCAGCCGCTCCGGATCCCAGATCGAGCCGTCCCGCAGGGCGACGTGGACACCGGCGTCGGCGTAGAAGTCCTGCTGGTCCGCGATGTAGGTGACCAGCTCCTCGTGGGGACCGCGCCCCACGTAGGCGAGATCGATCGTGTGCATGAGCGCCTTCCTCAGAGGTGGCTGCGTCCTGTAGGCGGTCCGCCCGCCGGTCGCATCCGGGCGGGCCGGCGGAGGTGTGTCCAGGACGGGGGTGTCGTTGCAAGGACGCCCTGTCGCGACCCGGCCGGAATGATGCTGCTTGTGTGGAATGCGTCACATGTCCGCTGTGCGGATGTAGGTGGCCCGGCGGGCCGGCCGCCGACCGTGCGGGGCGCTGGAAACCCGGGAGCTTCGGGGTGCCGAAGGATCTCCCGCACGGCAGGACAAAGGCGGCAGAACGGGCCAATCCCCGAGGGTCTGCGTGATCGGCAGCACTGTACACGCCGTCGCCGGTGCGGCTGGACATGCGAGCGAAACTCCCGCCGAGCGGCGGATTCCTTGATCGACCCCCGTTGGCCGAGGTCTCTTCGCGACTCCTCCGGGCTCGGCCGGGGTCTCGTCACTCTCCGGTGATGCGTCAGCAATTCGACTCCAAGTTGCCGTCAGGTGCGGCGATCTGGCGAGACGTCAGGCATGTGCGCCAGCCCTTCGGTCCGGTCGTCGGCGTCCCGGCGCCAGGGCCCCGGGGCGAAAGGGTCCTCCCAGGAAGTCCCCAGGCGAGTCTTGACGCCGACGAACACCCTACCTATGGTCGTTCCAAATGCTGGCGCGAGTTCGAGATAATGAACACGGGTGGTCAAGGATGACTCAGCAGGTGCGGGCTCTGGCAGGAACGCGGGTGATCGACGCCGCAACGATGGTTGCGGGCCCGCTGGGCGCGTCGATCCTGGCTGACTTCGGTGCCGACGTGGTCAAGGTGGAGCCCATCGCAGGGGACGAGTCCCGTACGTTCGGCCCCGGCCGGGACGGTATGAGCGGTGTCTACGCCGGGGTCAACCGGAACAAGCGGGCGATCGCACTCGATCTGCGCACGGAAGAGGGCCGGGAACTCTTCCACGAGCTGTGCGCCGGCGCCGACGTGCTGATCGAGAACATGCTGCCCACGGTGCGCGCCAAGTTCGGCCTGACCGCCGAGGAGCTCCGCGAGCGCCACCCCCACCTGATCTGCCTGAACGTGAGCGGCTACGGTGACAGCGGCCCGTCGGCCGGCCGGCCCGCGCTGGATCCCGTCGCCCAGGCCCTCACCGGCATGATCCAGGGCACCGGGGACGCCGACGGCCGCGGCATCAAGGCCGGTCCGCCGGTCGCCGACAGCTCGGCCGGATACCTTGTCGCCGTCGCGGCCCTGGTCTCACTCTTCGCCAGGCAGAAGACCGGAGCCGGCCAGAACGGCTCGGTGTCGCTGGTGGCCTCGCTGTTCCACCTTCAGTCACCGTGGCTGGGCCAGTACATGCTGGCCGACTACGTGGCACCGCGCGTCGGCAACGCGAGCAACTTCTACGCGCCGTACAACGCGTACGCGACACGCGACGGCGGGGCCGTCCACATCGTCGCCTTCAACGACCGGCACTTCGAGCGGTTCGTGAAAGCGGCCGGCGCCGAGCACCTGCTCGACGACGAGCGGTTCACGAACGCGGCGAGCCGGCTGGCCCACCGCGAAGAACTCGACGTGGTGCTCGCTCCCTGGTTCGCCGAGCGCGACCGGGACGACATCGTCACGCTGCTCACCGACCAGAACATCATCTGCGCCCCGGTCCTCGCGTACGACGAGGCCGTGGATCACCCCCAGATCCGCGCGCTCGAGATGGTCGTCGGCTTGGAGAGCGAGGCACTCGGCGAGGTCCGGGTGCCGGGCCTGCCGATCAAGCTGTCGGACACTCCGGGCCGTGTGGAGCGTCCGCCGACCGCCCTGGGCGAGCACACCGCCGAGCTTCTCAAGGAGCTCGGACACAACGACCAAGACATCGCACGGCTGCTGGCCGCGCGCGTCGTCCGCTGAACACACAACGTTCTGAGACGGGAGCATCACATGAAGGTTGGTATCAGGATCCCCGGTGCCGGTCCCTGGGCCGGACCGGACGCGATCAGCGAGGTCTCCCGCTACGCGGAGAAGATCGGCTTCGACTCGCTGTGGATGACTGACCACGTGGCCCTGCCCACGAAGGTGGAGACGGCCTACCCGTACACCGCAGACGGCAAGTTCCTCTGGGCGCCCGAAACCCCCTACCTGGACTGCCTCACGGCGCTGACCTGGGCCGCGGCCGCGACGGAGAGAGTCGAGCTGGGCACGTCCTGCCTGATCCTGCCGTGGCGCCCGCTGGTGCAGACGTCGAAGACGCTCGTGAGCATCGACGTCCTGTCCAAGGGCCGGCTGTCCGTCGCCATCGGCGTCGGCTGGATGAAGGAGCAGTTCGAGGCGCTGGGCGCGCCCTTCAAGGACCGCGGCCGCCGGGTGACCGAGATGGTCAAGGCCATGCGCCAGATGTGGACCGAGGACGAGGTCTCCTGGGACGGCGACTTCTACAACCTGCACGACTTCATGATGTTCCCCAAGCCCGTGCGGGGCACGATCCCGGTCTGGTTCGCCGGCTACAGCGAGGCGTCGCTGCGCCGTATCGCCGCGATCGGTGACGGCTGGCACCCGCTGGCCGTGGGCCCGGAGGACTACGCCGGCTACCTCTCCACGCTGAAGTCGTACGTGGCGGAGGCCGGCCGCGACATGAGCGAGATCACGCTCACCGCGCGCCCGCTGCGCACGGCGCCTTACAACGCCGAGACGATCGAGGCGTACGGCGACCTCGGTGTCACGCACTTCATCTGCGACACCTCGTTCGAGCACGCCACGCTCGACTCCGCGATGGAGGAGCTGCAGGCCCTCGCCGAGGCGGTCCTGCCGACCGCGCACCGCCTCCCCTGAGGCCCGAACGAAAGAGAGCCGATCATGCGTGCACTGACCTCCAGTGTTCCGCTGGTCCTAGGTGACCAGCTCACGGACGCCTCCAACGGAGCCACGTTCGAGACCGTCAACCCCGCCGACGGCAGCGTCATAGCGAAGGTCGCCGAGGCGACCGTGGACGACGTCGCCCGCGCCGTCGAGGCCGCGCGAGCCGGCGCCAAGGCATGGCAGCGGATGCGCCCCTCGCAGCGCACCCGTCTGATGCTGCGCTACGCGGCGCTCATCGAAGCGAACAAGGAGCAGCTCGCCGAGCTGCAGAGCCGCGACATGGGAAAGCCGATCCGCGAGTCTGCGAAGATCGACCTGCCGGTCATGGTCGAGACCGTCGAGTACTTCGCCGGCCTGGTGACCAAGATCGAGGGACGGACGACCCCCGCCCCCGGCCGCTTCCTGAACTACACGGTGCGCGAGCCGATCGGTGTGGTCGGTGCGATCACCCCGTGGAACTTCCCCGCCGTGCAGTCGATCTGGAAGATCGCGCCGGCGCTGGCCATGGGCAACTCCATCGTCCTGAAGCCGGCGCAGCTCGCGCCCCTCGTGCCGGTGGCGCTGGGTGAGCTGGCCCTGGAGGCCGGCATCCCCCCCGGTGTCGTGAACGTCCTGCCGGGCCGCGGCTCGGTGGCGGGCAACGCGCTGGTCCAGCACCCGGGCGTCGGCAAGATCACTTTCACCGGTTCGACCGAGATCGGCCAGGAGATCGGCCGGATGGCGGCGGACCGCCTGATCACCACCTCCCTGGAGCTGGGCGGGAAGTCGGCGCTGGTCGCGTTCGCGGACGCGTCCCCGAAGGCGGTCGCCGACGTGGTCTTCGCGGCCATGTACGGCAACCAGGGTGAGACCTGCACCGCGCCCAGCCGGCTCCTGGTCGAGCGTCCGATCTACGACGAGGTCGTGGAGCTGGTCAAGGCACGGGTCGACGCGGCCCGGGTCGGCGACCCGCTCGACCCCGAGACGGAGATCGGCCCACTGGTCAACGCGGCGCAGCGCGACTCGGTTCACTCCTATGTGGTGTCGGGTGCCGCGGAGGGCGCTCGTCTGCTGGCGGGCAGCACCGAGGCTCCGGCGGACGGTCCGGGCTTCTTCTACCAGCCGGCGCTGTTCGCGGACGTGGCCCCGGACATGCGGATCGCCCGCGAGGAGATCTTCGGTCCCGTCCTCGGTGTGCTGCCGTTCGAGGGCGAGGAGCAGGCGATCGAGCTGGCGAACGACACGATCTACGGCCTCGCGGCCGGCGTGTTCACCCGGGACGTCGGCCGGGCCCTGCGCTTCGCGGGGACGCTGGACGCCGGGAACGTGTGGATCAACAGCTGGGGCGTGCTCAACCCGGCCTCGCCGTACCGCGGGTTCCGCCAGAGCGGCTACGGCAGTGACCTCGGTCGCAGCGCGATCGAGAGCTTCACGAAGGAGAAGAGCGTATGGGCACGTCTGGACTAGCGCCGCAGGGCGCCGACGTCCCGGTCGTCGCCCGACTGCGCGAGCTGCGGGGCCTCGCCCGGTGGTCACCCGCCGCGGACTACTCGATCGTCCAGGACGCGCTCTTCGCGCAGGATCCGGACGCGGTGGCCGTGCTCACGGCCGGACCGCAGGAAGTCGGCGAGATCACGTTCGGCGAGGTCCAGGAGGCCGCGCTGCGGATCGGTGACGTACTGCGGGCGCAGGGCGTCGCTCCGGGCGACCGGGTCGCGCTCTACCTCGACCCCTCGCCGGCCGCGGCGGAGGTGGTCTTCGGAGTGCTGGCCGCCGGGGCGGTGCTGCTGCCGATCCCGCGGCTCATGGCCGGCGGCTCGGTCTCGCACCGCCTGAGCGACTCGGGGGCGAAGGTGCTCGTCACCGACGGGCTGGGCCTTGAACGGCTGCGCTCGACGGGCTGCGACATCGAGGGCCGTGCGGTACTGACGGTCGACGGTTCCGAGGGGAAGGGGATCGCCGGGCGGAAGGTCGACGACCACTCCGACGCACCGTGGCCGGCCGGTCCGACGCACCCCGCCCTGCTGATGTACACCTCGGGCACCAGCGGTCCGCCCAAGGGCATCCTGCACGGCCACCAGGTGCTGCTCGGCCATGCCGGAGTGGACTACGCCTTCGAGTTGTTCCAGCCCGGGGACGTCTACTACGGGACGGCCGACTGGGGGTGGATCGGTGGCCTCATGCTGGGGCTCCTCGTCCCGTGGTCGTTCGGCGTCCCGGTCGTCGCGCAGCGGCAGACGCGTTTCGATGCCGATGCCACGCTGGACCTGTTCGCGCGGTGCGGCGTCACGACCGCCTTCCTGCCGCCCTCCGTCCTGCGCCTGTTGCAGGCGAACGGCCGGGCGCCGGAGCGCAGGCTGCGTGCCGTCGTCACCGGCGGTGAGGCGGCGGGGCGTTCGGAGATGGCGTGGTCCCGGCTGCACCTGTCGCAGGCCGTGAACAAGGCGTACGGCCAGACCGAGGCGAACGGTCTCATCGGTGATTCGGCGGTGCTGGCCTCCGTCGACGACGACACGATGGGCGCCCCCTACCCGGGCCACACCATCGCGTTGCTCGGCGAGGACGGCCGGGAGGTCGCCCACGGTGAGGTCGGCGAGATCGCCCTGCGGCTTCCCGACCCGGTCGCGCTGCTGGGGATCTGGGATGCGAAGACGGAGGGCCCGGTGCCTCCGGCCGGCGAATGGCACCGGACCAACGACCTGGCCAGGCGTGCTCATGGACAGCGCCTGGAGTACCTGGGCCGCGCGGACGACGTCATCAAGAGCCGCGGCTACCGGATCGGCCCCTCGGAGATCGAGGACGCCCTGGTGAACCACCCGTTGGTGGCCGAGGCCGCCGCGGTCGGCATCCCGGACGACAGCATCGGCCAGCGGGTGAAGGTCTTCCTGCGGTTCACCGGCGGCGAGCCCGGCGGCGAGGTCGGGGAGGCGCTCCGCGCGGAGCTGTGCGACCTGGTGGCCGCCACGGTCGGGCCGCACGCCAGACCCCGTGAGTTCGAGGTGGTCTCGTCCCTGCCGAGGACGGAGACCGGGAAGCTCCTGCGGCGCGCCCTCGCTCCGGCCCCGCACTGACCGGCCCGCTCCGGCGGCACTGCCGCCCGAGAGGGCGCCCCGGCGGCGTCCGTACCCGGACGGGACCTACAGACACACATCGCGTACGCACACACGTCACGTACAGACACACATCACGAGAGGGACCACCTATGCGTAGATTCTGGCATGTCGGTCTCAATGTCACCGACATGGACCGCACCATCGAGTTCTACCGGCTCGTGGGCTTCGAGGTCGTGCAGGACAAGGAGCTCGAAGACGCCAACCTCGCGCGGGCGTTCATGATCGAGGAGGGCAGCAAACTGCGCTTCGCGCACATGCGCCTGAACAACTCGCCCGACGAGGCGATGCTCGACATCATCGAGTGGCGCGACGTGCCGGTGACCCGCGAGCGGTCCATCGCCGACACCGTCAACCCCGGCCTGTGCCGCTTCTCGATCCTCACGGACGACATCCAGGGCGAGTACGACCGCCTGAGCGACGCGGGCGTCACGTTCCTGCACACCCCGCAGACCGTCATGGCCCCCGACGGGGTGAACGGATGGAAGATCCTGTTCGCGGCGGACCCCGACGGTACGCTGTTCCACTTTGTCGAGTTGGTAGGGGACTCAGCCAAGCACTGAGGCTTCCCTGACCGGAAAGCAGGAGACGTGGCGAAGGAGCCTTCCGAGTCCGGCGGCGTGGTCGTCGACGACGATGCCGAGCAGTCAGCCGGGGTTCTCGTGCCGGCGGTGTCGCGCACGGTACGGGTACTCGACCACCTGGTCCGGCACGTCGACGGGGGGACGGTCACCGAACTCGCCAAATCGTGCGGGCTGGCCAAGAGCACGGCGTCCAACCTGATCCGGACGATGGTCAGCGAAGGACTCATCGAGTACGACTCCGACACCCGGCGTTACAACCTGGGACCGCTGCTCGTCGAGTACGGCGTGGCGGCGGTCACCAGGACCACCCCGGTCGCCGAGGCGCGGCCGTTCATGGAGCGGCTGGCCGAGCGGACCGAACTGGCGTGCCTCGCGATCTCGCCGATGCCCGACGGGCACTTCACCGCGATCGCGAAGATCGAGAGCCGCAAGGACATCAAGATCACCATCGAGATCGGCTCCCGGTTCGACCGGGACGCGCCGCTGCTCAGCCGGCTGACGGACGCGTGGCGTGACGTCGTGCCGGCCGCGGACGACGACGCGCGCCGCGAGGAAGTGCGCTCCCGCGGTTTCGGAGTCGTCTTCGGGGAGTACGCCCCCGAGCTGAACGTCATGGGTTTCCCCGTCTTCGACCGTGACGGGCAGCCCTGCCTCGTGATCAGCCTGCTCGGCATGGGAACGGATCTCACGCCGCAGGACATCGACGAGTTGGCCCCCTACCTGGTCACCGCCGCGCGTGCCATCACGGTGCGCAGCGGCGGCCGGGTACCGGCCGACTACCCCGAGGCCGGCCCGGAGCGATCCGCCGGCTGACCCCATCAGACCCACAGGACCGGCGCCCGCACCGCCGGTCCCGTGAACCCGCACCGCCGGTCGCGGGCACTTCCTTGAGGAGCACGAACCATGGACAGCCACACCATCGCCGTTGTGGGAGGTACCGGACCACAGGGCAAGGGCCTGGCCCTGCACTTCGCCCGCGCCGGCCACAAGGTCGTCGTCGGGTCGCGCTCGGCCGGGCGCGCCGAGGAGGCCGCGGCCGAGATCCGCGCGCGTGTCGGCTCGGCCGTCGACGTGCTCGGCCTCGACAACAAGGGTGCCGTCGAGGCGGCCGACGCGGTCCTGATCGTCGTGCCGTGGGACGGCCACGAGGAACTGGTCGCGGCGCTCGCGCCGGTGCTGGCGGGGAAGCTGGTCATCAGCTGCGTCAACCCGCTCGGCTTCGACAAGCGCGGTGCGTACGGCCTGGACGTCGAGGACGGCAGCGCCGCCGAGCAGACGCAGAGGCTCGTGCCCGACGCGGTGGTCGTCGGCGCCTTCCACCACCTGTCCGCCGTCTCCCTGTGGGAGGCCGAGGGTCCCCTCGGGCACGAGGACGTCCTGGTGGTCGGTGACGACAGGGACGCCAAGGAGAAGGTCGCCGCCCTCGCCGCGACGATCACCGGCCGCCCCGGCATCGACGGCGGGGTCCTGCGGCTTGCCCGTCAGCTGGAGCCGCTCACCGCCGTCCTCATCAACATCAACCGGCGCTACAAGACCCGTTCGGGCGTCTCGGTCTCCGGGATCCCGGCATGATCCTCGAACTGCGCGAGTACACCGCGCTGCCGGACCGGGCCGAGGACCTGCACCGGCGCTTCGCCGACGAGACCCTCGACCTCTTCAGGGAATTCGGTCTCGATCTCAGGGGTTTCTGGCACGTCGTCGACGACCGACGACGGATCTACTACCTGTGTGCGTTCGAGGACGTGAACGCGGCGGCTGAGTTCTGGGATGCCTTCAGGGCGGATCCGCGGTGGGTCGAGCTGAAGGAACGCAGTGAGGCCGACGGCCCGTTGATCGAGGACATCGTGAGCACGTACCTCACCGAACCCGAGTACGTGGCGGCTCATCGCTGATTTTCCGGCGGGGCCGGATGCGGTCGCGCATGCGGCCCCGCCGTGACCGGCCGACGGAGGTTCAAGCCTCGGCCGGGATGGATTCGCAATTCCCTTTTATTCATTGCCGTGGACACTGTTCACCATCGTGAATCGAGAGTCGATGATCAAGGGCATTCAGCTACACGCCTGGGCAGGTGGACCGAGCATGGTCGAGGTCGCCGAGGTCGCCGCTCGGACCTTCGAGACGATCTGGGTCACCGACCAGATGCAGTCGCGAGGAGTGGGCGCCGTCCTGGGGGCGATCGCGGCCAGGACCGGTGCGGGTGTCGGCACGGCGGTGACGTTCCCGTTCGGGCGCAACCCCCTGGAACAGGCTTCCACGATGGCCACGTTGGCCGAGTTCATGCCGGCCGGCCGCCAGGTGAGCATGGGGATCGGCACCGGCGGTGGACTGGTGAGCGCTCTGATGGAGCGGCAGCAGCCCGTCGGCCGCGTCGCCGAACTCATCAGGTTCTGCCGCGCGCTCTGGCGGGGTGAGAGCGTCCGCATGGGCGACTACCCCCTCACCTGCGCGGACCTGGGCCTGCGTGCGGAGGGCCGGGCGTCCCTCGACTGGGTGGACGACCCCGCGGTCCGGGTGATCGTGGCCGGCACGGGTCCCAAGATCCTCGAGATGGCGGGCGAGTTGGCCGACGGTGTGATCTGCGCAAGCAACTTCCCGGCACACAGCCTCGCGGCCTTCCGCAGCGGCCAGTTCGACGCGGTCAGCAACCTCGACCGCCTCGACGCCGGCCGGGAGCGCAGCGACCGCCCGGAGCTGACCCGTATATACGGGGCGAACGTGTCCGTCTCGGCGGACCGCGACCGCGCCAACGCCGCCGCCCGCCGGCAGGCCGCCCTGATCGTCTCCCAGCAGCCGCACGAGAGTCTGCAGCGGGTCGGCTTCGAACAGTCCGACTACGCGGCGACCCGCGAGGCCGTCCACACCGGCCGGGGCATCGCCGCCGCGGCCGAACTCCTGCCCCAGCACGTGGCCGACCAGCTCGTCATCTCGGGAACCCCTGGCGACTGCATCGCGTCGCTCGCCGAACTCCTCGAGTACGCCCGCGGGGCCGGCTTCACCGAGGCATACGTCGGAGCCCCCGTAGGTCCCGACCCGGCGGAAGCCGTGGACCTGCTCACCACCGAAGTCCTCCCGGAGCTCACATGAACGCCGTCACGGACGAGACACCGCTGTGCCTGTCGGAGACCGGGGGCGGCGTCGCGACGGTGACGCTGAACCGCCCCGACGCGCGCAACGCCATGAACATCCCGCTGCTCCAGCAACTGGTCGCGGCGCTCAAGGACGCCCGCGCACAGGGTGTCGGCGTGCTGCTGCTGAAGGCCGAGGGCCCGGCCTTCTGCGCGGGCGCCGACGTGCGGTCGGACGACGGCACCGCGATGGGCCGGCCGGGCCTGCGCCGGCAACTGATCGAGGAGGCGTGCGACCTCGTCGAGGCGTTCCCCGCCTCGGTCGCCGCCGTACAGGGCCCGGCCGTGGGCGGCGGATGGGCCCTGGCCGCCGCCGCCGTGGTCACCCTGGCGGCTCCGGGCGCGACGTTCCGCTTCCCGGAGCTCCGGCTGGGCTTCCTGCCCCCGGACCAGACGGTCCGCCGCCTGCGGGCCGCTGTCGGTCCCGCCACGGCGTTCCGGCTGCTGGTGGCAGATGAACGTTTCACAGGGGACGACCTGGCCCGGCTGGGCCTGGTCGACGTGGTCGGGGCCGCGGACCTCGGCCACCGGGCCCGGCACCTCGCCGAGCAGTTCGCGGCCGCGCCGTCGGATCTTGTCCAGACCCTTCGGACGGCTCTCACCACCTGATTTCCCCGCGGCGACCGCACCGTTCGGACCACCCGATCCACCGGCCGCCCGATCCCCTCCGGAAAGGCGACAACCATGAGTGCGAACCCCTTCATCGAGTCCGAGGACCAGGAGCAGTTGCGGGCCACGGCCCGCGCGGTGATCGCACGGCACGCTCCCCAGCGTGACGTGCGGATCTGGGACGAGGAGGGCTCCTACCCCGAGCACCTCTACCGCGAGATCGCGAAGCTGGGCTGGTACGACATCGTCGCGGACGACGAGCCCCTCGACGGCATGGCCGGCCTGCTGATCGCGCTGTGCGAGGAGGTCGGGCGGGCCAGTTCGGACCTGGTCGCGCTGCTGAACCTGAACATCAGCGGGATCCGCGACCTGATCCGCTGGGGCACCGTCGAACAGCAGGAGAAGTACGCCGAGCCCGTACTGCGCGGCGACGGCCGGTTCTCCATCGCGGTCTCGGAGCCGGACGTCGGCTCGGACGCGGCGAGCGTGGCGACGACCGCGGAACGCGTCGAGGGCGGCTGGCTGCTGAACGGGCAGAAGACGTACTGCGAGGGCGCGGGGATCCCGGGCACGGTGATGGAGCTGTTCGCGAAGACCGGCGACAGCGGCCGCAAGCGGGACGACCTCGCCGTGTTCCTGGTCCCCTCGGACCACCCGGGTGTGGAGATCCGCCGGATGCCGGCCCTGGGCCGCAACATCAGCGGGATCTACGAGGTGTTCCTCCACGACGTCCTGGTCCCCGACGAGGCCCTGCTGGGCGAGCCGGGCCAGGGCTGGCAGATCCTCAAGGAGCGGCTGGTCCTGGAGCGGATCATGATCAGCTCGGGGTTCCTGGGCAGTGTCGGACAGGTCCTGGACATGACGGTCGAGTACGCCAACGAGCGCGAGCAGTTCGGGAAGACGATCTCCTCGTACCAGGGTGTGACGCTGCCGCTCGCGGAGATGTTCGTCCGCAAGGACGCGGCGCGCTGCGCGGTGCAGCGGTCGGCGGCGTTCTTCGACGCGGGTCTGCCGTGCGAGACGGAGAGCACGATGGCGAAGTTCCTGTGCGGCCAGATATACGCCGAGGCATCGGCACTGGCGGTCCAGCTGCAGGGCGCGTACGGCTATGTCCGCGACCACACCCTGCCGATGCACCACTCGGACGGAATCATCGCGCGGGTCGTGGCCGGCCCGCCGTCGGTGCAGCTGAACTTCATCGCGCGGTCCATGGGCCTGCGCGGCAACTGACCATGCCTGAGCGTCCATGTGAGGAGACCGCGGTGACTTCCGCACCCGTACGCCGTGCACTGGCCAGGGCCAGGGCGGGCAAGAACATCGACCGCCGGGAGGCGGCGGCCCTGCTCGGGGCGCGCGGCGACGACCTGGCCTCGCTGTGCGAGGTCGCCGGGGCCGTGCGCTCCGCGGGTCTCCTCGACGCGGGGCGGCCCGGCATCGTCACCTACAGCAAGAAGGTGTTCGTACCGCTCACCCGGCTGTGCCGGGACCGGTGCCACTACTGCACCTTCGCGACCACTCCGGGCCGGGTCGAGGAGGCCTACCTCACGCCCGGGCAGGTCCTGGACATCGCCCGCGAGGGTGCCCGACTGGGCTGCAAGGAGGCCCTGTTCACGCTCGGGGACCGGCCGGAGGACCGCTGGAAGGCCGCCCGGGAGTGGCTGGACGCGCACGGCTACGAGGACACCCTCGCGTACGTGCGGGCGATGGCGATCCTGGTGCTGGAGGAGACCGGCCTGATCCCGCACCTGAACCCCGGGGTGATGAGCTGGACGGAACTGCAGCGGCTGAAGCCCGTCGCGGGGTCGATGGGCCTGATGCTGGAGTCGACGGCACGGTCGCTGTGGTCGGAGCCGGGGGGCTGCCACTACGGGTCCCCGGACAAGGACCCCGCGGTGCGGCTGCGGACCATCGAGGACGCCTCCCGCAGCAGCATCCCCTTCACGACGGGGATCCTGATCGGTATCGGTGAGGGCGCCGAGGACCGGGTCGAGTCGATCCTGGAGATCCGCCGCATCGCCCGGCAGTACGGGGCGGTCCAGGAAGTGATCGTGCAGAACTTCCGGGCCAAGCCGGACACGGCGATGAAGTCGGTGCCGGACGCGGACCTGGAGGAGTACCTCGCGGCGATCGCGGTCGCGAGGATCCTGCTGGGGCCGAAGATGCGGATCCAGGCCCCGCCGAACCTGTCCGACCCGAACGAGCTGCGGCTCCTGCTCGCGGCCGGCGTCGACGACTGGGGCGGCGTGTCGCCCCTGACACCCGACCACGTCAACCCCGAACGGCCCTGGCCGCAGCTGGAGCGCCTCGCGGAACTGACCGCCGGGGCCGGATTCGAACTGCGCGAACGCCTCGCCGCCCAGCCGGAGTACATCCGCGCGGGCAGCCCGTGGGCGGACGCCCGCGTCCAGCCGCACCTGCGGGCACTCGCCGACCCGGACACCGGCCTCGCCGCCGACGTGCTGCCGGTGGGCAGGCCGTGGCAGGAAGCCGCCGCGGCCGTCTCGTCCGGGCGTACCGACCTGCACACCGCGATCGACCGGGAGGGCCGCCTCACCACCGCGCGCGGTGACTTCGACAACGCGTTCGGCGACTGGCAGGTCCTGGCCGACCAGGTCCACAACCTCCCCACCGGAGCCGGTGCGGGTGCGCCGGAGCGCCTCGACAGCGACGTCGCCGACGCCCTGCGCGCGGCCGAGCGGGACCCGGCGGGCCTCACGGACGGACAGGCGTTGGCGCTGGCCTACGCGGACGGTCCCGGGCTCGACGCGATGTGCCGGCTCGCGGACCAGGTCCGCCGGTCCGCGGTCGGGGACACCGTCACCTACGTGGTGAACCGGAACGTCAACTTCAGCAACGTCTGCTACGTCGGCTGCCGGTTCTGCGCGTTCGCGCAGCGGGAGACCGACGCGGACGCCTACCGTCTGTCGCTGGGCGAGGTCGGCGACCGCGTCGAACAGGCCTGGGCCGTGGGCGCGACCGAGGTGTGCATGCAGGGCGGCATCGACCCCGCCCTGCCCAGCAGCGTCCACCACGACCTCGCCCGCGCCGTCAAGGAACGCTGCCCCGACATGCACCTGCACGCGTTCTCCCCGATGGAGATCATCAGCGGCGCGTCCCGGATGGGGATCTCCGTCTCCGAGTGGCTGGCCGGCGCGCGCGAGGCGGGGCTGGACTCCGTCCCGGGCACCGCGGCGGAGATCCTCGACGACGAGATCCGCTGGATCCTGACCAAGGGCAAGCTCCCCGCGGCGGAGTGGATCCGGGTGGTGAAGACCGCGCACGGACTGGGGATCCCCACGACCGCGACCATGATGTACGGACACGTCGACGAGCCCCGGCACTGGGTCGGGCACCTGAGGACCCTGGTCGACATCCAGCGGGAGACGGGCGGGTTCACCGAGTTCGTACCGCTGCCGTTCGTGCACCACTCCTCCCCGATCTACCTCGCCGGGATCGCCCGGCCGGGCCCCACCCACCGGGACAACCGGGCAGTCCACGCCCTCGCGCGCCTGCTGATGCACGGGTACATCGACAACATCGAGTGCTCGTGGGTCAAGCTGTCGCCCGACCAGTGCGAACAGATGCTGCGCGGGGGCGCCAACGACCTGGGCGGGACGCTGATGGAGGAGACCATCAGCCGGATGGCGGGCTCGACGAACGGGTCGATGAAGACCATCGCGGACATCGAGGCCCTCGCCGCGGCGGCCGGCCGCCCGGCCCGGCAGCGCTCGACGACCTACGGCCAGGTCAGCGCGGAACGCGCCGAAGCGGCCCGCAGGTTCGACAAGGAGGTACACCGGGTCGTGCCGCTGAGTGTCGGATTCGTACGATGACCACCGGCCGGCCCGGCCGCGCGGACGGGGGCGCGCACGGCCGGGCCCACCACCCCGCCGACAGGGGCGGACACCGCGACAACCGTGCGCGCCGTGAGGTGCGTTGGGCCGTTGTCGTCCCGCAGAAGGACCTCCGCCTGGCGAAGAGCCGCCTCGCACTCGACTCGCGTGACCGGCAGCGGGTCGCGAGCGCCCTGTTCCGCGACACCGTGGCCGCCGCGCAGCACACGCCAGGCGTGGCCACGGTGATCGTCGTCGTCGACCGGATCCAGGACCTCGAACCCGTCGCCGGTCTCGGTGTCGGACATGTCCTCGGGACCGGCCCGGGTCTCAACGAGGCCCTGCGCCAGGGCGAACTGGCCGCCCGTGCCGGCCACCCCGGGTGCGGTGTCGCCGCGCTCCCCGCCGACCTGCCGCTGATCGAACCCGCGCTCCTCGGCCGGGCCCTGGCCGAGGCCGGGGCCCACGACCGGGCGTTCCTCCCCGACGCGGACGACGAGGGCACCACGCTCCTCACCGCGCGCCCCGGACACGCGCTCGGTCCCGTCTACGGAATCGGCTCCCGCGAGGCCCACCGCCGTTCCGGCGCCGTCGAACTGACCGGACCCGGCCTCGCCGCACTGCGTTACGACCTCGACTGCCTCGCCCACCTCGCCCTCGTGCCACCCCCGGCACGACACACCCACCTCTCCGACGTCCTCGCCCGTCTGCGGCCCGTACCGTCCCTCGTGGACGCTTCGTACCTCCCCGGCGCCCCCGGCCTCTCGGGCCGTGCCGCGCCGTCCGGCGTCGGACGTCACCCACCGCAGGCATGAGAACGACCTTGGCGGCCGGAGAGATCGAGGGTGCCCGGCCGCCAAGGCCGTTGTTCTTCGGGGATGGCTTTCTTTACGGGTAGTAGTGCGTGAGGGACTCCGCGACGCAGGCGGGCTTGTCGGATCCTTCGAGTTCGAAGGTGAAGGCGCGGTGCACCTGGATGCCGCCCCGGCTCACCTCGCGCACCTCGGTGATCTCGGCGTGCAGGCGGATCTTGCTGCCGACCGGCACGGGCGCGGGGAAACGCACCTTGTTCACACCGTAGTTGAGGGCCATGCCCACGCCGGTGACCTGGAGGAGTTCCGCCACCATGGGGATGCCCCAGCTGAGCACCATGTAGCCGTGCGCGATGGTGCGCCCGAACGGGCCCGCGGCCGCGCGCTCGACGTCGGTGTGGATCCACTGGCCGTCGCCTGAGACCGCCGCGAAGGCGTCGATGAGCTCCTGAGTGACTTCCCTCCACTCGGAGTGTCCGAGATCGCGGCCGGCCAGCTTCGCGATCTCCGGTATGCCGTTGGCGGTCAGTGTCACGATGGACTCCGATTTCCTTGGTTCAGTTCCTGGTCGGATGACGGCCGGCCATCGGCCGATCGGTGCCCGCGGTCCGGCGGGACGTCAGTCGGTGATGCGTTCGAACACCGCGGCCAGGCCCTGGCCTCCACCGATGCACATCGTCTCCAGGCCGTAGCGGGTCCCCCTGCGGTGCATCTCGCGCACCAGGGTGGCCAGGATCCGGGCGCCGGTCGCCCCGACGGGGTGGCCGAGGGAGATGCCGGAGCCGTTGACGTTGATCCGCTCGTGGTCGGCGTCGGTCAGACCCAGCACCCGTGTGCAGGCCAGTACCTGGGCGGCGAAGGCCTCGTTGAGCTCGATCAGGCCCATGTCGGTGAGTGTGAGCCCGGCCCTGTCCAGGGCCTTCCGGGTGGCCGGTACCGGGCCGATCCCCATGGTCTCGGCGGGCACCCCGGCGCGGGCGAAGGACACCAGTCGCACCAGCGGGGTCAGGCCCAGGCGCTCGGCCGTGGCACGGGTGGTCACCAGGCAGGCGGCCGCCGCGTCGTTCTGACCGCTGGCGTTGCCCGCGGTGACGGTCGCCTCCGGGTCGGACCTGCCCATGATCGGCCGGAGTGCGGCCAGTTGCTCCGCCGTCGTGCCGGGGCGGGGGTGTTCGTCCTCCGCCACGGTGACCTCGCCCTTGCGGGTGCGCACCGTGACGGGGACGATCTCGTCCTTGAACAGCCCGGCCGCCATGGCCGCAGCGGTGCGCTGCTGGGAGCGCACGGCGAGGGTGTCCTGGTCCTCGCGGGAGATGGAGTAGGTGCGGCGGAGGTTCTCCGCGGTCTCGATCATGCCCCCGGGAACGGGGTGGTTGACGCCGCCGGCGGTGGCCCGGCCACGCGCCAGGGAGTCGTGGAGTTCGAGACTCGGCGTCCTGATGCCCCACCTGACGTCGTGGGTGTAGAAGGGGGCCGCGCTCATGACGTCCACCCCGCCCGCGACGACGACATCGCTGAAGCCGCTGCGGATCTGCATGGCGGCGTCGAGGACGGCCTGGAGGCCCGATCCGCAACGGCGGTCGACCTGGACGCCGGTGACCGAGTCGGGCAGCCCCGCGTCGAGGGCGGCGACCCGCCCGATCGCGGGGGCGTCGGAGGTCGGGTAGGCGTGACCGAGGATCACCTCGTCGATCCGCTCGGGATCGATCCCGGTGCGGCCGACGATCTCGGCGATGACGAGCGCCGCGAGACCGGCCGGACGCTGGTCCGCGAGCGCGCCGCCGAAGCGGCCGATCGGCGTGCGCAGCGGCTCGCAGATGACGACATCGGCTTGTTCGGACATGCGACTGCCTTTCCCTGGTGGGGGAAGTTCTACGGCGGAACCGTTCCCACCGAGCCTCGCACTCCGACACCAAGAAGATCCAATATCTAATTCACGCCGAATTCAGACGGAAATCGTCTAGGTGATCAGGGTGGGGGTCGGCAGCGCCTCCTCGGCCACGGCGAGGACCGAGTGCAGCGCGGCCGAGGGATTGTCCGTACGCCAGGCCAGCGCCGCCTGGAGCCGGATGGGCGGCCCGGCCAGCGGGCGGTACACCAGGCCGGTCTGCTGGACGTGCAGGCAGGACGTCAGGGTCAGCGTCACCCCGACTCCGGCGGCCACCAGCGCCAGGATGGTGTGGGAGTCCGGAGCCTCCTGGACCACCCGCGGCGTGAACCCGGCCGTGCCGCAGACCTGGAACGTGACGTCGCGCAGGCTGGACCCGGCGTTGGCGGGGAAACTCACGAAGGGCTCCTCGCCCAGGGCGGCGATCGGGATGCGATCGCGCTGGGCCAGGGGGTGGTAGGAGGGCAGCGCGCAGATCATCTCCTCCTCCCCGATGACCCGCAGTGTCACACCAGGCGGAGTGGCCGAGAGCCGGACGAAACCGAGGTCCAGCGAGCCCTCCGCGACGCCCGCCAGGGCCGCGTTGGCGTAGGTCTGGCCCTTCAGGACCAGCTCGATGCCGGGATGGACGGCCCTGACGGCCCGGGTCAGCCGGGGCAGGCTCTCATGGCTGGAAGCGCCGGCGAAGCCCACGGTCACGCGCCCGTACTGGCCCAGCCCGGCGGCTCTGGCGGCCCGGGTGGCCAGGTCGAGGTCCTTGAGCACGGTACGCACCGGCTCCAGGTAGGACTGGCCGGCGCTGGTGAGCCTGACCGAGCGGGTGTTGCGCTCGAAGAGCTGGACCCCCAGCTCCTTCTCCAACTGCCGGATCTGCTGGCTCAGCGGTGGCTGGGCCATCTGGAGCCGCTTGGCGGCACGGCCGAAGTGCAGTTCTTCGGCGACGGCTACGAAGGCGACCAGGCGGCGCAGTTCCATGGTGGTTCCCACTGTTCCGACTCCGGGAGGAATCCCGGTCATTCATCGAATGAACGTCTTAAAGCGTGTGCCATTTAGTATTGGACATTAATGGATTACGGCTGGCAGCGTAAGACCGTCCGCCGAACCGATCCGCGCGGCTCCCGCCTCGCGTCAGGGGACGGGCGTTCCGGCGTGGCACACCGGCGGACCCGTCCGTCCGCCTCGGACGGCGGCCGTTCGCGCGGACTTCGGTCTCCCCGGAGTGGGGAGGTCAGGCCGACAGGGCCCCGCGGGGTGCGTCGGCGGTGGGTGGTCACCGCGCTCGGGCCGGGATGCGCCGGGTGTCAACGGGTCCCGGGCGCGGGAGGCAGGGTGCCGGTGTTCCACCGGCGGCGGCGGACCGGAGCGGCCGGGTCAGCACAAGGGAGCCGGCTCCCGCGCCACCGGAGCGGGAGCGGAAATCCGAGAACCGAGAGGGAGGCGAGATCCACATGCGCATCAGGATTGTCGGCGCCGGAGCCATGGGCCGCGGCATCGCCCAGTGGGCGGCGGTCGCCGGCCACACCGTCGAACTCGCCGATGTACGGCAGGAGGCCGTCGGCGAGGCCGTCACCTTCGTCCAGCGCATGCTCGAACGCGCCGCCCAGAAGCAGCGGATGACCGACGAGGCCGCCGGAGCCGCTTCGGCACGGCTGCTGCCGGTGGACTCGCCGGCCGCGCCGGGCGACGACGTGGGGCTGGTCATCGAAGCGGTCCGCGAGGACCTGGCCACCAAGACGGAACTGTTCCGGCAGCTGGAGGACATCCTGCCCGCGGGCACGGTCTTCGCGACCAACACGTCCTCGCTGCCCGTGACACAGATCGCGTCGGGACTCCTTGATCCGTCCCGCCTCTGCGGCCTGCACTTCTTCAATCCCGTACCGCTGATGAAGATCGTCGAGGTCATTCCGGGCGCGCTGACCCGCCCCGAGATCCCCCGGACCCTCGTCGAACTGGTCCGGGCCACCGGACACGCCGCGGTGGTCGCCTCGGACACCCCCGGCTTCCTAATCAACCACGTCGGCCGCGGCCTGATCACCGAGGCGTTCGCCCTGCTGGAGGAGTCCGTCAGCGACACGACGGGCATCGACCGCATCGCCCGCGACGTACTCGGACTGCGCATGGGCCCCTTCGAGCTGATGGACCTCACCGGCCTGGACGTGACCGCCGCGGTGACCGACTCCATCTGGCAGGGCTTCCGGCACTCCGACCGGCTCCGCCCCTCCTACCTCGCTCCCAACCGGGTGGCGGCGGGCCTGCACGGCCGCAAGACCGGGCGCGGCTTCTACGCGTACGGCCCCGGCATCCCGGCCCCCGCCGACCTGCCGGAACAACCCGTCACCGGCGATCCGGGCCGGCCGGTGTGGGTCGCCGGCGAAAACCGGGACGGCGACACACTGCGCACGGTGCTCAGCGACTCGGGGGCGGCCCTCGAAAGGGCGTCCGCGCCCTCGGAGCAGGCTCTCGTGCTGTGCCCGGTCTGGGGAACGACCGTCGCCTCCGCGATCGCCGAGGGCGGCCTGCCGGCCGAGCGCACCCTGGGCGTCGACCCCCTGTCCCTCACCGTCCGTCGCCGGGTGCTGGCCATGACCCCGGCGTCCGACGGGACCGCGGTGCGCGACGCGCGCGCGGTGCTCGCACGGGCGGCCGGCGGTGCGGAGGCCGTCCCGGTGTCCGTCGTGCGCGACACGGCGGGGTCGGTCGCCCAGCGGGTGCTGGCGTCGATCATCTCGGTGGCGGCCTCCGTCGCGGAGCGTTCCCTCGCGGCCCCCGGCGACATCGACCTCGCCGTCACGGCGGGACTCGGCTACCCGGTCGGCCCGTTGGCCTGGGGCGACCGGATCGGGGCCCGGCGCCTGCTCGCCCTCCAGGAAGGGCTCCACCGCAGCACCGGTGACCCCCGTTACCGGCCGACCCGCTGGGTCACCGAGCGCGCGCATCTCGGCCTGCCGCTCACCGAACCGGGCGCCGTCCCGCCGGGCGCCGATGCCTGAGGCTCGCGCCCCCTCCCGCTTCCGGGAACGGATCGCCGGAGCGCGCCCCGGCACGACGAACGAATCGCACGACAACGCACGAGCAGAAGGAAGAACAGTCATGACCCTGAGGATCACCGTCTGCGTGAAATACGTGCCCGACGCGACAGGCGACCGGCACTTCGCCGACGACTCGACGGTCGCCCGCGAAGACGTCGACGGACTTCTCTCGGAACTCGACGAGTACGCGGTCGAGCAGGCCCTCCGGATCGCCGACGAGTCGGACGACGCGGAGATCACCGTACTGACGGTGGGTCCCGAGGACTCCAGGGAGGCGCTGCGCAAGGCACTGTCCATGGGCGCCGACCGCGCCGTCCACGTGGAGGACGACGACCTGCACGGCACGGACGCGCTGGGCACCTCGCTCGTGCTCGCCAAGGCCATCGAGCACATCGGCTACGACCTCGTCGTCTGCGGCATGGCCTCCACGGACGGCGCCATGGGGGTCCTGCCCGCGCTGCTGGCGGAGCGCCTGGCCGTCCCGCAGGCCACCCTGCTGTCCGAGGTCTCGGTGGCCGGCGGTCAGGTCACGGGCCGCCGGGACAGCGACGCGGCGTCCGAGCGGCTCCAGGCGTCCCTGCCGGCGGTCGTGTCGGTGACCGACCAGTCCGGTGAGGCCCGTTACCCGTCGTTCAAGGGCATCATGGCGGCCAAGAAGAAGCCGGTGGACTCCCTGGACCTGTCGGACCTCGGCATCGACCCCGACGCGGTGGGCCTCAAGGGCGCCTGGACCGCGGTGGAGGCGGTGGCCGAGCGCCCGGCCCGGACCTCGGGCACGATCGTCCAGGACGAGGGCGAGGGCGGCAAGCAGCTCGCGGAGTTCCTGGCGGCCCAGAAGTACATCTGAGCCCGGCCGACGCCCACCCGTCCACGTCCTTCTTCTTCATCCGCAGGAGACACGTCCATGACCCACATCCTCGTCTACGTCGACCACGTCGACGGAGCAGTGCGCAAACCCACCCTCGAACTGCTCACACTCGCCCGCCGCCTGGGCGAGCCGGTCGCCGTGCACCTCGGCGCCGGCGCGCAGGCCGCCGCCGAGATCCTGGGCGACCACGGCGCGGTCAGGATCCTCGCGCACGACGCCCCCGAGTACTCCGACTACCTGGTGGCCCCCAAGGTCGACGCGTTGCAGGCCGCCTGCGCCGCCCTCTCCCCGGCCGTGGTCCTCCTGCCGTCCTCGGCCGAGTCCAAGGAGATCGCCGCCCGCCTGGCGCTGCGCGTCGGCGCCGGCCTGGTCACCGACGCCGTCGACGTCGAGGCGGGCCCCGACGGCCCGGTCACCACGCAGTCGGCGTTCGCCGCGGCCTTCACCACCCGCTCGCGCGTGACCCGGGACGTCGCGGTCATCACCGTCAAGCCCAACTCGGCCCCGGTGGAGGCATCCCCGGCCGCCGGCACGGTCGAGGAGCTGGCGGTGGCCTTCGCGGACCGGGCGACGGGCACCAGGATCACCTCGCGCACCCGGCGCGAGTCGACGGGACGCCCGGAGCTGACGGAGGCGGAGACCGTCGTCGCCGGCGGCCGCGGTGTCAACGGCGCGGAGAACTTCCCGATCATCGAAGCCCTGGCCGATTCGCTCGGCGCCGCGGTGGGCGCGTCCCGCGCGGCCGTCGACTCCGGCTGGTATCCGCACGCGCACCAGATCGGCCAGACGGGCAAGAGCGTGTCGCCGCAGCTGTACGTCGCGGCGGGCATCTCGGGCGCGATCCAGCACCGGGCCGGCATGCAGACCTCGAAGACGATCGTGGCGATCAACAAGGACGCCGAGGCTCCGATCTTCGACCTGGCCGACTACGGCGTGGTCGGCGACCTGTTCGAGGTCGTACCCCGTCTCACGGAGGAGATCCGGGCCCGCAAGGCCTGATCGCGTCGAGACCCGCGCACCGCGCGCGGGCGTACGACACCAAGGGGAGCCCCTCCCGTTCGCCCCAGCCCCCTGAACCCCCGAAGGCACTGACAGCGACACCGCACATCGATGTCAGTGCCTTCGGGCTGCCCCCAAACGCACAGGGGCTCGGAGCGGAGAAGTCGTCGAGGCCGGTGAACACCGCCGCGTTACCGCACTCCCTCCGAGACAGGTCGGATGTCATCATACAAACTCCGTCCCAGGTATAGGACTTGGCGACATGGTTCCGTACATTCATCGGATGTCTGAGCCTTCGCTCGTCCTGTGGGAGATCGACTATGCGCACCATTGTCGCCGCGTGCCTTGCTGCCGCCGTGGCCTGTCTTGGTTTCACCGGCGGCCCGCCCGAAGCCGTCGCCGCCGACGCGTCCGCCCACGCGGCGGACACTCTGCATGTCGCGCCGGACGGGCGCGGTTCGGCGTGCAGTGACCGGAATCCGTGCAGTCTCGAGACTGCTCGCGACCGTGCGAGATCTCTCGTCCCGCAGGCCCCGGGCGACGTCGTGGTCGAACTGGACGGCGGGACCTACCGGCTCACCGCTCCCTTCCGGCTGGGCGTCCAGAACTCCGGCCGGCCCGGCCACCCGGTGGTGTACCGGGCGGCCGCGGGGCAGACGCCGGTGCTCAGCGGCGCGACCCGGATCACCGGGTTCGCGCGCGTCGACGTGGCGAAGAACATCTACCGGGCCAAGGTTCCCGCAGGCATCACCAGCCGGGAGTTGTTCGTCGACGGGAAGCGCGCTGACCGCGCCCGCGGGACGCGCAACCCGTCGGGGTTCTCCGTGACCGCCACCGGTTTCACCACCGCTGACGCCTCGTACACCGCGTGGACGAACCCCGCGCAGGTCGAGGTCGTGCACAACAGCGGCTGGAAGCAGATGCGTTGCCCGCTGGCGTCCATCACCCGCTCCGCGCACGGCGGCTCGGACCTCACCGTCGATCCCGGTTGCTGGAACAACAACCACAACGCGGTGCCCAACCCGAGCTTCCCCTTCAACGGCGCCGGACTGCCGTCGATGGACGGCATCACCTGGCTGGAGAACGCCTACCAACTCCTCGGCACACCCGGCCAGTTCTATCTCGACGAGGGCGCCGGGTACCTCTACTACGTGCCGCGCGCGGGCGAGAACCTGGCGACGGCGGACGTCGAACTGCCGGTGGCGCCCGAACTCGTCGACGCCTCGGGAACCCCGGGACACCTGGCCCCGGTCAACGACACCGACTGGCGGGCGACTTACTCCGGCAACTGGGGCCACTCCGAAGGCCGGCATCTCGGCGACCTGAACGCGGACGTGCACTACACCGCCGACAACGGCGACGCGGTCAGCTACACCTTCACCGGCGCCGGGATCCAGGTGCTGTCGGAGACCAACTCCGACGAGGGCACCGCGGACGCGTACATCGACGGGAAGAAGGTCTCGACGGTATCCGGCGACGGGCCGGAGCGGCTGGCCCAGCAGGTCATGGTCTCCGTCACCGGACTGCCGAAGGGCAAGCACACCCTGCGTCTGGTCAAGACCGGCGGCGCCTACCTGCTCGTCGACGGATTCACCGTGATCCCCGACGTCGTGGCACCCGTGCACGACATCGTCTTCTCCGGGCTGACCTTCGCCTACACCACGTGGAACGCCCCGTCCGCCGAGGGCTACGTGGACAACCAGGCCGGGGTGCTCTGGGACCCGGCGACCCGCACCCCGATCCGGATACCCGCGGCGGTCCAGGTGCACCGGGGCAAACGGATCTCCTTCTCCGGCGACGTGGTCCAGCACACCGGGACCAGCGGCATCGACCTGGCCGACCAGACACAGGACTCCACGATCGAGGACAGCTCCGTCACCGACACCTCCGGCAGCGGTGTCCTGGTCGGCGAGGTGGACGACTACTACCAGACCGACCCCGCCCTGATGACGAGCGGCAACACGGTCTCGGGCAACACCGTGCAGTTCCCCGGCCAGGAATACCAGGACGCGGTCGGCGTCTGGGTCGGCCACAGCAGGGCGACGACCGTCTCCCACAACGACGTCGGCTACACCCCGTACTCCGGCATGTCCATCGGCTGGGGCTGGGGATGGGCGTCGAGCTGCACCCTGCAGGCCAAGCAAGGTCTGCCCGACCCCTGCCTGCACGGCACCACGTACGCCGGCGGCAACAAGATCCTCGGCAACCACGTGCACAGCGTGATGGGCGCGCTCTTCGACGGCGGTCCGATCTACACCCTCGGCGGCCAGTCCGCACCCTCGGAATTCGCCGGGAACGTGCTGTCGGAGTGCATCGACGGCTGCAACATGATCTACCACGACGAGGGCAGCTCGATGTGGAACACCCACGACAACGTCGTGCGTTTCGCCAACGGGTCGCTCTGGACGAACCTGTGGACGCCGAGCATCCACGACGACTCGATCCACGACAACTACAGCGACACCGCCTCCTACAACAACAGCGGCACCGACATCACCTTCGAGCAGGCCACCGTGGTGACGGACGGGAACTGGCCGCCGGCGGCCAGGGCCATCATCGACGCCGCCGGCCCCGGCACCCTCCCCGGCCGCACCGTCGACGACGACGACCTGCGGATCTCGTACACCGGCAGCTGGTCCTCCAGCGGTTCCCGCAGCTACGGCGACCTCGACAACGGCGTGCACTACGCGCAGCACGACGGCGCCGCCGCCACGATCACCTTCACCGGCACCGGGATCAGCTTCCTCACCGAGACCAACTCCGACGAAGGCGACATCGCCGTCACGCTGGACGGCCACTCCAAGGAGACCGTCAGCGCGAGTACCCCGCAACGGCACGCCCAGCAGAGCGTGTACACGGTCTCGAACCTGCCGGCCGGCACGCACACCCTGACTCTCACCAAGGCCGGCGGCGACTACCTCCTGGTGGACGGCTTCACCCTCGACTGACCGCCGTCACAGGCAACTCACCGCCACCGGGCCGGCCATGCGCCGGGAGAAAGGAAACACCCATGCTTGCCGCACCCAGACGTAAACTGCTCACCGTGCTGACGGCACCCGCCGCGGTCGTCGCACTGCTCGCCGGCGCGCAACTCGCCGTAGGCCGCACGGCCGACTCCCCGGCAACCGCGTCCACCGCCTCGCACGCCCAGGCGCCTCAGGACCGGCGGGTCGCGGCCTGGTCGCCGAGCATGACGGTCGGCGGACCGAACTTCAACGACCAGACCATACGGATGGTCGCCCACTCCACCGTCGACGGCGACGCACTGCGCATCCACCTGTCCAACCTGCGCGGCACGATCCCGCTGTCGGTGGGACACGTCACCATCGGCGCGCAGGCCGACCGGGCGACGGCGGTCGCCCGGTCACTGCTCCCGGTCACCTTCGATCACCGGCGGTCCGTGACCGTCCCCACCGGCGGGGAAGTGGTCAGCGACCCGGTGGCCATGCACGTCAAGGCCGACCAGAGCGTCCTGATCAGCATCTACCTGCCCCATGCGACCAGTTCCGCCACCTGGCACTCCGACGCCTTCGACACCAGCTACCTGTCGACGCCGGGCGACCACACCACCGAGACCTCCGACGCGTCCTACGTCGCGGCGAGAACCTCCTGGTACTACCTGTCCGGGATCGACGTCGTCCCGACGCGCGCCCGCGGCACCGTGGTGGCCTTCGGCGACTCGATAACCGACGGTTACAACACCCCGGCGGGGGCCTACCGCCGCTGGCCGGACGACCTGGCCCGGCGGTTGGCCGCCACCAGCCCGATGGGCGTCGTGGACGCCGGTATCGGCGGCAACCGCGTCCTGACGGACGTCCCCAACATCTGGCAGGGCGTCAGCGCCCGCAAGCGCTTCGCCCATGACGCGCTCGGCCAGCCAGGAGTCAGGGACGTGATCCTCTTGGAGGGCATCAACGACATCGGCAACAACGCCGGTCCCGGCGGCGCGCCACTGACCGCGCAGGACCTGATCGACGGCTACCGCGACCTGATCCGGCAGGCGCACGCCGCGGGAGTCCGGATCATCGGCGGCACCATGCTGCCCGACAAGGGCAACGGCTACTACAGCGACTCCGCGGAGGCGATCCGCCAGGCGGCCAACCAGTGGATCCGCACCAGTGGGGCCTTCGACGGCGTGGTGGACTTCGCCAAGGCCGCCGCCGACCCGGCCGACCCCGCCGCCCTCAACCCGGCCTACGACTCCGGCGACCACATCCACCCCAATGAGGCCGGCATGCAGGCGCTGGCCAACGCGGTCGACCTCTCCCTGCTGACGGGGACGTGACGGCGGTAGAGGCGGCAGGTCGGGTGCCGGCCAGTCCGAAGGGGTGCGGCCCGGCGTCCCGCGGCGCCGGTCAGCCGCGGTTGTTGGTGGGCAGGGGGCGGACGCGTCGGCCCGCAGAAGTTCGGCGCGGAGCACGTTCTGCCCGTCAAGGACTTCGGTGAGGATGCGGCGGGCCGCGCGCAGGAGACGTCGCCGCCGGCCAGCGCGTAGCTGACGGTGGACCCCTCACGGATGGAGATCACGACGCCGGAGCGGCGCAGGACTCCGTCCACACGTCGGGAACATCCCCGTGGGCGCGGGGAGCAGGCCAAGCCCAGCGGCGGCGAGCTCCCGGTTCCTTCAACTCCCCCTGCCCGACGTAGCGACTCCAGCAGCCGCATCAGCTCGGACTGGGACAAGGCCATCGCGCGCTCCTCCGGTTGAACTGCCCGTTCAACAGGGAGACTTGCGCGATGGCCTGCCCTTGTTCAAGGAGCATGCAACGCCGGCGAATGCACGCCCCGGTCAGACACCCGCGCGTTCCGGGACCCCGCCCGGCCACACCACTTCATGGGACGCGATCACTCCACCCCTGCCGCAGTGGCGGTTGAGTGCCACTGACCGAGCCGGCCGTCCGAGGCCCGCCCAGGTACCGCCGGCCGGCAGCCGCGGACGTCGCGGTGCGGCGGGCGATGTGAGGCAACCCCGCCTCAGCGCCGACCGACGCCCTCGGGTGAAGACACACGACGCGCCCCACCTTCCCCCGAGTCCTCGTCCCTTACACTCGAGCCGTTACGCAACGTGAGGAACGATGTGAGAAGCGTGAACGAAGCGCTGCGGAGCCCGCGGCGCCCTTTTGTGCTCGGCGCAGTCCTGACGGTCGCGCTGGTAGCTCAGTCAGCCGCACTCATCGCCCAGCAAATGCAGCTCGACGGTCTGCAGACACAGCCCGTCGACCTCCAGGAGCACCTCGAGCCCGGTCCCCCCGGGCCGTCCGGCCCGTCCGGCCCTCCCGGTGCGGACGGCGCCATCGGTCCGCCGGGCAAGGACGGGACAGACGGGCAGGACGGGCGGGACGGACGGGATGGACGTGACGGGAAGGACGGACGGGACGGCAAGGATGCCGTCGCCCCGCCGTAGCCGAGCGGCCCTCCGTAAAGCGCTTGAAGTGTTCAACCCCCCGCGGGGCAGAGCGGATGACGAGTCCCCGTGACGCGGCCGCGGAGAACTTCCCTGCTTGATCGAGGACTGAGAGGTGTCGGCGGGCCTGAGCCCCGGCGCGTCGAAGTCGCCCCCTGAGCAAGTGAATACGGTTCCTTTTCATCGTCACACAGCGTGAGGGTTACGTGAGAAGCGTTAACGAGGCGTGGCGCGGTCCGCGGCGCCGCCTTCTGCTCAGCGCAGTTCTGACTGTCGCGGTCGTCGCTCAGTCAGCTGTGATCGTCGCCCACCAACAGCAGATCGACGAGCTCCGAGCGCGGCGCATGGAACTCCAGGGGGACGGCATCATGCGCGGCCCCTCGGGGGCACCCGGCCCCTCTGGTCCATCGGGTCCGCCCGGCCCTACGGGCCCGACAGGTAAAGCGGGGTGGCACGGGAAAGACGGCCGCCACGGCGGGAGGGGCCATAACGGAAGGCGAGGCGCAAACGGCAGGAACGGGCACGTTATTCCTGCGGAACCAACGCCGGATGAGATCGACGACTGAATTCTCAGTCACCGCCTGACCGTCCGCCCAGGTACCCGGCAAGTGGCCGGCCTTGCCGCACGTGCGATCGGCGGGCCTTGCCTCGCCGATCGAATGCCGGGCCCCATCCTGGTCGACGGCCGTCTCGTCGGCACAGGTGTGATCACGGCGGCTGACCCACGGACGAATCACGTTCAGCGGCTCGGTCCCGGGCGGCTTCCTGCTTCCCGCTTCCTGCTTCCCCATCGCTAGGCAGAACGGGCCTCGACGTCCCGGTCGCATCCGCCGGAAGCAGTAGACGCTCACGCGGATGCCCGCCGTCAGGCAACCGTGGCTGCGGGCGATCTACGACCAAGGATGCCGACCCGTCAGAGGTAGTAAGGAAGTGATCCATGCCTCTTCACCGACCCAGTCCGGCGGCGGCATGTGCTCAGGCCACTTCTTCACCAGGTCCCAAGCGAGGTGCAGCCCTCCCTGCGCCAGGTCTCTGTCCCCAACACCCCGCCCGTGTGGGGAGATCCGGGGAACACGGCCTGGGCGTACCGCAAGCGGATCACCGGTGCGCTCGGCGTCTAGGATCACTTTCTTCGGCAAGTCGCCCCGGGGAGGCGGAAGAAGTGGTCAGTGCGGTTTTGGTTCACGGCCTGTATCACCGGCCCGAGCACTTCATCCGGGTTGCCGAAGGCCTGCGAGCGGCAGGCGTGGACGTGGTCACTCCCGAACTGCACCGCGGTTCCCTGGCCGCGGACACGGCGGCCGTGCAGGCCGCCGTTGACCTGCTGGCGGAGCCTCCCCTGGTTCTGGGGCACTCCTACGGGGGATCGGTGATCACCGGTCTGCGCGGAGTCGGGCGTCTGGTGAATCTGGCGGCCTTCGTGCCGGATGTGCGGGAGAGTGCGGCGAACCTGGGCGGCGCCTCTGCCGAGTTGAAGACCGCCATCGAACCGCGGACGGACGGTTCCACGTACCTCGACCCGAGCCGGGCCGCGAAGGTGCTGTACGGAGACTGCCCTGAGAGCCTGGCCGCTTGGGCAGTGGGACTGCTACGACCCCAGGCGGCCGGCTGTGGGCGAGGAATCCCGGAACGTCAGGGCTGGAGACATGTCCCCTCCGTCTACGTCGTCTGCACGGAGGACCGAGCTGTCGACCCGGACCTCCAACGGGTGATGGCCGCACGCTGCGACTCCGTTCGCGAGTGGGCGACGGGGCACTCTCCGTTCGTCGGACGCGCGGAGCTGGTCGTCGACCTGGTGCGCGAACTGCTCGGCGCCTGCGACACACCGGGCGACGCGGACCGGGGCGTCACGGCCACTCCTTGAGTTCCCGCGGGGGGTGTAACCGGAGACGTAATCCTTGTCGACGCGCACCCGCCTCGGCCGGATACCGGGCCCGCCCGGTCCCGGTCCGGGCACCCTGAAGCGAACTGGGGCCGTCCAACCTGCCGCCGGAGCCGCATCGGTGGTCGGCCGGGCTTCCCGCCCCTTCGGCAACTGCGCCTGCGGCACTGCTCGTTGTGCCCCACAGAGGGAACCGCCCTGCGTCACTCGTTGCTGAGCACCATGCGGAACCGCGCGGAGCCGGCGAGCATCTTGCGGTACGCCTCGTCGGTCTGGGTAAGCGGCACGACCTCCGTCATCGGGCGGATGCCATGCAGGGCACTGAACGCCATGGTGTCCTGTATGTCCTGCGACGTGCCGCTCGGATGTCCGCGGACGACCTTGGCGGCCGTGATCAGTTGGGCCGGGCTGATCCCCAGCGGTGTGCCGTCCAGGCCGATGACGACCAGCTCGCCGCGGTGGCGCAGTCCGTCCACCGTCGCCGTGATCGCCTCGGAGTTCGAAGCGGTGGCGAGGACGACCTGTGCGCCGCCGAGGGATCGCAGCGCCGCGCCGACCGGGGTGTCGGCGGTGCTGTCGACGTAGTGGTGGGCTCCGAGCCGCTTGGCGAAGTCCGCCTTGCCCGTACCACGGGCGATGGCCACCGTCTCGAAGCCCATCGCGACCGCGTACTGCACCGCCAGGTGGCCGAGTCCGCCGACCCCGAGGACGGCCACCAGGTCACCCGGCCGTGCCGAGCTGCGCCGCAGTCCGTTGAACACCGTCACTCCCGCGCAGCCCAGCGGCGCCGCGTCGGTCGCCGCCAGCGCGTCGGGGATCCGGGCCAGGGTGTCCACCGGTACGACGACCGACTCCGCGTATCCTCCCTCGTACGCCCATCCGGGCACCTTCAGGTTCTCGCAGACGATGAAGTCGCCTTCCCTGCAGGGTGTGCAGTAGCCGCAGGCGCCGCCGAACCAGCCGACCTCCACCCGGTCGCCGACCTCCCAGCCGCGGCCCTGTGTCCCTTCTCCGAGTTCCTCGATCCGGCCGGCGATCTCGTGTCCGGGGACCACCGGGAACGTCACGCCCGGAACCCCGGCGTTCACGAAGAAGGTGTCGCTGTGGCACACCCCGCAGGCGTCGACCGTGATCCGCACATGGCGGGGGCCCGGCGGAGTCGCCTCTCGCTCGGTGATCTCGAACGGACCGCCGGCGGACTCCACTTGAGCGACTCGATAGGTGGTCATCTGGATCCCTGCCTTGGAGAGTCGGAGCGATCTCGAGGCTCTCTGTCCGCAGGTGGTCATGGGAGGCCCGCGAACCCGACGCGTATCAAACGCGGACCGGACCGGCGGGCATCGCCTCTGTGGTGTGCGCCGGTCAGCGGCAGGGTGCGAGTGCGCCCTCGCACCCCGACAGGCCGCTGGCGGGCGCGGCGGCGGGTGATTTCACGTTACAGCAGCTCACAGGGGTCGGCGAGTTCGCCGATGCCCCGGCTGTCGCGCTCACGCCAGTTCCCGTTCCCGCCCGGGTGCCCGCAGCGAGCGCAGTGGGCCGCGGTGCAGCGGAGTCGTGTGCCAGCGCACGCCGAACGTGCCGTCCGGCAGCGCGCAGCTCACGGTCAGGCGGTGCGGGGTCTCCAGGAACACCACGTCGAAGCGGAGGGTGTCCGGGTCCGTCCATCCTCCGCTGGCCGCCAGGGGGATCGGTCCGTCCTCGACCGTCCACTCCGCCGGGGCGAGCCGCAGTTCGTGCCGCTGGTCGCCCTCCGTGAGCGACACCCTCCAGCCGTCACCGTCCTTCGGGGCCATCACCTCGACGCCGGTCAGGGTCCGCTGCTCCGCGCAGACACCGCCCCGAGGGGCGAACACGGCGCCGGCCCAGGCGTCACCCGCGGCCGGCGGCACGGCGCTCGCCTCGACCGGTGGCAGGGCCAGTCCCGCCAGCCGGTGTCGCAGCCCCTCGTCCTCCGTGCCCGGGAGCGGCGCGGAGCCGAACGCCGGGAGAAGGTGCCGCCACATCAGGTCCAGCAGGCCCTGCATGTCCTCGGTCGCCGCCGTCGTCGCGATCACCGCGTCCTGTTCGGGAAGCACCACGCAGAACTGCCCGAAGGCACCGTCACCGCGATAGCCGTGCCGGCCCATCCAGAACTGGAACCCGTATCCCCGCTGCCAGTCGGACCGCGCACCCGCGGGCGTACCGTCCGAGGTGGGGATCTGCTCGCGCGTGGCCTCCCTGATCCACCAGGAGGGCAGCAGGCGTTCGCCGTCCCAGACGCCGTCCTGGAGGTAGAACTGGCCGAGCCTGGCGACCGCGTCCGTCGCCGCGTGCAGACCGCTGAAGCCGAGGTCGCGACCCGGCGGACGCTGCAGCCAGGCGGTCTCGCCGATGCCCAGCGGGTCGAGCAGGCGGGGCCGCAGGTACTCGGTCAGTGACCGGCCGGTCACCCGCTGCACGATCGAGGCGAGTGTGTACGTGGCGGGCTGGTTGTAGGCGAACACGGTTCCCGGCTCGCGGTCCGGCGGCACGAGGAGGAATCCCCGCACGATCTCCTCGCGGTCGACGCGGGCGGCCGCCTCGAAGGTCTCACCGAGGTGACCGCTGGCCATGGACGCCACGTGCCGGACGAGCATGGCACGGCTGCGCGGGTCGGTGATCTCGGCCTCGAACTCGGGGAAGTACGAGATCACGGGATCGTCGAGGCGCACCAGTCCTTCCGCCACGGCGAATCCGGCGGCCGTGGACGTGAAGCTCTTGCTGAGCGAGTACAGCAGGTGGAGGCGGTCGGGTGCGTACGGCGCCCACCAGCCGGAGGCCACGACATGCCCGTGGCGCAGGAGCATCAGGCTGTGCGGTTCGATGTCCGGCGCGGCCTCGACCGCGTCGAGGAACGCGTGGACGCCCGTGGCGTCGACCCCCTGGGCGGCGGGGGTGCTGACGGGCAGGGGACGGGCACTCATACGCGGGCCTCCGGGGCGACGACGGGTGACAGCGGCGGGTGACTGACGGTGACGGGTGGCGACGGATGGAGTGATGCTCTTCGGTGCATTCACCATCCTTCCCCTGTGCGTCGCCACCTGTCCATGAGGTGCGTGCAGGACTCTTGAGGCCCAAGTGACGTGGTGCGTAGGATCGTTGACACCGGAATGAAACGTTTCAATCATGAAGGGCGACACATGGCCAGGGATTGGAACCGCCGCGTCTTCCTCCGCGGCTCCGCGGGCTCCGTCGCGGGAGCCTCCGTCGCACTCGGCCCCGGCGCCGTCACCGCCTCCGCGTCGCCCGGGGCGGGCGCGCACGCCCCGCACGAGGGCGGGCTGCGCATCGGCCGGACGACCGTCGAGTACGCGGAGACGTTGCTCGGGACCGAGGTCGAACACCCGCGGCTCACCTGGGAGTTGGCCGCTCCGGGAAAGGGCGCCCGGCAGTCCGCCTATCAGGTGCGGGTGGCACTCGCCGAGAAGGAACTGCGCGCCGGACGCCGCCTCGTCTGGGACTCTGGCCGCGTCCAGTCGGACCGTACCGTCGGCATCGTCTACGCCGGGCCCGCCCTGCGACCGCGCACTCGCTACCACTGGCAGGTCAGGGTCTGGGACGGCGCGGGACGGCCGTCGGCGTGGAGTGCCCCGCGTTGGTGGGAGACAACGTTGCCGAAGGACGCCTGGGAGGGGTTCTGGATCGGCGCCTCCGCGGCGCCCGAGCCGCCCGGCTTCACGGGTGCGTCGTGGATCTGGTCGCCGGGTTCGACCGCCGACGGGGCACCCACCGGACCCTGCTGGTTCCGCGCGGCGACCGCGCTCCCCACCGGGACGGAGGTGCGCCGGGCGACCCTGGTGGCCACGGCCGACGACGACTTCACGCTGTACCTCGACGGGCGGCAGGTCCTCCACCAGCCCGAGCAGACGGACGCCTGGCGCACCGGGCACGTCGCCGACGTCACCGAGCAGGTCCGAGGAGCGGCCGGCGGCAGGATCGTGGTCGCCGCCGTCGCGACCAACCGCGGCAACGTGTCGGTCAATCCGGGCGGCCTTCTCGTCCGCCTCCTGGTCGACACCACCGGCGGCGACACGGTCGAACTCGTCACGGGTCAGGGCTGGCGCTGCGTCAGGGACGAACGGGCGGGGTGGCAGCAGCCGGGGTTCGACGACGGCGACTGGCCCGCGGCCGTCGTGCTCGCGCCCTACGGACAGGGCCCCTGGGGAACCGGCGTGTCCCTCAGCGCTCCCGAACAACCCGCTCCCCTGCTGCGCCGCGAGTTCACCCTGCGAAAGGCCGTGACGCGCGCCCGGCTCCACATCAGCGGACTCGCCTACTACGACGCCGAGATCAACGGTGTCCGCATCGGCCGCCAGGTGCTCGACCCCGGCTTCACCGACTACGACGAGACGGTGCTGTACGCGGTGCACGACGTGACGGACCGGGTCCGGCGCGGCACCAACGCGATCGGAGTCACTCTCGGCCGCGGCTTCTTCGGGCTGACCACGCCCAACGCGTGGAACTGGAACCGGCCGCCCTGGCACGGCGAACCCCGGCTGCTGGCGCAGCTCGAGATCGACCACCCGGACGGCTCGCGCACCGTCGTCGCCACGGACGGGGAGTGGCGCATCGCCGACGGCCCCACCCGCTCCAACTCGCTCTACGCGGGCGAGAGTTACGACGCCCGCGAGGCACCCGCGCACTGGACGCGCCCCGGCTTCGACGACCGGGGATGGCAGCGGGCCGGGCGGCAGACCGCCCCCAGGGGCACCCTGCGCGCGCAGGCGCACGACCCCATCGAGGTCGCGGAGACCCTGCGCCCGGTCGCCGTCGACGAGTTGAGCGCGGGCGTGTACGTCGTCGACATGGGCCGGACGCTCGCGGGCTGGACCCGGCTGACCGTGCGCGCACCGGCCGGGACGACCGTCCGTCTCGCGCACGGTGAGCGGCTGAACCCCGACGGCAGCGTGCTCGCCCGCAACGATCTGGTGCCGGGGCGCTGCCAGACCGACGAGTACGTGTGCGCGGGCGGCGGCGCGGACGAGGTGTGGGAGCCCAGATTCTCGTACAAGGGCTTCCGTTACGTCCAGGTCAGCGGGCTGCCTTCGAAACCCGAGCCCTCGCAGGTGCTCGGCCGGGTGGTGCACACCCGGGTGGAGGCCACCAGCACGTTCTCCTGCTCCGTGCCGTTCTACGAGCAGTTGGAGCGGGCGATGCGCCGCACGGTCCTGAACAACCTGCACGGCATCCCGACGGACACCCCGGTGTACGAGAAGAACGGCTGGACGGGGGACGCCCAGTTGGGCGCGCCCGTATGGGCCTACGCGTTCGGGGTGCACCGTTTCCTGACGAAGTGGCTGGGGGACCTGAAGGACAGTCAGAACACCGAGGGGCAGCTGCCGGTGATCGTGCCGAGCGGGGGCTGGGGCTACCACGAGTTGGCGCCCGCTCCGGAGTGGACGACGGTCTATCCCTTCCTGCTGCGGGAGATGTACCGCGTGTACGGGGACGAGCGCACGGCCCGCGACCACTGGGCGCCGCTCGTGCGGTACCTGGACTGGGAGATCGCCCGGCTCCAGGACGGGCTGGCGGTGACCGCTCTGGGCGACTGGCTGCCGCCGGGCTACGACGGTGGCGTGCCGCCCGAGGACACCAGGCTGACCGCGACCGCGTATCTGCACCGCGCGCTCACCGGCACGGCGGAACTGGCCGACCTGCTCGGTGACTCGGCGGTGGCGGCCCGCTACCGGAGCACGGCCGACGCGCTCAAGGAGGCTTTCAACGCGGCCTTCCTCGGCGCGGACGGCCACTACCGGACGGCGAAGGACCCCGACTACCGGCAGACGAGCAACTGCGTCCCGCTGGCGTTCGGGCTCGTCCCGCCCGGCGCCCGGGCCAGTGTGGTCGACTCGCTGCTGGCCGACATCGAACGGCGCGGCAACCACCTCAACACCGGGGCACTGGGCACGAGCGTGCTGTTGCGGGAGCTCTCCGCCCAGGGCCATCCGGAGGTGGCCCACGCGCTCGCCACCCAGCGCACGTACCCGAGTTGGGGCTACTGGTTCGATCACGGCGCCGACACCATGTGGGAGGCGTGGTCGCTCGACGCGCGCTCCCGGGACCACTACTTCCTGGGCACCGTGGCGCAGTGGCTCTACGAGAACGTGGCGGGCCTGCGCCCCGGCGACGGCGGCTACCGTACCTTCACCGTCCGCCCGGACGGCCGGACCGGCGTCGACTGGGCCCGTACCTCGCTGCACACCGTGCGCGGTGAGGCGGCCGCCGCGTGGTCCGCCGTCGACGGGACGATCCGGCTGTCGGTGCGGGTGCCGGTCGGGGCGACGGCGGAGGTCCACGTGCCGGCGGCGAGCCGCGCGGCCGTGACAGCTCCGGCCGGCGCGGAGTTCAGGCGTGCGGAGCCCGGGTTCGCCGTGTACACGGTGCCGCACGGGAACTGGGACTTCGTGGCGCGCGCCTGAGCGTCGCCGGGGAGGTCGCGGCGCGTCGGCGAAGGAAGTGTCAGAGGGTTGTGCAGACCCGGCCAGGGGTTGTCGGGCCACCGACATAATGCACGGATGATCAAGCCCTCCCCCACCTCCGCGCCGACGCGGCGCGTCCCGGTCGTCGTCATCGGCGCGGGCCCCGCCGGGCTCACCGTCGCGAACATCCTGCGCACGGCGGGCGTCGACTGTGTGGTGCTGGAGACCGAGAGCCGGGAGTTCGTCGAACAGCGGCCCCGCGCTGGGTTCATCGAGGAGTGGGCGGTGCGGGCGCTGCGCGAGCGGGGGCTCGCGGACCGGCTCGTGGAGCGGGCGCAGGCACACAGCGCCTGCGAGTTCCGTATCGACGGCGAACGCCACCGCTTCCGGTACGCCGAGCTGACCGGGGAGCGGCACTTCGTCTATCCGCAGCCGCTGCTGGTGACCGACCTGGTGCGCGCGTACGCCGATGTGAAGGGCGGCGACATCCGGTTCGGGGTGAAGGACGTGGCCCCGCACGGCCTCGACGGCGACCGGCCCTCGGTGCTGTACACGGATCCGGCCACGGGCGAACGGCGGCGCATCGACTGCGAGATCGTGGCCGGCTGCGACGGCGCCCGTGGAGTGACCCGCTCCTGCGTGGTGCCCGGACGGGGCACCGTCGCCCGTCACGACTACGGGGTCGGGTGGCTGGCTCTGCTGGCCGAGGCGCCACCGTCCAGCGACTGTGTCGTCTTCGGCGTCCACCCCCGGGGATTCGCCGCTCACATGGCCCGCGGTCCGGAGGTCACCCGCTACTACCTGGAGGTCGCGCCGGGCGAGGATCCGCAGCGCTGGTCGCACGACCGCGTGTGGACGGAGCTGCACGCCCGACTGGCGGTGGCCGGAGCGCCCCCGCTGACGGAGGGGCGGCTGATCGAGAAGCGCGTGCTCGACATGCACAGCTACGTCGTGGAACCGATGGCGTACGGACGGCTGTTCCTGGCGGGCGACTCCGCTCACCTCGTGGCGCCGATCGCCGCGAAGGGCATGAACCTCGCGTTGCACGACGCCCTGCTCCTGGCGGACGCCCTCGTCGCGTACTGCGGCACGGGGGACGACAGCGGGCTGCGTGACTACTCGGCGGCCTGTCTGCGACGGGTCTGGGAGTACCAGGAATTCTCGCAGTGGCTGGCCGAGTTGCTGCACGGGCCGTCCTCCGGCGACCCCTTCCGGGCGGGTGCCGCGCGCGCCCGGCTGCGACGGATCCTGGACTCGCCCGCGGCGGCGGCCACCTTCGCCGCGTCGTACATCGGCCAGGACGCCGTGACCTGAACGGCCGTGGGCGGCCGCCCGGCAGCACGGTGGCTCGGTGGCTCGGTGGCTCGGTGGCTCGGTGGCTCGGTGGCTCGGTGGGAGAACGGTGGCCCTGGTGGGAGAGCAGGCCCGAACTGTTCGTACATGTGAGCTACATGAAAAGAATTCAGGAAAAACAGGACCCGGGAATCGTTCACCTTTGAACACCCACCGTCACACCCGCCGTACCAACGGGAAAGGTGAGTGCCCGGTGCGCAGCGAGGGATGACCATGGTCAAGGTGCAAGTCTCCACGGACGAGTCGGTCGCGGGAAGATACCGGCTCCTGGAGGTCGTCCATCAGGAGGAGGGACGCGAGGGCTGGAACGGCCAGGACGTCGAGTCCCGTCGGCTCGTCACCTTGACCCGGTCCCGGCGCCCGGCGCATCTGCGCGAGGAGGCCGAGCTGCGCACCGCCGTACGGATCACCCGTGAGTCCGAGGCGCTGGGTCTGGTCTGCCCCGGGCGGGTGGCCGTCGTCGTCGACGTCGTCGAGGACGACGCGTTCCTGTGGACGGTCACCGCACGGCCGGCCGGCGTCCCCCTGGCCACGCTCCTCGCGCACGGCCCTGTCGACCACGTCAGGGCGGCCCGCATCGGGCTCGATCTGCTCGACGTCCTGGGTGCCGCGCATCAAGAGGGTTTCACACACGGCGACCTGAGTCCCGGGCAGGTGTGGGTGGAGGAGTCCGGCGGGCTCACGGTGGGCGGATTCGGGCTGATGGGAGCCACCGCCTCGCCCCGCGTCACGGCACCCTCGTACGCCTCGCCCGAACAGGCCCGAGGTGAGGGCGGCGGACCGGCCACCGATCTCTGGGCGCTGGGCGCGATCATGTACGAGATGGTCGAGGGCCGGCCGGCGATCCGGGACCGGGGCAGCCTCGAGGCGACGTTCCGCGCGGTGGAGCGGCTGCCCATCCGGGCCCCGCTCACCGCCGGGCCGCTCGGTCCGGCCATCCAGGGGCTCCTGCGCCGGGATTCCGTGGAGCGGGTGCCCGAGTCGGTCGTACGGGAGGCACTCACGCGCATCCTCAAGGCGGAGCTCGACGACTCGGAGCCGACCGGGACGCTGCCGTTGTTCGAGGAGTCCGGCTTCGAAGGCCCGCGCCCGGGACGGGCGCGCGGCGGACGGCCCGTCAGCAGGCCGGTGTTGCTGGGGGGAGCGCTGGCCGTGACGGTCGTCTGTTTCGCCGGTCTCGCCATGGCGGGCGGGCTGTCCGACCGCGGCACGTCCGCGTCGGGCTCCGCCCCGTCCCCCTCCGCCTCCGATCGGCCCGCCGGCTCCCCCGCTCCCACCGCCGGCGGCACGGACCCCCGGGCGACCCCCTCGGCCCCGGCGTCCCGCTCCTCGTCCCCGTCCGCCTCGCGCTCCCCCTCCCCGTCCCCGTCCCGCACCGGCCGACAGGACCCGCCGGCCGGTTTCTTCCTCTTCACGGCGTCCCAGGGCTTCGCCATCGACCTCCCCGAGGGCTGGGCGCCCCTGCGGACCGAGCGGTCCGCCGACCAGTCCTACCGTGTCCTGCTCGGCGCGAGCGGCGACCCGCGCACCCTGACCGTCACGTACAGCACCCAGCTCGCCCCGGACCCCGTCGCGGTCTGGAACGAGGTGGACACCTCTCTGCGGGCCGAGCCCATCGACTACGAGCGGGTGGGTGACATCCGCTCCGTCGACTATCGCGGTCACAAGGGCGCGGACATGGAGTGGCTCTCGACGGCGGACGGGGTCCGTGAGCGCACGTTCGGGCGCGGCTTCCTCGTCGACGGCCGGCGCGGGTTCTCCCTGCGGTGGACGACCCCTGCGGACGACTGGGGCACGGCCGCCAACCGGCAGGCGCTGGACACGTTCCTGCGGACGTTCACGTACACGTCGGGGTGATCCGGGCCGGGCCCCCCGCCGGTCCTGTGCCGGCTCCTGTCCCCGGGCCCGGTGTCCGGTCCCTCACCCCGTCCGGGCGCGGGGGTGAAGGCCGACGCGGTCAGCGCCGGTCGGCCGGTCTTCGCTGGGAGAGCCACAGCGCGACCGCCTCGGAGATGGGCTGGCCGGTCTCCAGCTCGATGAAGCCGAACTGACCGCCCTGGTTGCCCTCCAGGAACCACCACACCCCTTCTTCGTCCTCGGCGAAGTCGAAGGCCGTGTAGGCGAGTTCGGTGAAGGCCGTGTACTCCTGCACCGAACGGGCGATACGCCCCGGCACCGCGATGGGCTCCCAGACGTGCCCGGTCTCGCCGAAGCGCCCGTCGACCTGACCCGCCACCGCGGTCTTGCGGGCGCCGAAGAGACGGTCGCCGATGCAGGTGAGCCGGATGTCGGCGCGCTTGGGAATGTACTGCTGGAGCAGCGCGGGTCCGGCCGCGACACCGGAGAAGTCCGCGTCGGGGCCGATCAGGGTGGTGGGCAGCGCCACCGGAGGTTCGCCGGGCGGTGGCCCGGAGGCGGACTTGACCACCACCTGCCGGTACTCCTCCACGAACTGCTGGGCCACCCGCGGCGCGGTCGTGATGACGGTCGGTGGCACCGCGAACCCACTGCTGTGCGCCACCCTCAGCTGCCAGGGCTTGTGCCGGGCCTGCTCGGCCCGGCGCGGGTGGTTCATCCAGCGGGTCGAGGCGGAGTAGAGCATCCCGAACAGCGCCTGCCGGGTCTCCGCGGTCAGCCAGGGCGAGGGCTCGGGCGCGTGCGCCGCGGGCTCCCCCGGGCGGCGCACCCACACGGATCGCAGTCCGCCCATGCTGAGCACATGGCCGTTGACCGAGAGGTAGCCGTCGAAGTCGCCGTGCGCGTAGTCCGCGGACAGGACCGCACGGCCCGGCACGTCGGCGGGGTCCAGGCGCACCATGGGCACGCCCTGTTCGTGCAGCCTGGCCACGACCATGTCGGCGGTGACGTCCTGCTCCGCCGTGAGAATCAGTACCGTCATCGGGGTGAGTGGCCGTCAGTCGTCGAAGTGCGTCTGGGAACCGGCGGTCGATGTCGTCGTACCGGTCGCCATCAGGAGAGCGCGGTCGCTGACGGCCGGTCTGCCGTCCGGCAGCACGTTCAGTTGCAGGGACACGTCGAAGTGGTACGGGGGTACAGCGGCCGACTGCCCCGTGGGCAAGGCGTAGTTGAGGGTGAACGGTCGCACGATGGATCCTCCCGCCGGTCTCACGATGTACTGCCCCCTCCCCTACGTGTGATGACTGTAAGGAATTCATCACTTTGCGCCACATCGGGGTGAACAGCGTCACATCGCGTTGTTTCAGGCTTACTTGATTCCGTTGTTGCTCGTGTGTCTGCTTGATCCGGCCAAACCTACGGCCAAAGCTTCATTCTCTGTGATCTTAACTCCGCACTTACCTTGGAGAGTTCCCGGTGACCGCAACCTTCGTCCCGACCGCAGGATCCGTCGCGCGCCCCGACGCGCAGGTACCCGTCTCACGTGAGGCGCGGGACACCCTCCCGCGTGACGCACAGGACTCCGTCTCACGGGACGCGCGTGACTTCGGGGCCTACGCGCGGACCGGCGGCTGGGCCTTCGCCCTGAAGGTCGCGCGCAGCGTGCGTCCCGGCGGCCAGTCCGCCGACGAGACCGCGAAGGTGTCCGCGAAGGAGTTCGCCGAGCTGGCCGGCTGTTCACCCGAGCGGGTGATGCGCTACTACAAGGCGTGGGACAAGGCGGCCGACGACGGTCTCGTCCCCCACTTCGAGGTCCTCGTCCCGGGCGAGGAGACCGAACTGCCGGACGCGGACGCGTGGCTGACGTACTACGCCTCCCGCTCCAGCGCGTCCTCCGAACGGGGAAGCGCCATCGCCGAGGCGGCGCAGGCCGAGGGCATCCGCCCCACCAAGGCACTGGAGGTCGCCGAGAACCCCACCGCGCTGCGGGCCGCGATCCTCGCCGACCCCTCCACGGCGCAGGCGGCCCGCACCGCGCTGCTGGACAGGGTGAAGGAAGACCCGGCGCTGCAGGCCGAGTTGGCCCGCGACATCGCGCGTACCGACGAGCTGAAGAAGGCGGTGGCCACCGAGACCAGGGCGGCCGACCGGATCGGCTACGTCCGCCAGATCGCCGAGAAGGGTCAGATCAGGACCCCGGCGGGGCAGACCCTCGACGCGCCTGCCGAGCTCCGCTCGGAGGCCGAGCGCCATCTGTCGCTCCTGGACGAGCTGGACGAGGGCGAGGACACCGGCGAGTGGGCGGCCGAGGCCTACGACACGATGAAGGGCCTGGTCGTCGAGACCGTCGAGGCAGACCCCGAACTGCGGGTCCAGGAACGCCGTACGAAGTTCTACAACAGCCTGCAGCGGGCCACGAAGGTCTTCGAGGAGCTGACCTTCGACGACGCCGACGACATCTACGAGGACGACATGGTGCAGCGGCTGGAGGACCTCCAGCAGGCGATCGGCTCCTGCATCGCGGCGCTTCGGGGCGCGGCGCCGCGAGAGTGAGCGGAATCGGTGTCCGTGTCCCGGATCAGGACGCGGAAGCGGACCCGGTCCGGTCCTCGCCCAGATAGTGGGTCATGCGCTCGACCAGGGGGCGCGGCGCGTCCGGCCGGAAGCAGAGGTCGAGGTTGTCCGCGGACTCGGCCGCCGCCGCCTCGCTGCGGGCGAAGAGCGCCTCCTCGTACACCGCCAGTGCCTTCTCGGCGTCGTCCCGGTGGGTGGCGAGGGCGGTCGCGAGTTCGGCACCGTCGAGCATGGCGAGGTTGGCGCCCTCGCCGGCGAAGGGGGACATCAGATGCGCGGCATCGCCCAGCAGGGTGACGCCCGGGGTGCGGTCCCAGCGGTGGCCGACGGGCAGCGCGTGGACCGGCCGGGGCACGAGCTCGCCGTCCGCGTCGGCGATCAGCGCTCGCAGGCGTTCGTCCCAGTCGGGGAAGTGCTCCAGCAGCGCCGTCCTGGCCGCCGCGGTCGCGGTGAAGTCGATGGGTCCGGCGGTGGCCCAGTCGGCGGGCGTGCGCAGGGCGACGTAGACGTGCAGCGAGCCGTCGGGGTCGCGGTGGGCGAGGAAGCCCTTGGCGTCGGCGAGGGCGAACATCATGCCGTGGCCGACGAGGGCCGCGCTCACCGGATGCCGGGTGTCGGCGTCGGGGAGGTGCGCCTCGACGAAGGAGAGTCCGGAGTAGACCGGGGTGGCGTCCGAGACCAGCGGGCGGACCTTCGACCAGGCGCCGTCGGCGCCGATCAGCACATCGGCGGTGAACGTCTCCCCGTCGGCGAGCGTCACCTCGTGCCGACCGTCGTCGAGTGTCCGTACGCCGGTGGCCTTGGCGCCCCAGCGGACGGTGTCCGGGGGCAGTGAGCCGAGCAGCAGGTCACGCAGCGCCCCTCGCCTGACCTCGGGCCGTCCGCCGCCCTCGCCGTCGTTCTCCATGTGGACGACGGCCGCCTTGTCGAGGATGCGCATGGCCTCGCCACCGGGGTGGATGAGGTCCCGGAACGCGTCGTGGAGCCCGGCGGCGCGCAGCGCGGCCTGCCCGGACTCCTCGTGCATGTCCAGCATGCCGCCCTGCGCGCGGGCGGTGGGCGACGCGTCGAGGTCGAAGACCGCGGCCTCGATGCCGCGCCGGTGCAGCACGCGGGCGAGCGTGAGGCCGCCGAGACCGGCGCCGACCACGGCTATGGGGTGATGGATCGACATGTCGCTACTCCTTGGGGAGGGTCGGGCGGGACGTGTCGGACGTCCCGTGCCTCGGGGTGTGCAGGATTCCGCTGATCAGCACCTGGAAGCCCCAGTGCATACGCGCCTCACCGGGCCCTGAGAGCAGTTCGGCGCCCGCGGCGGTGACATGCGGATGCCGTTCGCCGGAGGCGCCGTGCAGTGCGGCGGCGAGCGCGGCCCATTCACCCTCGGCGTCGGCGGGATCCTTCTCCCCGGGAGCGTGTTCGGCGGCGGTCGCGGTGGCGAACTGCAGCAGCAGATCCACCGCCCAGGCCGCGCGCGCCCGGGGGATGCCGCCCTCGCTCATCAGGGCGAGCAGTGCGTCCAGCAGGTCCAGATAACGGTCGCCGGACGGGCGGGACACCAGGGCCGAGCGGGCCAGGCCCGGGTGCTCGAACAGCACCGCCGTATACGAGGTGAGCACCTCGACGAGCCGGTCGCGCCAGTCGCCGTCCGCGCGGGCCGGGCCGAGGTCGACGGCGCCAAGGAGCTCGTCGAGCACGGCCGCGTGCAGTTCCGCGGTGTTGCGTACGTAGACGTAGAGCGAGGCCGGGCCGGTGTCGAGCTCCTGTGCCAGGCGGCGCATGGTGACCCGGTTCAGACCTTCGGCACGCATCAGGGCCACGGCGGTCTCGATGATGCCTTCCCTGGTCAGGGCCGGTTTCGCCGGTCGCTCACGACGGCTCGGGCGGGGTGCGGGGTGTGCTGTCACTCCCTCAAGGTAACGAACATGTTCGCCACGAACAAGTACGTGACGAACATGTTCGTTCACTTCTCCCGCCGTGGGTGAGTAGGCGTACTCATGCCGTCACTCCCCCGCTCCAGCACGATGGGGCGACCCCGGACCGCGGTCCGGGACCAGGACCACGACCAAGGAGCTCACCCGTGAACCGACTTCACCTCTCCTCGCTCGCCGGCCCGGCGTCCGAGGCGCTGCCGGAGCACCACGCGGGGCGGCGGGTCCTGCCGACAGTGCTCGTCGCGCTCGTCGTCGCGGGCCTGGCCGTCTCCGCCTGGAATCCGCACGACGGGACGACCTGGCTGCTGGAGACCGTGTGGGTGCTGCTCGGGCTGCCCCTCGCCGTGCTGTTCCGGCGCCGCTTCCCGCTCACGAACCTGCTGTGCTGCCTACTGGCGGCGCACGCGCTGGTCCTCGCCGTGGGAGGTCACTACACGTACGCGGAGGTACCGGTGGGCGACTGGGTACGGGACGGGCTCGGGCTCGCCCGCAATCCGTACGACCGGTTCGGTCACCTCATGCAGGGGTTCGTGCCCGCCGTCCTGGTACGGGAGGTGCTGAGCCGGACCTCACCTTTGCGCGGCAGTCGCTGGCTCGCGCCGCTGACCGTGGCCGCGTGCCTGGCCTTCAGCGCGCTCTTCGAGATGTTCGAGTGGGCGGCCGCGGTGATCGGCGGCCACTCGGCGGACGCCTTCCTGGCCACCCAGGGCGACGTGTGGGACACCCAGTGGGACATGTTCTGCGCGCTGATCGGAGCCACGTTGTCCGTCATCCTGCTCGGCCGGGCACACGACCGGCAGCTCGACGCGCTCCGGAGCGAAGGGCCCGGTGAGGACGCCCGGTGACGGGCCCACAGGCGGTACGCCACACGTCCGCGCCCCGGACACGCCGGACGTCCGCGCCCCGGACACGCCGGACGCCGACCACCGCCCGTCGTTCCGCGGGCGGCGGTCGGCGTCCCGGTAGAGGCTCTCGCGACCTGCTACCAGCGGCCCTCCACCTGCTCCTTGATCCGGCGGTCGTAGAGCTCGTCGATCGCGTCCAGCGTCTGCCGCGACAGCGGCGGGAGCTTCGCGGCCTCCGCGTTGGCGTGGGCCTGTTCGGGTGAACGCGCGCCCGGGATCACCGTGGTGACGCCGGGCTGCTGGATGATCCAGCGAAGCGCCAGCTGGGCCGGGGTGCAGCCCTCCGGAGCGAGGGCGGAGAACTCGGCCGCCGCCTCCACACCGGTCACGAAGTCGACGCCGGAGAAGGTCTCGCCCTGGTCGAAGGCCTCACCGTGACGGTTGTACGTACGGTGGTCGTCGGCCCCGAACACCGTGTCCTTGGTGTACTTGCCGGACAGCAGACCGGAGGCCAGCGGAACGCGGGCGATGATGCCGACGCCCGCCTCCTGAGCAGCGGGAAGAACCTGCCGCAGCGGCTTCATGCGGAACGGGTTGAGGATGATCTGAACGCTCGCCACGTTCGGACGGGCGATCGCCGTGAGCGCCTCGTCGCAGGTCTCGACGCTCACGCCGTACGCGGTGATCCGCTCCTCCTCGACCAGGGTGTCCAGCGCGTCGAACACCTCGTCCGACGAGTAGACGGGGGTCGGCGGACAGTGCAGCTGCACCAGGTCGATGCGGTCGACGCCGAGATTGCGCCGGGAGCGGTCGTTCCACGCGCGGAAGTTGTCGAGGACGTAGTTCTGCGGGATCTGGTCGACCCGGCGGCCCATCTTCGTCGCGACCATCACATGGAGGTCGGGGCGGCCGCTCACGAAGGAGGCGATGGTCTGCTCGCTGCGTCCGTCGCCGTACACGTCCGCGGTGTCGAAGAAGGTCACCCCGGACTCCGCCGCCGTCTCCAGCACCGCCTTGGCGTCCGCTTCACTCACATCGCCCCAGTCGGCGCCGAGCTGCCACGTACCGAGACCGATGACCGATGCCTTCTGGCCTGACCTGCCGAATTCACGCTCGTCCATGTGGTCAGTCTGTCATCCATCCCCCGCCGGCAGCGGCGGCACCCCCGGCCTCGCGACGGCCGGCGCCGCCGCGCGCGGCCGGCCCGGACATACCGGACCGCGGGTGCCGCCGCGCCGGCGGTCAGCGCGTGGCGAGCCGGGCCAGTTCGGTGCCGGCGAGCAGGAAGGCGCCCACACCGAAGTCGGCGGTGCTGTCGTAGGTGACCGGCTGGCTGGATTCCGGACGGTCGCCGACGTTCTGGACGTAGCCGAGGAAGCCGTCGGAATGCACGGCCGTGGTGACGAGGCCGTTCCAGGCGCGGGCCGCCACCGGGAGGAAGGCGTCCCGGTCGACCAGGCGGGCGCCGACCGCGTACGCGGTGCCGTACAGGAGGAAGGACGTGCCGCTGGTCTCGGGGCCGGGCAGATGGGTGGCGTCGGCGAGGTTGACGTTCCAGAAGCCGTCGCCGCGCTGCACCGCCGCGGCGGCCCTCACCAGGCGCGTCAGCGTGTCGCGGTACTCGGCGGTGTGGCGCTCCGTGGACGGCAGCGCCTTGAGGGTCTTGACGTGACCGCCCGCCACCCACCCGTTGCCGCGCGACCAGACGACGGGCCGTCCCGAGGGCGAGAGGATGCCCCCGGGGAGGAAGCGCGCGTCGCGGTACCACAGGCCCGTCGTGGCGTCGTACAGGCCGGGGCCGCCCTCGGCGCGCTTGGTGTGGTCGTAGAGGGAGTACAGCTTCCGCCAGTACTGCGGGTCCCGGCGGAGGGCGCCGAGGCGGGCGAAGGGCGGCATGGCCATGTGCAAGGCGTCGTCCCACCACCAGTCGTCGTTCTTGTCCGGCCGGTCGGTGTGGACCATGCGGTGCAGGGAGGTCTCGATCGCGGTGAGCTTCCCTTCCTCGGGCTCGATCTCGTACAGGTCGAGGTAGGCCTGCCCGGCGCATTGGTTGTCCGCGTGGCGTGTGGTCACCCCGCCGTTGAGCCCGTAGGCGTGCCGGTCCGCCCAGGAACGGGCGTACGCGAGATGGCGCGCGTCGCCGGCCAGGCGGTACAGGGCGAGCAGTCCGCTGAAGAAGGTGGCGTTGGCCCAGCCGTTGTCACCGGAGTCCGTGTGCGCGGCGATCCAGTGGTCGGCCACGCGCCGCAGGACGGTGACGACCTCACTCCTCGTGGGCAGCGGCGTCACGTCTCCCGGCCCCGGCGGCACCGGGGTCCCAGCGGCCCGCGCGGGCGTCGTCAGGGCGGTTCGGAGCGAAGCGGCGGCCGCGAGAGCGGTACCGCCGGCCAGCAGGCGTCGTCTACGCATATGAACAACTCCTACGGATGGGGATCCTCATCCTCAACTCCCGTCCCGCGCACTGTCCATGGCTGGTCGTCAACTTGGCGCGAACCAGACCGAGTTCACGTCCACGGACGATCGTCAGATGGCGGTACCGTCGCCGTGCCGTCCCCCGTCCCCGCCGGGCGATGTCGCCCACCCGGTTCCCGGCCTTCGTGCCGCACCCCGCCCCGCGTGCGGTGAGCTACTGCGTGTGGTCATCCATGCCCTGGTGAGCACGGTCCGTGAGCTATGTTGAATCCTCGTGGGACATGAAGGAGGCACATCGGTGCCATCGCCGCAGCAGGCACGCGCGCAGGCGTCCGCGATCACGTCGGGAAAGACGGCTCCGGAGGCGGGCGCGGCGCCCACGTCCCAGCTCCGGGAACTCTTCGACGGGCCGCGGCTCTCGCCGGGGCAGCGCCGTATCGCCCAGTACCTGATCGAGCACATCACCGAGGCCGCCTTCCTGTCGATCACCGATCTCGCGGAGCGCGTCGGGGTGAGCCAGCCGTCCGTGACCCGCTTCGCCGCGGCGGTCGGCTTCAGCGGTTACCCCGCGCTGCGGGAGAAGCTCCAGGCCATCGCGCTCCGCACCCTGGGCAGCGCCCCGGGCGCGCCCACCGTGGACCGCGGCAACGAGCTGCAGGCCGCGGTGGACGTGGAGATGGAGAACCTGGAGAACCTGCGGCGCGACTTCGCCGACCCGGACCAGGTGATCGCACTCGGGCGCGCGCTCTCGCAGTCGACACCGCTGACGGTTCTCGGGCTGCGCATCTCGGTGTCGCTGGCCGAGTACTTCGCCTACGCGGCGCGCCGCATCCACCCCGATGTCCGGGTGGTGACCCGGGGCGGAAGCGTCGCGTACGACGCGCTGCTCCAGTCGCGCGAGGCGGGCGGCACCTGGCTGCTGGCGTTCGGCATGCCCCGGCACGCGCAGGAGACGCTCACCGCGGTACGGGTCGCGCGCAGTGCCGGGCTGAAGGTGGCCCTGATCACCGACCTGGCGCTCGGACCGCTGGCCGACGAGGCCGACGTCACCTTCACCGTCGGCACCGGCTCCCGGCTCGTCTTCGACTCGTACGCCGCGCCCGTGGTGATGTCGGCGGCACTGCTCCAGGCCATGACCGACGCCGATCCGGAGCGGACCCAGGCCCGCCTCGAGGAGTACGAGCAGATCGCCGAAGAGCACCAGTTCTTCCTGAAGGACTGAACTTCTCACGGAAGACCTGCGTCCTCCTCCTCCCGAGGGGCCAGGCACCCTCCTGCCCCGATCGCGCCGACACCCCCTCCCGTACCGCGCCTCACCGCGGCATCACGGGATCTATCACCCCATATCGCGCATGAATTTTTTCATGTCCTTGCGAAACTGCCGGTATATATAAATACTGCTCGCGGATCGTGACCAGGAGACCTCCAGGCCGCGTCCTACGACCATCCGGGGCCGTCCGCTCCTACCCGCAACGGGTTCCGGGTGATCGGACGGGCCCCGTGCGAACCAGGCCCGCGGTGGCGGCCCCGGCCTTCCCCTGGACCGGGGCCGCCCCAGAACCGTTGACCACCCTTGCCGCCGACGTAACCCGGAAGCGATGAACATGGCCCTGACGTATTCACCGATCACCTCGGACTGGCCGTGCCAGGTCAAGACCCCCGGCAGCTTCGACTGGGAGCGGTCGGCCGCCAAGTGGCTGCGCGAACTGGTGCCGGCCCGCTACGCGAGCTACCCGACCCTGATGAAGCACCCCGTCCTGCTCGGCCGCCACGCACAGATCCAGGTGCAGCACGAGATACGTGTCGCCCGTACGGCTCTGCAGACCGCCCGGTCCGAGCTGCCCGCCCTCGGACTGCAGGAGTCGGTGATCGAGCACACCATCAAGATGTACGCTGCCGAGGTTCTGCAGCTCAGCCATATCGCCCGCAGCGTCCGAGCGGTCACGCACGCGCTCGCGGACAGCGCCGCCACGCGAAACTGAGACACCGGGGCCGGGCGACGGTTGCGGTGCGACGACCACCGGGAGACGTCGTGGACGCACAGGGGCCCAGGGCCGTGGACGCCGGCGCGGGGGAGCGAACCTCCACGGCACGCACACTCGATGTGCGGTGGATCCACGGATCGCCGTCGGCCAAGCACAACACCGATCCGGACCTCCAGGTGCACGTCCACGACGCGGACACGGTGATCCTGCGGCAGAACATGGCCGTCGACTACGAGGCGCCCTTCCTGTTCCTGCTGTTCGGCGAAGCGCGGGCGGTGCTCATCGACACAGGTGCCACGGCCTCACCCGCGCACTTCCCGTTGCGACGGGTGGTGGACGGGCTGATCCGGGACCGGCAGGCCGCGCGCCCCCGGGACGACTACGAGCTGCTGGTCCTGCACACCCACGCGCACGGCGACCACGTCGCGGGAGACGGCCAGTTCACCGACCGCCCCCGCACCAGGGTCGTGGACGCGGCCCTCGACGCAGCGTGGCCGTTCTTCGGATTCGACCGGGACCCGGACGGCGTCGCCCGCGTCGACCTCGGCGGCCGGGTCCTGGAGTGCCTGGCCACACCCGGGCATCACGCGGCCTCGGTGACCTACTTCGACCCCTGGACCGGTTTCCTCCTCACCGGTGACACCGTCTATCCCGGCCGGCTGTACGTCGAGGACTGGCCGGCCTTCACCCGCACCGTCGACCGCCTGATCAATTTCTGCGCCGACCGGCCGGTCACCCATGTGCTCGGCTGTCACATCGAGATGACCCGGCGACCGGGCGTGGACTATCCCGTGCGGACCACCTACCAGCCCGACGAGCCGCCCCTGCAGATGACGACCGCCCAGCTGGCCGACATCCGCGCCGCCATCGACACCGTCGGCGACCGGCCGGGCCGGCACGTCTTCGACGACTTCGTCCTCTGCCGCCGTGACCCGCCCGAGGGCGCCCCCGCAGGCACGTAGACGTCCTCGTCCCGCACCTGGCCGAACCGGAGGCGGTACGAACGCCGTGGCCGGGAAGACGACAGGGAGAAACCGAACCTCCCGCCGAGACCCCTGGACGGACTGATGGATTCCACGACATGGACGGTGGTCGTCGTCGTCGCGATCCTGGGTGCCGTCGCGCTCGCGGTCGCGATCGCGCTCCTGACCCGGCTCGTCCGGGCGCGCCGCGACCTGCGGCGCGCCGGACTGCCGACCGGCTCCCGCTGGGTGTTCTGGGGCGCCGTCGCCTATCTGCTGCTCCCGACGGACCTGCTGCCCGACCCCATCTACCTGGACGACATCGGCGTACTCCTGCTGGCCCTGCGCTCGTTGCGCCGCCCTGAGCTGCTCGACGCCGACGAACCCGGGAACCCTCCCGCGCGCTCCGGACGTTGACGGACCGAGCGGGCCAAGGGCGTGGGCGCCCGCGCCGGAGATCCGCGGGGATCGCCACGTCGACGGGCGGCACGATGAGCGAGCTGGTTCCCGGGGGCAACGTGCCCCTGCCGGGCGGCACCCTGACGATCCGGGTGCCGGGCCCCTTCGACGTCTCGGCGCTCATCACCGACGACACCGGCAAGGTGCGCGGTGACGCCGACTTCGTCTTCTACAACCAGCCCGCGGCGCCGGGTGCCCGGCTGACCGGTGGGAGCCTGACGGTCGACCCGCCGGGACTGCGCTCCGGGGCGAGCCGGGTCACCGTGCTCGTCACCCCGGCCGATCCCGGCACACCGCTGGGCCGGCTGCCCGCCCCCACCCTGCTCGTCACCGGCCCCGGCGGGCGCACCCTGGCGCGCTTCACTCCCCCGCTCCCGCAGCGGGAGACCGTACTCCTGCTCGCGGAGATCTACCGGCGCGGCCCGGAGTGGAAGCTGCGGGCGCTGGGCCAGGGGTACGCGGAGGGACTGGCCGGCATCGCGCGGGACTTCGGCGTCGACATCAGCGAGGACACCACCCCGGCGGTCACGGCACCCGGCCCGGACGGCTTCCTGGAGTTGGTGAACTCGGCGCGCGCCGCCGCCGGTTCCCCACCCGTGTCGCTCGACGCGCGGCTCGCCGACGCGGCTCGGGCACACGCCTCCGACATGGCGGCGCGCGGGCTCCTCAGCTCCCAGGGTGCGGACGGAACGTCGCTCTACCAGCGGGTCACCGCCGCGGGGTACGCGTACCTCACCGTGGGCGAGCACCTCGTCTCAGGCCCGCGCACCCCCGGCGAGTTCGTCGAGTACTGCCTCACCACCGAGCGGTCCCGCGCCACGCTGTACGACCGGGCGTACACCCAGGCGGGTCTCGCGTACGTAGCCCACCCCCGTTCCGGCGACCTGTACTGGACGGCGCTGTGGGCGCGGCCGTTCAGCACCGACGGCCTGGCGCGGACGGCACACGAGGTCGTCGCGCTGACCAACGCCGAGCGGGCCGGTGAGGGCCTGCCGCCGCTCCTCGCCGACACCCCGCTCACCGTCGCGGCCCAGGCGCACAGCGACGACATGGTGGCCCGCGCCTTCTACTCCCACACCTCTCCCGACGGCAGCCGCCCCTGGGACCGCGCCGCCGCGGCGGGCTCCGCGCGCCGGACCATCGGCGAGAACATCGCCTGTGGCCAGCGCTCCGCCGCCGAGGTCGTCAGCGGCTGGATGAACAGCCCCGGACACCGCGCCAACATCCTCAAGCCCGACTTCACCCGCATAGGCGTCGGCCTCGCGGGCGGCGGCGACGCGGGCACGTACTGGACCCAGCTCTTCGGCGGCTGAACGGCCCCTTTCTGACGGACCTTCCGATTCCTCTCCGTGCCGTGCAACCCGCGGCCGCTCCGGCGCGTAAAGAAGGTGTCGACGCCGCGTCCGCGGCACGGTGCGCGCCGGACGTCCGCACGGGCGGGCGAACCCGGTGCAGAGAATCGGGAGAAGAATCAGATGGTCTCAGGATCGGTGGGCACGGGTACGGCGCTGGGCGCGGTACTGCTGTCCCTCGTCGCGGTCCCCGCGCAGGCGGCCTCCGCGGCGCCGGGCCGCTCGGACACCGCACGTGTCACGAGCGTCGCGGCAGCGGGGTTGGGCGCACCCGACGACGCCGGGCTGCAGAGCGTGCTGCACACCGCGCTGTCCCAGGGAGCGCCGGGCGCGATGGTGCGGGTCGACGACGCGGGCACCGTCCACCAGTTGTCCGAGGGGGTCGCCGACCGGGCCACCGGGCGGGCCATCACCACGGCCGACCGGTTCCGCGTCGGCAGCGTCACCAAGAGCTTCTCCGCCGTGGTCCTGCTCCAGCTGGTCGACGAGGGCAAGCTGAACCTGGACACCTCGGTGAACACCTATCTGCCCGGACTGCTGCCCGACAACAAGATCACCGTGCGCCATGTGATGAGCCACCGCAGCGGCCTCTACGACTACACCAACGACATGTTCGCGCAGACGGTCCCGGGCTTCGAGTCCGTCCGCAACAAGGTCTTCAGCTACCAGGACCTGGTGCGCCTGTCCCTGAAGCACGCGCTCACCAACGCGCCGGGGGCGGCCTACTCGTACTCGAACACCAACTTCGTCGTCGCGGGCATGCTCATCGAGAAGCTCACCGGGCACGCGGTGGCCACGGAGTACCAGAACCGCATCTTCGGACCCCTCGGCCTGACCGACACCTTCTACGTGCACCCCGACACCGCCATCCCCGGCACGCACGCCAACGGCTATCTCACCCCCGACGCGGCCGGTGCGGCCCTCGTCGACTCCACCGCGCAGACGGTGTCCTGGGCGCAGAGCGCGGGCGCCGTCATCTCCAGCACGCGGGATCTCAACACGTTCTTCTCCTCCCTGATGGCCGGAAGGCTCATGTCCGCCGCGCAACTCGCCCAGATGCAGACGTGGACCACCGTCAACAGCACCCAGGGCTACGGCCTCGGTCTGCGCCGCCGCGACCTGTCCTGCGGTGTCTCCGTGTACGGGCACACCGGCACCGTGCAGGGCTACTACACGTACGCCTTCACCTCGAAGGACGGCAAGCGCAGCGTCACCTCCCTCGCCAACACCTCGAACAACGCCGACGTGCTCAACACCATGGCGGGCACCCTGGAATCCGCGTTCTGCGGCAAGGCGTCCAAGGCATCCAAGGCGGCCCTCCGCGCCACGGCGCCGGCCGCCCCCAGGGAGCGGTACGAGGACATCGCGCCGGACGTCGCCCGGGACTGACGTGCAGGGTGCGGCCGGACCACCGGCACCGGCCGCACCCGTCACCCGAGCCGGCACAGGTCCGGTGGAACCGGGTCAGCCGGTCCCCGCCTCCGCGCCCGATACTGGTGGCATGGGATTCGCCGTCTTCATGACCCTTCCGGGACTCGTCCTCGCACTGACCCTCGCCGCCTTCGCCGACCAGACGCTGCTCCGTGCCGGACGGGCCGGCCTCCTGCCGTGGCGCAACGGCGCGCGGCAGGGCCAGATATCCGCCACCGGGTTCGAGCAACTGCACGCGAGTCTCTCGCCGGGCAAGCAGCACGAGCTCGAGGAACGGCGGTCGGCCCTGGTGATGAGGGACGACGAGGAGGACGGGGCGCCCGCGCACCGTACGACCGTCGATCTCGCCGCCGGCACGGCGGTCGTACGTCCTCGGCGGCGCTCATGACCTTCGACGACCTCCTGGAGCGGGCGGCGTCCCTCGTCCGTCCGGACCGGCGCGCGATCCTCGGCGTCGCGGGAAGTCCCGGAGCGGGCAAGACGACGCTGGCCGAGCGCCTGGTCCGGGAGCTGAACGGCGCCGGCTCCCGCTGGGTCGCGCAGGTGCCGATGGACGGGTTCCATCTCGCGGACGTCGAGCTGGAGCGCCTGGGCCGCCGCGACCGCAAGGGCGCTCCCGACACCTTCGACGCGGCGGGGTACGCGGCGCTGCTGCGCCGGCTGCGCGACGAGGACGGGGGCGAGGACGACGACGGCATTGTCTACGCGCCGGGCTTCGAGCGGACCCTGGAGCAGCCGATCGCGGGCGCCGTCCCGGTCCCCCGCACCGCCCGTCTGATCATCACCGAGGGCAACTACCTCCTCCTGCGCGACCCGGCGTGGGAGCGCGTACGGTCGCGGCTGGACGAGGTCTGGTTCTGCGAGCTCGACGAGGGCGAACGCGTGCGCCGTCTCGTCGCCCGCCACGAGGAGTTCGGCAAGGACCACGACACGGCGGTGGCCTGGGTGCTCGGCACGGACCAGCGCAACGCCGATCTGGTCGCCGCGACGCGGGCCCGTGCCGATCTGGTCGTGGGACCAGAGGTCACCGCCTCCGGATCCGCGCCCCGGGTTCACCTCGCGCATCGCCCGCCGGACTCCCCATCAGTGCGGTGAACGCCTCGGTAAGGATCGTCAGACCCCCGGGCTCGTACTCCACCACGGGGGCGAAGGGGCCCGGGGAGCCGTAGCGCACGGCGAAGACGTGCAGGTCCTCCGGGGCGCCGGGAACCGGGCCGGCCTCGAACGCGCTGGAGGCGACCAGGTGGCGCCAGCCCTCGTCGGGGTTGCCGTAGACCCGCGGGTCGGCGGCGAGGGCGAAGGCCGCCTCCTCCTGGGTGGTCCGGGCACGGGCGTCGAAGCGGTCGGCGCCCCCGGTCCGCGGGTGAGTCAGCCGGAGGGTGCCGGCGGACGCCACCTCCGCCGTCGCGACCCTGCGGACCCGGTCACCGTCGTCGGCGGCGTACGGCATCCCGGCGAGCAGGTACGGGTCCCCGTCCAGCCGTTCGACGGCGACCGTCATCCAGAGGCTGGTGCCGTCCGTGACGTACAACGACCTGAGATGGCGCAGGACGTGGTCGCGGGTCACGACGGGCTTGCTGACGAGTTTGGCCGTCAGTCCGTCGCTCTCGAGGTCGCGCACCCGCACCTCGCCCATCGGGCGGCTCAGCAGGAAGCCGTCGACGACCGGGCCGACGCCGTGCTGCCGGTTCACTGCGGTGGGCAGCAGATAGGTGCCCGCCGCCTCGACCAAGGACGGCGTCATCCGGTCGTCGAACGCCACCGAGACTCCGCCCGCGCGCAGTTGGTGGCGAACCGGTGCCCTCCTGGGCGTGCGGTGCCAGCGGGCCGTGTCCTGGATCTGCCAGACCAGCATGAAGGCGAAGTGGCCGTCGACGGCTCCGTCCGGCCCGGTCGCGTGCCGTCCCCAGCGGGTGTCACCCCGGTAGCGGCCCAGATCGGCGCCGATCCGGCCGCCGAAGCGGCGCAGGCCGAGAACGGCCTCGAAACCGCAGTGCTGTTCGCTGTAGCGCGGGCCGCCGATGTCGAAGCCGCCCACCGTCAGCCGCGCGTCCAGGTAGTGGGCGAGCGCGTCGCCGTCCTCGGCGAAGACCGGCTCTCCGCTGACCCGGTGGGCCTGCGCGAGGAAGGACAGGGAGATCGGTCCGTAGTTGTTGTCGTAGGCTCCGCCGTGCTCGGGGGGCAGCAGGGCTCCCCGGTCGCGGACACGGCGGGCCCGGATCTCGTCGGTGTACAGACGCATCGCGTGCGAGCGGACCGACTCCCCTTCCCCCGCCGGGAGATGGCGGGGGAGCATGAGTCCGCCGACGACGCAGCCGATGGCCTGGTTAGCTGCCTCCTGCGGGTTGAAGAAGGTCGCCTCGGTCAGCCGGCGCCAGTATCCGTGTGCCACGTCCCGCAGTTCGCCGTGCTCTGCGCCGTCGACGAGTCCTTCGGCCAGTTCGAGTGTGTTGACCGCCTGGAGCAGCGCCCACACCGTGCTCGGCCAGTCGCCGATGGGGTGGGCACCGTCCTCCAGTACGTAACGGGCGTACGGCAGACCGGAGTCACGGACCTTCAGGTTGGGGTAGCCGGGGTTGTCCCGCGTGAAGACGCGCTCGCGCAGATGGAAGGCGAGACTGCGGCGGACGGCCTCCGGCAGGCGCGGGTCCCCGGTGCGCCGCCAGGCGAGCGCCAGCAGTGAGGTGATGCCGAGCGAGGTGTCACCGATGTCCTGGACGGCTGCGGGGTGTTCGAGGCCGCCGTCCGGGGTGAGGCGGGCCAGCGCCTCCTCGGTGACGGCGGCGAGAACGGTGTCGTACGCGGCCGGGTCGTCCGGGAGGTCGTGCAACCGGCCGCGCTGGTAGGGGAGATGCACGTGATCAGCCCTTCGTTGCGGGGGTCGCCGGTCCGTCCGCCAGTCTCTTCCGGACGACGGGGAAACGGATGAGCGTGGGCGGCAGGGCGCGTGTCGTCCTGGCGAACTTCGCGCCGGGGACGAGGAGCGGGCGGGTGCCGTCGGTCCCTCACCCGTCGCGGGGTGCGGGCGGCCGCCCACCGCGGCACTAGGTGTCCGAATCCCGCCGGACGCCGTGCGGGGAACACGGCAACATGGCAGGTGAAGCGGTGCTCGCACCGCTCGGACCACGCGTGAAAGGACACCTCCGATGACGGTCTGGACGACCATCGACAGTCCCTTGGGCGAGCTGCTTCTCGTGGGCGAGGAGTCGGCCACCGCCAAGGGCGGCACCGCGCTCGTGTCGCTCTCCATGCCCGGCCAGAAGTCCGGCGCCGTCGTGCGGGACGGATGGACCCGGGACGACGACGCGTTCACGGACATCGTCACGCAGCTGACCTCCTACTTCGAGGGCGGGCTGACCGACTTCGCCATCGAGTACGCCGGCGGGGCGGGCACCGACTTCCAGCGGCGGGTGTGGAAAGCCGTGGAGGGCGTCCCGTACGGCACGACGGTCAGCTACGGCGAGATCGCCTCGCGGATCGGGGCGTCACGTGCGGCGGTACGGGCCGTGGGCACCGCCATCGGGGCGAACCCCCTGCTCGTCGTGCGCCCCTGCCATCGCGTGATCGGTGCCGGAGGCGCACTCGCCGGGTACGCCGCGGGTCTGGAACGCAAGCAGCGGCTGCTGGACCTGGAGAACGCCCGGCGGGCCAGGTGATCCGCGTGTTCCACGGCGACGGCCCGGTTTTGCCGGATCGGCAACATCACTGGGCCGCGCCCCGCCGGTCGCCGCATGATCACCCGTAGTGCCGACACGGCGAGGACCGGTCCCCCGGGAACCCGCTCGTCGCACCCACCGCAGCAGCAACGTCCCGGGAGGATCCGTGCCGAAGTCGTCCGCAGCAGACCGCACCCACCGTCTGGTGACCTCGCCGGCCGGCCGGATCCATCTGGTGGAGCAGGGAACCGGCCCGCTGGTCCTGCTGGTGCACGGGTTTCCGGAGTCCTGGTACTCCTGGCGCCACCAGCTGACGGCGCTGGCCGCGGCCGGCTACCGGGCGGTCGCCCTCGATGTCCGCGGCTACGGTCGCTCCTCCAGGCCCGACGGTGTGTCCGAGTACCGGATCCTGGAGCTGGTGGAGGACTGCGCCGCCGTCGTGCACGCCCTCGGTGAGCGGTCCGCGACCGTCGTCGGACACGACTGGGGCTCCACCATCGCCGCCACCTCCGCGCTGGTCCGCCCCGACGTGTTCCACGCGGTCGGGCTGCTGAGCGTGCCCTACGCGCCGCGCGGCGGCCCGCGCCCCAGCGACGTCTTCGCGCGCATGGGCGGTCCCGAGGAGTTCTACGTCTCCTACTTCCAGCGACCGGGCCGGGCCGAGGCCGAGATCGAGCCCGACGTCCGCGGCTGGCTCGCGGGCTTCTACGCGGCGCTGTCCGGCGACACCATGCCCGGCCCCGGCACGCCGGACCCGCACTTCGTGAGCCCCGGCGGAACCCTGCGCGACCGGTTTCCCGCCGGACGACTCCCCCACTGGCTCGACGAGTCCACCCTCGACGTCTACGCCGAGGAGTTCGAGCGGACCGGGACGAGCGGGGCGCTCAACCGCTACCGGAACATGGACCGCGACTGGGAGGACCTGGCCGACCACGACGACGCGCCCGTCACCCAGCCCTCGCTGTTCGTCGCAGGCGCCCTCGACGCGTCCACGACCTGGCTGGCCGACGCGATCGCGGCGTTCCCCAAGACCCTGCCCGGTCTGGTCTCGTCCCACATCCTGGACGACTGCGGCCACTGGATCCAGCAGGAACGGCCCGAGGACGTCAACCGCATCCTGATCGACTGGCTCGCCGCCCTGCCCGCCTGACACGGGACCCGGAAGCCGCCCGCGGACACCCCGCTCCGACGGCCTACGGCGTCGTACGGGATTCCAGGGCGGCACGGGTGTCGTCGCCGTAGACGCCGGTCTCGTCCCCCCGGATGCCGTACCAGAGCTGGAAGCGGGCGACTGCCGCGGTGAGCGTGGCGTCGTAGCTGCCGTCGGTGGAGCCGCCCGCGTACACGTCCGGGATACGGAGCAGCCGCTGCTGCAGTGCGCTCACCTCCTGGCCGCTGTCCCCCTCACGGAGGGTGCCCGCGCCGTCCGGGTCCGCGGATCCGGACGGCGCCGGGGCGGCCGCTGTCGCGGAGGGGCCGCTTCCGGGCTGTCCGGGCTGTGCGCGGCCGTCCTCGTCGTCGGGCAGCAGGAGCGCGAGGGCGAAGCCGGCCAGGGCCGCCGCCGTCACCCCCAGGGCGATGGCGGCGCGGCGCCGGCCGGCACCGTCGGCGTGACCGTGTGCGGGTGCGTGTTCCGGGCCGGGGGTGGGCTGCCGTCCCGGCCCGGACCGTCTTCCCCGAGCGGGCCGTGGCCCTTCCCCCCGCGCGACGACGGGTGCGCGCGCGGTCCGCCGCGCGGGTCCCGGCGCGACGCCCGCGGTCCCGGCGTCGCGGGTGTAGTCCTCGCCCCCCGCTACGGGCGGCATTTCCTCGGTCTCCTCGTCGGCAGCGGCCGAAACGGTCTTCGCGGAGGCGGCGGGCACGGCGACCACCTCGTAGTCGCCGTCCGGATCGGCCCCGTACTGCTGCTCCCGCACCTCCTTCAGGAGCTGCGCCAGTGCCTCCGTCCGGCGGCGCCGCTGCACATGGGTGGGCTCGATGGCCCGTCGCCTGGCCGGCTGGTCCGGTTCGGGCGGTGTAGACACACTGTTCTCCTTCCGCGCGCGAGCTCACGCCATCCCCGGGGAGTGATACGTGACGGCCGGCCCGGGAGTTCAGCGGAGGGCGCCTGCGCCGGGCCGCCGGTGGGCTCCCGGCGACCCTCGGCGGGACCGCGGACGGCGGCCGCTCCCCGTGACCGGGTCGGACAACGTGAAGAATGGGCACATACGGGGTAGGACCACCTTCGGGGAGCGGAGAGGGTCAACGTGGCCGTGAGCGAGGAAAGACAAGTGCCGCCCCGTCGGCGCTTCGACGTGGCGGACGCCGCGCCGCTCGTGCTCGACGCCCATTTGACGGTGACCGGCTGGACCGCGGACGCCGAGCGGCTGCTGGGATACCGGCCCGCGGAGGTGGTGGGCCACCATGTCGTGGACCTGCTGCTTCCGGAGGACGCGGCACGGATCTCGGAGCGTGCCGAGCGGTGCCGCGGCGTCGAGGGCTGGGCCGGACTGCTGTCCGCTCTGCACCGGGACGGCCACGCGGTCCGGGTGATGGTGAGGGCCGTCCCGGTGCGGGAGGACGCCGCGCCGACACGGTGGGTGGTGCTGCTGGCCGACCTCGCCGACGGCCCCGGCTGGAACATGAGCCGGTCCGTGCTGGAGCGGATGAACGCGGGCTCCCCGGTGGGCATAGCGATCGTGGACACGGAGCTGCGGTTCGTGTGGTCGAACACCGCGCTGGAGCAGTTCGGGGGTGGCTCGCCGCAGCGGCGGCTGGGACGCAGACTCGCCGATGTGCAGCCGGGGCTCGACGCCGAGGCACTGGAGGCGAGGATGCGCCAGGTGCTGCGGAGCGGTGAGCCGGTGGTCGGATTCGAGCACGTGGGCCGCGTACGGTCCGCGCCGCATCGCGAGACCGCGCACTCCCTGTCGTTCGTCCGGCTCGACGACGACCACGGCCATCCGATAGGTGTGTACTACACAGTGGTCGACGTCACCGAGCGCTACCGTGCCCGGCGGCGGCTGGCACTGCTGGACCGGGCCGGGGAGCACATCGGCCGCAGTCTCGACGTCATGCGGACCGCGCAGGAACTGGCCGACGTGGCCGTGCCGGGCCTGGCCGACTTCGCCACCGTGGACCTGCTGGATTCGGTGCTCAAGGGAGCCGAGCCGGCCTCCGGCCGACTGAGCGACACGGACGCGGTACCGCTGCGGCGCGCCGGCCAGCAGTCGACCCGGGCCGGGGTGCCCGAGACCACCGTGTCCGTCGGCGCGGTGGCGACGTACCAGGCGGGCTCTCCCCCGATCCGGTGTCTGGCCGAGGGACGGTCGTGGCGCGAGCAGCGGCTGGATCCGTCGGACGAGGAGTGGGCCACGGCGGACGAGGGGCGGCAGGCCGCCCACTTCTTCGATCTCGGACTGAACAGCGTCATGATCGTGCCCATCCGCGCACGGGGTGTGACCCTGGGCATCACCACGTTCTTCCGGCGCCGTCGCCATGATCCCTTCGACGAGGAGGATCTGAGCCTGGCTGAGGAGTTCGTGGGCCGGGCCGCCCTGTGCGTCGACAACGCCCGCCGCTACACCCGCGAACGCGACGCGGCCCTCGTCCTGCAGCGCAACCTGCTTCCGCACCGCTTCCCCGAGCAGAACGCCGTGGAGGTGTCCGCCTGCTACCGGCCCGCCGACGAGCTGACGGGGCTGGCCGGCGACTGGTTCGACGTGATTCCGCTGTCCGGGGCCCGGGTGGCGCTGGTCGTGGGCGAGGTGGCCGGTCACGGCATCGACGGTGCCGCCGCCATGGGGCGGCTGCGGGCCGCCGTGCAGACGCTCGCCGATCTGGACCTGCCGCCCGAGGAGGTGCTCGCGCATCTGGACGACCTGGTCAGCCGGGCCGCCCGGGAGGAGGGCAGCGGCGCGGACACCCTCACCAGCGGCATGCAGGCCGTCGGCGCCAGCTGTCTCTACGCCGTGTACGACCCGGTGAGCGGACGGTGCACCATGGCGGGCGCGGGACATCCGGCACCCGCGATCGTCGCCCCCGACGGCACGGTCTCCTTCGCCGACCTTCCCCGCGGCCCCGCGCTCGGCGTGGGCGGACTTCCCTTCGAATCCGCCGAGTTCACCCTGGCCGAAGGCAGCCTGCTCGGCCTGCACACGGACGGCCTCATCGCCACGCCCCGCACCGGCCGGGACCCGGAAGCGGGCCGGGAGCGTCTGCGACGCGCGCTGGAGGGATACCGGGGATCGCTGGACGGACTGTGCCGGACGATCGTGGACGATCTTGTTCCGACCCGTCCGTACGACGACGTGGCACTGCTGATGGCGCGCACCCGTCGGCTGGGGGCCGAACAGGTCGCGACCTGGGACCTGCCCGACGATCCGGCGGTGGTCGCCCAGGCCCGCAGGTCCGCCACCGAGCAGCTCAGGGTCTGGGGCCTGGACGCGCTGGCCTTCACCACCGAGCTGGTGGTGAGCGAACTCGTCACCAACGCCATCCGGCACGCTCCCGGTCCGGTCCGGCTGCGCCTGATCACCGAGCACGCCCTGATCTGCGAGGTCTCGGACGGAGGTGCCACCGCTCCGCACCTGCGCCATCCGAAGACGACCGACGAGGGCGGCCGCGGGCTGTTCCTGATCTCCCAGTTCACTCAGCGCTGGGGTACCCGCTACACCCCCGACGGCAAGATCATCTGGGCTGAGCAGTCGCTGACGGAGCCACCGGTGTGACGGACGCGCACTGCCGGCCCCGTCCCCCCGGCCGGCCACTCGACCCCCTTGCGACCAAGCGAAGTTGACAGACTGTTGACCAATTCCTTGGCCAGTGGTGACCGGCGCCGCCACTATGGTCTGCCGCATGTCCCCACACCCTCCACGGACTCCCGCTCTCCCCGTCCTCCCCTACCGGAAACCGACCCGCGACCGGGACTACTGGGTTCTCGACGACGTCCTGCCCGACGTGGAAGCCGTCCGGGCCCGCTGCCTCGCCAAGGACGACTGGGCCAAGGGCCACCCGTACACCTCGGAGAGCTGGCCGGGCCTGCGCACGATGCCGGGTCTCGAACCGGACGAACTCGCCCGCGTGGAGCGGCTGGTGAAGAAGGCCACCGGAGCGCGGGAACTGTGGCAGCAGGCGACTGACTCGGGGGCCACCCTCAACCACAACTGCATCCAGGTGGTCGGCAGGGACGAGGGGGAGCCGCGCCCGCACACCGACTCCCGCGCGCTGTGCCGGTACGCCGCGGTGCTGTACCTCAACCCGACCGTGCCCAAGGACTGCGGGACGAGCTTCTACCGGCAGAACCTGCCCGGCGGCCGTCTCGGCGGCAACGTGGTGGCGGCGCCCCACAACAACCTCGTCGAGGCGTTGGGGACACGCTTCGTGCCACCGGACTCGTTCGTCGAGGACGTCCGTGTGCCGCATCGCTACAACCGGCTGCTGCTGTACAACGCCAACCTGATGCACAGCGCCACCGGTTACGCGGGTACCACCATCGAGGACAAGCGGATGACCGCGGTGTTCTTCTGGATGGCCTGACCCTCCGCTTCAGTTGGCGTGACCGACCTTCGGACCGGTCAGGGCGGCCCTCCTCCCGCCCGCCGCGACCCCCTTCTCGCTATGCCCTGGTATGCCCCGATACGCTCGAACCACAAGTCAGTTACGGCATTCCCAAGTCCTGGTGGCCGGGCGGTGAGCTGGTCATGATGGGGGCATGACGTTGGCCTTGCGTGCCATGACGCAACTGGCGGCCTGGCCGGACCTCTCGGAGGCCCGGCCCAGCTGCGGCACGGGGCGGGCACTGCGCTCGGCCCGGGACGAGATCGTGCACTTCCACTCCGATCACGACGCCGACCTGCACCTGACGGCCCGTGCCATCCGCCGCTACGAGGATCACCTCAGGGGCGCCGGCGCGGTCCGGATGGTGCCCGGTTCGCGCTGGGTGACCATACGCCTCGAAGTCGACGCCGACATCCATCTGCTCCTGACCCTGGTGAGTCTCGCCCTCCAGTCCCACCAGAGGTGGCCCGCACCCGGTGACACGGCACCGGCCGACTGCAACGAACACCGCGGCGCGTCGCTTCCGCGCACGATCCTCAGCGGCAGCTGAGGAGACGGACCTCGCCCGGCGGGCCGGTGGGGGCGCGCTCACGCCGCGGAAGCCAAGCCCAGGGCGTCGCCGGGCAGGCCCGATCGGGGCGAAGCGAAGAGGATCGTGCAAGCACCCGCGCGGATCGGCCTACTCCGGACCCTGCCGCCCGCGCTTCGATGGTGGTCAGCAGATCCGCATCCGTCGCGACACCCCTGGAGCACCGTCATGCCTCTCGACCACTACGTCACCCTCGGCCGGTCCGGACTGCGGGTCAGCCCGTTCGCCCTCGGCGCGATGACCTTCGGGGAGGACCCCGGGGGTGCCGGATGCGGCGTCGAGGAGTCCGAGAAGATCCTGGAGACCTATCTCGACCGGGGCGGGAACTTCATCGACACCGCGAACTTCTACACCAACGGCCACTCCGAGAGCATCCTCGGCGACTTCTTCGCCGCGCGTCCGGGACGGCGCGATCGTGTCGTGCTGGCGTCGAAGTTCTTCACCAACCTCTTCCCCGGCGATCCCAACGGGGGCGGGGCGGGCCGCCGGTCGGTCATCGCCCAGCTCGACGAGAGCCTCCGCCGTCTGCGCACCGACCATCTCGACCTGTACTGGCTGCACAACTGGGACCGGCACACCCCGATCGAGGAAACGCTGCGCGCCCTCGACGACCTGGTCACCGCCGGCAAGATCCGCTACATCGGCTTCTCCAACACCCCTGCCTGGGTCACCGCCCAGGCCCAGACGACGGCGCTGCTGAAGGGCTGGAGCCCGCTGATCGCCCTGCAGGTCGAGTACTCGCTGCTGGCCCGCACCGTCGAGGGTGAACTCGCGCCGCTCGCGCTCGACCAGGGCATGGCGCTGGTTCCGTGGAGCCCGCTCAAGAACGGCTTCCTGTCGGGCAAGTACCGGCGGGACACCCAGGTCACCGACTCCGCGCGGGCGGCCTTCGTCGGCGGCCCCGGCGAGGACGAGTACCTCGTCATCGACGCCGTGGCGGCGGTCGCCGGCGAACTCGGCACCACCTCGGCGGCGGTGTCGCTGGCCTGGCTGCGGGCCCGCGAGGGCACCGTCGTACCCATTCTGGGCGCTCGGCGCGTCGACCATCTGGAGAACAACCTCGCCGGCCTGGAGGTGACACTCACGCCCGAACAGCTGCGACGGCTCGACGAGGTGTCGGCGCCGGACCTGGACTACCCGGCACCGATGCACGGCGCCCTGCGGTCGATGCTGCAGTTCGCGGGCACCACCGTCGACGGTCACACCTCCACCGTGTATCCGCCGCTCGTCCAGAGCGACGTCCGCTACTGAGCCACCGCGCCCACGCACCGGGCCAGGGCACGGTGCGGTCGGTCGGCCGGCCGACGTCACCAGGTCATGGGACGGTGGCGTCGGCCGACCGGGGAGACCGGCGGCGAACGGCTCCCCCGCCCCCCTCCGGACGACAACCGCACAGAAGACGGCTGACGGTTCACGCGCCCGCGCGTCACCGAGGCACGGCCGACCGGCCCGCGCGTCACCGACGCGCGGGTTTCTGACGTGTGGTCGGCCCGGTCGCCGGGTCGAGCGCGACACCACCCCGGCCGGCTCGGTCCGCCCCTGGCCCTTGAGCGCGCCACTAGCACGCGACGGTACAAAAAACGGTGTGCCTCCCCACCCGGAGAAACGCAGTAGGGCGAGGTGACGGACGGCCTCGGCCGGCACCGACACCGCGCACGACCAGACCGGTCCGTGCGCTGTGCAGACCCGGTCCCTTCCCCCTCGTGCGGGACCGGACACCGCAGGACTCCCCGAGAACGGCCCGACAACGGAGATCCCATGGCCACTGATCAAGTTCTGACCGGCTCCGCGCCGGCCGGTGAGAGCGGCGCCGCCGAGGGGCCGAGACGTCCCGGCCCCTCACGGCTGCCGTCCCTCACCGGCCTGCGGTTCCCCGCCGCGCTCGTCGTCTTCGCCCACCACGCCTTCCTCCCGATACCCCCGCTGCGGCTGCTGGCCGACGACCGCACCGAGTACCGCCTGGCCGACTGGTTCGGGCAGTCCGGCGGACTCGGCGTGGCGTTCTTCTTCGTACTCAGCGGGTTCGTACTGACCTGGTCGGCGCGGGACAGCGACACCACGACGGCGTTCTGGCGGCGCCGGTTCGTCAAGATCTACCCGATCTACGTGGTCGCCTGGGCCCTCGCCATGCTGCTGTTCGCCGGTTCCTACACCTCCAGCCGCGTCGCCGTCGCCAACCTCTTCATGGTCCAGGTGTGGGTGCCCAGCTACTTCACCAACTTCAGCGTGGACTCACCGAGTTGGTCGCTGGCGGTGGAAGCCGTCTTCTATCTGTGCTTCCCACTGCTGCTGCACCTGTTCCGGCGTATCGACCCCCGCCACCTGAAGTACTGGATCGCCGGGACGATCGCGGCGGTGGTGGCCACCCCCGCGCTGGCGTACGCGCTGTTCCCGAAGACCCCGCGGGTGCCCAGCGGCCAGGTCCTCTCGGTCTCGCAGTACTGGTTCGCCTACGTGCTGCCCCCGGTCCGGATGGTCGACTTCGCCCTCGGCATCCTGGTGGCGCTCGCGGTGAGGCACGGACGCTGGCGCGACATCGGCATGGTCTGGTCGAGCGTGCTGCTGGTGGGCGGATACGCGCTGACCTTCCACGTGCCCTACCTGTACGGCCAGCGCGCCACGATGATCCTGCCGATCGCGCTGCTGATCGCGGCCACGGCGACCGCCGACATCGAGGGCCGCTTCACGCTGTTCCGCAATCGCGCGATGGTCCGGCTCGGCGAGATCTCCTTCGCCTTCTACCTGCTGCACTACACGGCACTGTCCTGGCTGCGCAAGGCGCTCGGCACGCAGCAGATGTACTCCGACACGGCCGGCTTCGCGATGCTGCTGGGCACCGCCGCCGTCACGGTCCTGCTGTCGTGGGTGCTCTACTCCACGGTCGAGGCCCCGCTCATGCGCCGGTTCAGCAGGGCGCGCCGGTCGAAGGCCGGCTGAGCGACGCCGCGTCCGGGGAACGCGCCCGGGCACGCGCGTTCCCCGTCATCGGCGGCGGAGGCCGGTTCGGCCCCGCGTCCGCCGAGCGGCCGATCGCCGTGGGGGGGCCCGGGTTGAACCCGGGGCCCGCCGGCGGGGGGGGCCCCGGGCCCGGGGGGGGGGTAACTGGAGGGTCTTCAGCGCGAACTCCA